>JAUICI010000113.1 GCA_030427935.1 Bacteroidia bacterium | reverse complement strand
CTTTTTCTCGATAAATAGGAGAGACAATCCGAAAAAGATGGCGAAGAATATGACTTGCAACATTAATCCTCCATCTCCAAGGGCAAGTACGATATTCGTCGGAACCATGTCTACCAGAAACTGTAGTGGACCGGATTCTTTGGCACTTTTCGTATTCTTTTGAACAGATTCAAATTTCTTTTGTCCAGCTGAACCCTCTTCTACTTTTTCTTCTGCCTTTAATGCTAAACTGATTTTTGCAATATCATTTTGGTATTCGGGATCTTCCAGTACGTTTTTCTCGTCTTTTAAATCAGTCCCAGTTTCTTTAGCCCAAAGTTCGTATTTCACTCTGTTTTTCAACCTAATTTCATCATCAGATTGATGGCCTGGAGCGAAAAGATTGACTAAAAGTAGCCCAACAATGACCGAGGTAAAAGTAGTTGCTACATACATTCCAATGGTTTTGCCTCCAAGTCTTCCTAGTTTGGATGTGTCCGTCAAACCTACAATTCCAGCTATAATCGAAAACAAAACAAGTGGAATGGCAATGAGTTTTAATAATCGAATAAAGATTTCACCCCAAGGGGCAACCCATTTAGACGTGAATGTTGAAAGCGATTCTAAACCTCCGCTCTTCGCGTAGAACTGAATTTCCTCTTGAATCTTATCATTTGGGATTAAAACTTGGGCGGTTATTTTGGAGTCCTCTTGCCGGATTGTATCAATAATAACTTTTTTACCAGAACCGGTAAATCGACATTTAATCTTGTTTAGGTCATTGCTAAATCCTGAGAAATTGATCTCAACTCTTGTAAATAAATTTTCAGTAGCACCTTCATTTTCAACTGTGTCCGCTTGAACAATTCGAGCCTCTTCTTCACCAGGAGTAAAAGCATTCGATTTATCAATACCACCAAAAAATCCAGTTGCAATAAAACTCCATATAATACCGAGTCCTAAAGCAATGATAATCTTCCAATGCAGTTCAAGTTTCTTCCAGAATTTCATTTTAGTTTGTTAAAGTGTCTTTTCCAATTTTTAAGATTTGTCGAACTTCTTCAATGGAAGGAGCCTGACAATAAGTTCTTAAAACTGGTTCTGTACCAGATGGACGAATCATATACCATCTGTCGTCATCAAAGAAGTATTTGAATCCGTCGATTGTTTCAATTCTATCTACTGAATAATCGCCAAAGGATGCATATTTATCTTCTTTGCAATTCTCTATGATCGATAGTTTTAATTTTTCAGAAATATGTAAATCGTCTCTTTCAAAAGCGAAAGGTCCAACGATATCATAAACTTCTTGAATCAAATCATCCAAGGACTTTCCAGATTTCGCCATGAATTCCCAGATGATCAATCCCATCCAAATTCCATCTCTTTCTGGAATATGTCCAGCGGTTGCAATTCCACCTGATTCTTCACCTCCAAGTAAACAATCTTCCGAAATCATGATTCCCGCAACATATTTGAACCCAATTTTAACCGTTTGGTGCTCTAAACCATAGTGTTCACAGAGCTTGGCGATTTTTGGTGTACAAGAAAAAGCGGTAACAACTTTACCCGACATTCCTTTGTATTTTACCAAATAATGAATCAACAATAAAATGATATGATGAGAATCGATAAACTCTCCTTTTGAATTGTATAGTCCAATTCTATCTGCATCTCCATCCGTAGCCAATCCAGAGTCAATAGTTCCTGATTCTTTGATCAGTTTCGAAAACTCTTGTAAGTTTTTATCGATAGGTTCTGGAGCTTGGCCCATGAAACTTGGATTGTATTCGGCATGTAAAAATGTGGCGTCTGGAAGTAATCTTTTTACTGCATTTTGTCCAGCACCGTACATCGCATCGTATCCAAATTTTAATCCTTAATTTTTAATGGCTTCAAAGTCAAAATTTACTTGTGCATGCTCCACATAAAGCGTTTCTAGATCCTTTTTTACAAACAAATTCGAATCTAAACTTAAAGAAGATAGGTCAAAGTCGATTGCATCTGGGGTCATAGCCTCAACTTCTGCCACATTCTCAGGAAGCAAAGGGCCTCCGAAATCACCTTTCAGTTTAAATCCATTATAAGAAGGTGGATTGTGACTTGCAGTGATCACTACTCCTAGTGATGCTTTTTCTTTTACAACACCAAGCGAAACCATTGGTGTGGAGACAAATCCTGTGGAGAAAATCACTTCAATACCTTCTTTTACAAATATTTTTGCCGCTGTTTCGGCGAACATTAATCCTGCAAATCGGCAGTCATAGCCAATTACGATTTTTGGATTCTCATATTTTTCTTTCACCCATTTTGCCGTCGCAACAGCAACTCGGGCTACATTATTTACAGTGTATTCTTCGGCGATGATTGCACGCCATCCGTCGGTTCCAAATTTAATTTTACTCATTGCTAATTGTAGAAGATTATTGATTGTTTAATTTGGCTTTATATCCGAAATAATAGCTTATTCCAAAACCTAAATTAATCATGTTTGTGTTTGATTTTTTATATACATCTCCACCCGGGAGTTCTTCTATACATAGGAATCTTTGATCGAAATAGGTTCCATAAATGGCCCATCCAAAAGCGAGGTTTACTCCCAAAGCTTCATTAATCTTTAATTCGAAATTCATGACTGGTTCAATAAAATAGGTTCCCTCATCATAAGCTTTTCCTAGTTGAGCTTGACAAGAGTCATTCACTGAAAAATAGTGTGCGTATCCTCCCTTAACTCCGATTTCAAAACCAAATTTTTCACCAAAGAATTTTTGGTAGGAGATCTTTCCAAAACCACCAACTTCATGCATGAACCCTGTGATCTCTTGAAAAAGTGCAAATTCGTCAATATTGTACAGGACATAATGACCTCCTGCGCCAATATTCAGTCCTTTAAATACATTGTGTTGGTAATAAAGATTTCCTTTGACCATCCCTTTCATGATACTTTTCATGGGACTATTTCCCAAAACGATGGGGATTTGTACATCAAACTTAAGGGCACCCTTCGGTTCGAAATCTTTTCCTTGAGAAAAGCCTGAACCAATTATGATGGAAAAAAATAAAGCTAGAAAGATTCTCATTTCTGGTTATTTCTGATTCTGCAATTTAATCTTTTTTTCAGACTTCATATCATCAGTAAGAATCGTGTAGAAATATTCCCCGTCTTCGTATTGCGTGGAATCAAAGGTGATCGGAGTCAGTCCTTTTTTGAATTCCTTTTCAATGATCACATATTTTTCGTTTCCTTCTAAATCAGCTAAAAGTACTTTTACTTTTGCTGGTTCTTCCAATTCAATATACGATTCAAACTTGCCAATAATCAGTCGGTTCTTTAACGGGTCCGGCTTGAAATATATTGCCTCAGACTTTCTTCCTTTTCCTGCCCATTTCATATAGAAACGGTAACCGATGACCACAACGATTAATCCTAACGTTAGATAAAGAACTCCAAGTATGCCTTCTAAAAACCAGTTTCCCATAATTTATAATGATATCACACCTTCTATTTCTCCAACACTTTGGTAGGTTTGAATAATTTGATCTACAGACATCATGATCTCTTTTATTCCAACGCTTACATATTTCTTGCTTTTGGAATAGTTGAGATTGATTTCTGCTTTTTCAATATCGAATTTACTCTTTAATTGAGCAAGCTTTTCCTCCTCATTTGGAATGATGAACTTGAAATAATAAAGGGAAGGATACTCCTCCATTTCAAGACTCTCTCTAAGTTTTTTCCATTTATCTTCCATAGGATTCTAAAATGCAGCTGCAAAAATAAACATATTTTAGAGGGAACGTCTATTTTTGTAGAATGGACTTGGATTTTGTCATAAATAAACTCAGCTCAAATGAACAATTGCCTGGTATTAAAGCACATCAGGAAATGAGTCCCATGAATCGCCCTTTGAGCTATGATGAAATTGACCCAAGTAACTACAGGGAAAGTTCGGTCATGTTTTTAGTTTATGAAAAGAGGGGAGTTCCTCATACGGTCGTAATTGAAAGGAATACTTACAAAGGCGTTCATTCCGGACAAATTGGATTACCAGGAGGAAAAAGCGAGGATGTGGATGATTCTCTTTTCGAAACTGCACTCCGAGAAACGAATGAGGAAATTGGAGTTGAGAAGGAGGCTGTAAATCATCTTATTGATCTTTCTACTGTTTTTATTCCGGTGAGTAGGTTTATTGTAAATCCATTTATTTCAGTCCTAGAGGAAAGAGATCCTTTATTTGTTCCTGACCCAAGAGAGGTTCAACGAATCATAGAAATTCCGATTTCAGATATCATAGATGCATCGAATATTCGAAAAACCAATATCAAAACAGGAAACGGACTCGTACTAAAGGATATTCCCTATTTTGATATTCAAGACCAAGTAATCTGGGGAGCAACAGCTTTGATTTTTAATGAAGTCAGATGTTTGTTGGAGGGGTGAGGGTTGATGGTTTGGAGGTAGAGGGGTGGAGAGGTCTATTTTCAGGGTTTTCAATTACAGCCTAATCCATAAATGCTTTTGCTGGATATCCAGTTCACATTTTTCTTTGAAGATTCCATAAAAAGTTGATCCTGTTCCACTAAGAGAAGCATACAAGGATTTGGACTGAATAAAATCGAAATCTGTTTTCAATTCGGGGTGTGCTTCAAAAAATGGTTGCTGAAAGTCGTTCCGAATGCTTTCATTCCAGTTTGAAATGGGCTTTGATAATTCATTTTCTAAGTTCCTCCCCGAATCAAGATTTTGTAAATTCTGAAAGGCTTTTTTAGTTGATATTTCTAACTCTGGAAAAACTAATATAAGTTGGAATCCCGAAAGATTCAGTTTATTCGGCTTAAAATCTTCACCTCGTCCCGATACCAGTAATGGTTCGTTTTCAATGAAGAATGGACAGTCTGAACCTAATTCTAATGCCAGTTCTTTCAATTGGCTGGAATTCAGGTTTAGGTGAAACAATTCATTACACATTTGAAGGGTAGAAGCAGCATTCGAGCTTCCACCTCCAAGACCTGAGCCAAGAGGAATATTTTTGATTAGACGAATTTCAACTTCGGGCAGACGATACTTTTTTTCAAGCAGTTGATAAGAACGAATTATCAAGTTTTCCGAATCTGGAATTTCTTTTTTTATTCCATACTGATGGTAAGAAAACTTATCTGCTGGTACAATTTCAAGAACATCATGAAATGGAATCGGGTAGAGGCAGGATTCAATATTATGAAAGCCATCTGATCGCTTGGAAACTACATGTAGTCCAATATTAATCTTGGCATTTGGAAAGGAAATCATTCTAATTGAAAAGCTTCAAAACAGCCTCGAGTTCTTCAACTTTATCTTCGAATCCTAGTTTTGAATAGGAATTATGAAGATTCACAATCATTCGTTTGATAATCTCCGTATTGGAGCAAGGCGTATAATACTTCTCGTCTTTTTTAATGTCCAATTGCTTGAGAAATTTATCAATCTCCGTTTTCGAGAAGATGGTCCCTCTACTAAAGACATTTATATAAAAAAGCACTTCATCATCTTTGTCTACATGATCCAATAATTCGATCATGTTTTCGGTATCAACATAAGCCAAGATGAAGTGATTTGGGAGATTTACGCCATAAATAGGAACATCCAAACTTTGAGCGATATAACTGTAAATCAAACTTAGACTAAGTGGGTTCCCTTTTTTAGATTCCAATACATCATTTATAAAGGAGTTTTGAGGGGAATGAAAATTCTTTTTGTTGCCTCTGAATCCGAATTCATCATAAATAACACGATTCAGTATGTTCACTTTTTCGTAGGAAGTTTGATCATCCGATAACTCTAGCCAAACTGCATTTCGAATGCGGTTGATTTGATCTCTGATTTTGTCTGCATCCAAATCAGGATATTGAAACCGGGCAATTGCCATGGCACCATCAATCAAATCTTTTGCCGGATCATCCAGCCATTCTTTTAAATTCTCAAGTACCGTTTCAAATTGAATCTTATGAATGATCTCTTCTACTCTTTCTTGAAGATTCAATTCGTATTGATGTTCCTCCCAGAAAATTTCTAATCTGGGAATAATTTTACCACCAATTGAAATTAGTTCATCTTTGATTTGAGAATAGATCTGTTCATCTGGATCATCAAGTAATTTGATCAGTGCATCTATTTTAGCATCATCAGTCATCCGTACAAAGATATTTCTATAATATACGGATAATTAAGGCCGATGGAAAGTTTTTCAATAAGGAGATGTTAATCGTGTGAGGACTTCCTGAATCAAGTTTCGCATTAATTCCTTGTAATTCATTTCGAATTTGTGATTGGTTCTACCGGCTAAAATCAAACAAATTGTGCAGGCCTTATGACCCATTAATCTAGATAAACCATAAACCCCAGAAGTTTCCATTTCAAAATTGGTTACCGGGATGTTTTGGTAGGAATAAGAGCTTATAGAATCCAGGTAATTAGCCATTCGGTTTTTTAACCTGAGTTCACGTCCTTGAGGTGCATAAAATCCATGAGCCGTCAAGGTGATTCCAGAGTTGAAACCTTTGGATAGGATTTGAAAAAGTTCGGGATTGGATTCTACAATATAAGGTGGATTGAATTCTTGATGCCATTTCAGGTTTTCTTTCAAATGAAGGTTTGCGGCATCATTTTTATCCAAATCATAAAAATTCAATAAACCATCAATTCCTATGGCATATTTGGAAACTACAACATCTCCAGGCTTAATCTCTTCTCTTAAAGATCCACTAGTTCCAATCCTAACAATATTCAATGAAGAGCTTTGTTTTTTGATTTCTCTTGTCTGAAGATCAATATTTTTTAAAGCATCCAATTCATTTAAAAGAATGTCGATATTATCGGTACCGATACCAGAAGATATTACCGTTATTCTTTTTTGATTGAATTTTCCTGTAATCGTGACAAATTCACGATTGTGATTTTCAAACTCTATCGAATCAAAAAAAGAGGCGACCAGTCTCACTCGATCGGGGTCTCCAACAATAATAATGTCATCTGAAATATTTTCAGGAGCTAGATCAAGATGGTAAATGTTTCCTTTGGAATTAAGAATGAGCTCAGATTCAGGAATCATAATTGATGTAAAAAAAAGAGCCATCTAAACTGATGGCTCTAAAATTCATTTCTATTTGTCTAGGGAACCAAAAACTCTCTGTAAGATGTCATTTACTCGAGCCATTGGGTCTTTTCTGATTTTCTTTTCTTCTTTTTCAACCATTTTGAACAAACCGTCAATTGCAAGATCTGTTACATATTCTTCCAAATCAGGATTGATTTTTGGTTTTCCCGTAAGCATCGTTGTTTTATTGTAAGCGCTCATCAGAGGGTTCCAATATTTCGTCAATTCAACTTTGTCAATTGCAGATTTTACAATCGGTTTGAATTTATCTTTCAATGCTTGTCTAGTTGTTCTTTTTAAATATTCAGTGGCTGCATTGTCATTTCCTTGTAGAATTCCCATCGCATCACTGATTGTCATGCTAGTAATGGCATTTACGAAAATGTCAACAGCGCCTTTTGATGCTTCTTCCGCAGCCCTGTTCATGGTCTCTTCGAATTTATCAACCTGACTTTGCATACCCAAGTCGATCAACTTTTGACGCGCATCTTGGGCATCCTTTGGCCATGGAATTCGAATTTCCATGTTCTTATTAAAACCATCTACTTTTGAAGTGAGGTTAGTCGCGTTATTGATCCCTACTTGAAGAGCTGACTTTAATCCTTTTATAACTTCATCATTCGTCAATCCTCCACCGGAGTTGTTCGAGTTTCCTCCTCCAATAACATTGTTTACAGATTTCTCTGCTTCTTTCAGTGAGTCGCATGATACAACGATAAATCCCATCGCCAATAGCATTAAATAAATCTTTTGCATGTTCTTTTATTTTTGTGTTTTCAGAATTCCTACATCAAATATTTTACCGAAATTAGTGAAAAATAAACAGACAATCTTATGCAGGCTGAAATTATCAGTATTGGCGACGAATTACTACTGGGTCAGACTATTAATACCAATGCAACTTGGATCTCTGAGCAATTGGCTTTAATCGGCATTAATACGGTTCAGGTAACGACTATTGCTGATGAGGAAAAACATATAATTGATAGCCTAGATAATGCTTTGAAAAGAGCAGAATTAGTATTGATTACTGGGGGGCTGGGGCCTACAAAAGATGATATCACGAAGAAGTGTTTAGCCGAATATTTCAAGACCGAGCTTGAGATGAATGAAATTGTTTTAGCCAAAATTGTCGATTATTTTGAATCTCGAGGAAGAGAAGTTTTGCAAGTGAATAGAGACCAAGCGCTTTTACCAGTTGGTGCCAAAATGATTCCAAATGAATTAGGCACGGCAAGTGGGATGTGGTTCGAGCAAGATGATAAAATTGTTGTTTCCATGCCAGGTGTTCCTTATGAAATGAAAGGAATGATGCGAGAATCGATTTTACCTCAATTAAAGAATGAAAATTCGAAGCTTTATTATGGTATGGTCTACACGCAAGGTATAGGAGAGTCGAAATTGGCCGAACTTATTCGACCATGGGAAGAAAGAATTGAGAATGCAGGATTGAAATTGGCGTATTTACCCAGTCCCGGTTTGGTAAAGTTGAGGATAACTTCAACCGAAGGAGACACCATTATGGTGGACGAGTTGTGCCGAGAATTGAAACAGAATTTCCCTAAGCTTGTCTATTCTCTTAATACCTTTAGTCTAGCAAAAGTCTTAGGGGAAATCTTAAAATATTCTTCCTCAACAGTCGCGACAGTGGAGTCTTGCACAGCAGGATCTCTTTCGGCAATGATTACTTCTGTTCCCGGAGCGAGTGAATACTATATGGGAAGCCTGATTACTTATTCCAACGAAGAAAAAATGAAATTAGCCAATGTTTCCAAAGAAACACTGATGGAATTTGGAGCCGTAAGTGAACAAACTGCCCAAGAAATGGCGGATGGAGGAAGAAAAAGATTGGAAGTGGATTATTGTATTTCGACCACAGGAATTGCAGGTCCGGATGGCGGAACAAAGGAAAAACCGGTTGGTACAGTTTGGATTGCGATATCCAGTTCGAAAGGAACCGTAGCGCGGAAATTTCAATTTGGATCTGATCGTTCTAGGAATGTGGAAATGACCTGCTTAACGGCCTTGAATTTCTTGAGAAATCACATTTTCGGATATAATTAAAGAAAAATTCACATTTTCTTAAGGTATTTCGGAAATTTGATTTATCTTTGCGTCCTCTTTGAACGTAATACACACGAGAATAAAAAGGAACAGAGATGTCAAGAGTTTGTCAATTAACAGGAAAGAAGGTAATGGTTGGGAACAATGTTTCTCACTCAAATAGAAAAACTAAGAGAAAGTTTTACCCAAATTTGGTAACGAAGAAGTTTTACCTTCCTGAGGAGAAAGAATACATTACGCTTAAGATTTCTACTTCTGCATTGAGAACTATCAATAAGAAGGGAATCACTGCTTGTGTTAAAGAAGCTAAAGCAAAGGGATACTTAAAATAAGATCCTTTTTCAAGATATTCAAACGGAGCGTCCTGACAATTATGTTTAGGATGCTTTTTTGTTTGTAAGCATTTCGTTTAACCTATCGTCTTCATAGTAAGCCAAATTTTCTTAACTTTAAGGTATGTTAGTTATTCTAATCACAATAGGACTTTTAGCTCTTGGATTCGCTGGAATCGCAATCAAAATTTGGGCTAAAAAAGGAGGCGAGTTTGCAGGTACTTGTGCAAGTAATAATCCATTGCTAGAAAAAGAAGGGGCGACTTGCGGCTTATGTGGTGCTCGACCAGAAGAGCAGTGCATGAAAGATCAAGTGGATTGATTTTAAATTCAGCGTTAATCAAATTCGCACTTCATCACTTGTCACTCGTACTTCAAATGCTTATTGTTTATTCAGCTCTTTCATTTTCTTACGAGCTTCTTTTTTCTTCTTTCTGATTTGTCTTCTGCGTTCTTGTTCCTGACGATATCTTTGTTTTTGCTCTTCCCACTTTTTCTTTTTCTCAGGGTTTTCTGGGAAGAAATATCGAATATCAGCTGTAAGATAAGCTCCATTTAAAGGAGTGAAAATTAATTCTTGTGAGTCTCCAGAATGTTTGTATTCGTAGGCAACGTCCATGATTCTTGTAAAGGGTAATTGATAAGACGCTCCCAAATAAAAATACCCAATCTTTTTGGTTCTCAATTCGAAGCCTACATTGGCATCAAAAGCACCTTGAAACCAACTGCTTCTTCTTCCTTCCATTAAAAAGCTCATTTTGGTATTGTCGGAGGTCTCCGAAAGAGTTGAAATATCTGAAGGGAAAATGGCTCCCGAAATTCCTAAGGCAACATTCATGTGAAACATTTCAGATAATTTCACATAAACCAGTGCACTCAAGGGTATTTGGAAGTTGGTTACTTTAAAATCATTTGTGGTGGAAATACTCGAGTCTGGTACATTGTAAGTGGTGTTGTAAAACCGCATGACATAGTTGATCCCCGTTTCCAAAGAGATCCATCTGTTGAATCCGACTCTCACGACTCCTCCAAAAACATGTCCAAACTTCTGTTTCGTTAAAACGTTGAATTTTTCATTGTCCGAAATCGTTTCAAATTTACCAGCACCAAAAATATTTGTTGGAATGATAGGTTTATACTGCAGTCCAAACACCAATACATGTGATTGTGAATAGGATTTTCCAATTAAAAGTAGAGTGAAAATAAATATGAAAAAGTATTTCTTCATTCTTGCAAAAATCGTCTAAAATTAAGACTTATAAAAGCTCTAACGGAGAATTTGACTAAATATTCAACAGATCAAACTATCTTTTGATCATTTTCTTGTTTTCAGTTAATCCATTTTTATAATTCAACTGAAGTACATACATCCCTTTCGGAAGACTTTCAAGCGAATGTATTTGATAAGTTTCTTCTGAAATATTTTTGATAATCTTTCCAGTCATGTCCGTCAACTGAATCGAAGAAATTTCAAATTCGGTCTGAATAAAAATCGAGTGATCGAATGGATTCGGAAAAACTTGAGAAACATCCTGTGTCGAATAGTCTGAAATCGAAAGTGGATCATCTGCTCGAACTCTAATATTGTCTAAATACAAGATATACTGATCATCTGAGTCATTTACAAAGGCAAAGTAAACTTGCATGCCCGCATAGGTGCTGTCTGCTAATTGAAACTCTCTTGTTGTCCAGTTTGGTAGTTCAAAATCCGTATAAAATAGGGTGTCGGTAAAATTGTGTAGAGAATCGTTTGTTGTCGAAATCAAAACATGATAACCGTCAGGGAAGGAAGGGTCATGTGATTTAGCATCCCATTCGATAAAGTTTCCATGTGTCCCCAATTGAACTTGAGGAGTAATGATCCATCTTGAAGCAACTCCTCCATGCTCAAAATAGGAGGTTGCAGCGATTACTGAGTCTCCAGTTGTGTCCGGATTCTCTTTTATGATCCATGCTGAAGTAAACTCGCTAACATCAGGATGAGCAGTAGAGGTATCATTTGTGATGACTTGCCAGGTTCCCTGAATACCTCCCTGAAAATCTTCGTCGATCAAATAGGTCTGCCCAAATGAAATCGAAAAAGTGAATATTGCTAATAATGAAAATAAAGTGTGCTTCATCCGCTGAATTTCTCGCAAATTTAGGCTTTTTTTCAGTTTTGACTTGGCAAAATTTGTTAAATACTGAATCTAAGTTTACTTCTTCTTGGCTCCTTTACTTTTTAAATACTTTTTCACCTTCCCACCTCTGGCCACTTTGAAGACTACTTTCCCCATGGAATTTTTTGCATTGATATTGGCTCCTGCCTCAACATAAACCTGAGTTAACTCAAGGTTTTTCGTGTTGACAACCAAATGTAAAGGAGAATCTCCTACATCATTTTTACCATTGATATCGATCTTTCCAGTTGCAATTAGTAAACGTGCGATATTAGTTCTTTCCTTGGCACCTGCCATATGAAGAAGATTGTTTTTCTTGATGTCTGTATAAGAAACACTACAACCACTATTAATAAGAATTTTCACAATCTCAGTTTTATTCATATTAATTGGGTTTACAAACAGAGCGCCATCACTAACTTGGCCTCCTTTGCTGATCAAATACTTTAAAATATCCTCTTTGAATGAGTTAACGGCTAACTTAACACCGGCATTTGGGTCCCCACCGAAATTGATTAACTCCTTTGTGATTTCTAAGTTACCTTTTTCAACAGCCTTTTCTATATATTTCGCCTCAGAAGGAGAGGCTCCCGTTTGAAGTAAAATTTTTACATTCTCTTTTTTGTTCGCATCAATGGCTGGCATTAGTCCGTTTTGAGCTTGACCTCCTTTGTTCAAGATAAGTTGCAAAATCTCTGGACTTGAATTTCTAGAAGCTATTTCTACCGCGTTTGGAGCGCCTCCGTCGGCACCACTCGACAATAAAAGTTGTACGATTTCTAGATTGTTTTTTGTTAATGCAGGAATTAATCCGTCTCCAGGAGCGGCACCTTTTGAAATCAGAAATTGAACCATGTCTTTATTTTGATTTTCAGCCGCAGCAGCAATTACATTTGGAGATTTAACCTGAGCACCTTTTGCAAAAAGCATTTGCACCACAGGCATATTGTTTTTTCTCAC
>JAUICI010000112.1 GCA_030427935.1 Bacteroidia bacterium | reverse complement strand
CATATTCTACCTGCTTCAATGCCAAATTGGACTCAAAAATTTGGTTACGGTGACTTTATTTGGATGCAGGAAACGGATGATCCAAAGTTTGGCGATATGATGCAGGGCAATGAGTTTTTTAGAAGAATTGAAGAGAATTGTTGGAATGAAGACGTAAGAATCAAGGACTACGATCAGTACGAAACAGATGTACAGATTATTTGTACAATTCCCGTGATGTTTTCCTATTGGGCAAAAGGGAAAGACTGTTTGGAATTATCCCAATTTCTGAATAATCATATTGCAGAAGTGGTTGCAAAGTATCCTAAAAAATATGTTGGACTAGGAACCATACCGATGCAAGACACAGAATTGGCGATTCAAGAACTTGAAAGATGTAAAAATGAATTAGGTTTTAAAGGAATCCAAATTGGCTCCAATATCAATGACAAGAATTTATCAGAATCTGAATTCTTTCCAATTTTTGAAGCTGCAGAAAGATTAAACATGGCAATCATGATTCACCCATGGGAAATGATGGGATTTGATTCCATGAAGAAATATTGGCTTCCTTGGTTGGTTGGAATGCCGGCCGAAACTTCAAGAGCTGCATGTTCACTTGTTTTTGGAGGAGTTATGGAAAGATTACCGAACTTAAGAGTTGTTTTGAGTCATTCTGGAGGATCTTTTATTCCTACGATTGGAAGAATCGAACACGGATTTAATTGCCGACCGGACTTAGTTCAAATTGATAATAAAGTAAACCCAAGAGAATACCTGAAACGATTTTATTTTGATGGTATTACACATGATATTGACTTTACAAAATACATTATCTCTCAGGTTGGTTCGGAACGCATTGCCATGGGTACTGATTATCCTTTTCCACTGGGTGATTTAGAAATTGGAAAGTTCATGGAGGAGAGTGATATGAGTCAGGAAGACCTGGATAATATCATGTATAAGACCTCTTTGGAATTGTTTGATTTGAAGGAAGAGGATTTTTTGTAGCAATCTAAATTTTTTAGTGGCGTCGGGAGACGCCTTTAATTTGCGACACTCGTTGGAAACGAGCGCCAAGGATAGTTGTTGAGAAGGAATGAAAGAATTGCGTCTTTTAATAGTCTTAGTTTCGCTGACATTTAGTCTTCATTCTTGTGTGTATTCGTTTCTAAAGAAGAGTGATGCCTACAAGGAAATGAATAATCAGCAATATAACTCCGAAATCACTGAAGGACGCGTCGAAAATAGTATCAATATTTTAGATATCCGAACTACTGGCGAATACGAAAAATCTCATATTGAAGGTGCTTTGAATTCGAGTTTGCTTAATAAGGAGTTTAAAGATAAGATTCGATCTTTCAAGATAGACCCAAATAAGCCTACCTATATCTATTGCGAGACTCAGCACCGAAGTCATTTTGCCGCGCGAATCATGATTAAAAAACTAGGTTTTACCAATATTATTGATTTGGATAAAGGGATGATGCGTTGGCGGAAGGATGGTTTGCCTTATATCTCAGCGGACACAACCGAGACTAAATAATCTCTTTTTAATCAGTATATTTAAGAAATTGAATATCCATGGAAAAGAAATTTAAGACTCGAGAAGAATCTCAGATTATCATGACGCAGCTGATGCTTCCCTCCCACTCCAATTTTTCGGGAAAGATTCATGGTGGATTCATATTAAACCTCATGGATCAAATTGCTTTTGCTTGTGCCTCGAAACACTCCGGAAACTATTGTGTGACGGCGTCTGTGAATAAAGTTGACTTTTTAAATCCAATAGAAGTTGGTGAACTGGTGCATCTAAAAGCCTCTATCAATTATGTTGGCACAACCTCCATGGTCGTTGGAGTTCGAGTTGAAGCCGAAAACATTAATACAAATAAAATCAAGCATTGTAATTCCTCTTACTTTACGATGGTTGCGAAAGATGAAAGCGGAGAAAACGTTGCCATACCAGGGCTTATTTTAAAATCGGTGGATGATGTTCGCCACTTTGCTCGAAGTATTCGAAGGCAGAGTCAGTCCAGAAAAAGAGACCAGACTTTCGATCCGGCGAATTTCAGAATGTCGGATCATCTAGAAGAACTGGAAGGACATAATATTCGAATGGAAATTGATTAGCAAGTTGAATAGTTGGTTAGTTGTTTTGTTGGTTTGTTGGTTTGTTGGTTTTTGCTAACTTTTTCTGGGCACAAATAAAATTATCGGATGATTTACAAAATATATAGTTTGTGCCCCTTTTCACCTCTCACTATCGGTCCCTGAGCTTCAAATTTGGAACGCATGTGGAGAATTTGATAGTCGAAGGGTTGGACTTTTGGTTAGAAAATATTAATTGCATATGAAACCTACTTTTATTCTCACGATATTGCTTTTGGGTTTAAGTTCATATGAACAAATTTTGTATTGTGCACTAACTGTTCATAGTGATATGCCTGGAAAACAACTTGTGGATGGACAAATCAATGTTCAGTACACGGATCATATTTCAATGTATGTCAACCCTCTAGACACTGTATACTTTAGCGATATTCAACTTATTGGCGCTCCAAAATGGCTAGAGGTTCACTATTCACAGTTATTAAGTTCATCGGACACTTATTTTTTTGTATTCACCGGAACACCACTTGAATCGGGAGATTTCACTTTTCAAATTTCTTACAACTCAAATGTTTTAAGGGAAGGATATGAATGCAGTAAAACGAAAATAAGCGAGGATATATATTTAAATATTCAACCCTAAATCCAAGAATCCAAACATCCAAATGTCCAGATATCTACTTAACAAAAAAGCCGACTCAAACGAATCGGCTCTCTTTAGTATTTTCTTAATTCTTACAGTTCGAATTCTTTCTTTAGGAATTCAGCTAGATTGTCTTTATCTGGCTTTCCGTAGAACTCATTGATATAAGAAGTGATTTCAGATTTCTTTTTGTCAGCATCCTTATCAGAATATTCTGAAATGATGATATTCAACTCTTCTTTCAATAATTTGATATCAGGAAAAACTGGGTTGAATGAATTGATTTTAGAAGACGTCTTTTTCGCATTGTCTCTGTAAAACAAAGTCATTTCTTTCACCTTTGTTCCATCGATCGACTCTCCATCCACCTTATAAATATCATCTCTGTTAAGCACTAATTTACCGTCCTCAACTGGAAGCTTTTTATTAATTGACTCTCCTTCATAATCATATCTTAAGTAGAAGAAATGATCCTTATCCATTGGGAAAGCATCTTTACCAATCGTCAACTTCATGTTACCAAGAATCACGTATTTTCCTTGGAAGTGATTTTGAAGATCAATGATATTTAGCAAAGCTCCTGCTCTGGAAGAGATATTATTCATCGCCGGAAGCAAGTTGGATCTTTGTCCACTCTTTCCTGCAGTTAAGATAAATCTTCCTTTGATTTTAGAAATGATCGCTGCTCTCGACTCTGCAGTAGCAAATTTTAAATTTGTTGCAGGGGCAAAAACATCTCCCATTTTCATTGAAGAACCGGATTTTACATAAATAATTTTCCCGTTCACTTTAATCACCTTGTAGGTGTCAGCAGCAGGATCAATTTTGGTCTCTGCCTTTGTATCTTTTTTAATTTCGGTATTGTTTTCTTTCGGGCTAATTACAAATGCCATTACTCCGAAACAAACTAAACCTATAAGTGCAAATCTTTTCATTTTGAGCGTTTTGAGGTTTCTACAAATTTACGAATTATCTCTACCAATTCAAATATTATTCCAAACTGAAATTATTTGGAAACTGTTTGTAAATAGTTGTTTACGTTATGTTCAATTCTAGAATTCAACTCGGTAATATCCGACTTTACAAAAGTTTCTCCAGTAATCTTTTCAAAAAGTTCGATATACCTTTCCGTAACAACCTGTACAAAGTCATCTGGCATTTCAGGCATCGTCTGACCATCTAATCCTTGAAAACCATTTTCCATGAGCCATTCTCTGACAAATTCCTTCGACAACTGTTTTTGAGGTTCGCCTTTTTCTTGCCTTTCAATATAACCATCTGCATAAAAGTATCTAGAAGAATCAGGTGTATGGATCTCATCAATCAGAATAATCTCGCCATCTTTTTTACCAAACTCATATTTAGTATCAACCAAAATCAATCCTCTTTCTGCCGCTATTTCAGTTCCTCTTTGAAACAAAGCTCGAGTATATTTCTCCAGCAATACATAATCTTTTTCAGAAACAATCCCTTGTTTAATAATCTCTTCTCTTGAAATATCTTCATCGTGACCTTCGTCAGCTTTTGTTGCTGGCGTAATAATAGGCTCTGGGAATTGATCATTTTCTTTCATCCCTTCAGGCATCTCTACCCCACAAATCAATCGCTTTCCAGCTTTGTATTCTCTCCAAGCATGTCCAGCCAAATAACCTCGAATCACCATTTCAATTCGAAAGGGTTCGCAAGCCATTCCGACAGCCACTTGAGGATCCGGTGTTGCCATTTTCCAGTTTGGAACGATATCTTTGGTCGCATCCAAAAACATGGAAGCCACTTGATTTAAAACTTGTCCTTTATAAGGAATTCCTTTTGGTAAAATATGGTCGAAAGCCGAAATTCGATCCGAAGCCACCATGACCAAGAGATCCTCATTAATGGTGTATACATCTCTTACTTTTCCATGATAAACTTTGGTTTGACCTGGAAACTGAAAATCCGTTTTTGTTAGTGCATTCATTCCTTTTCTTCTTCTAATGCCTGAATAATTTTACTTACTAATTTATGTCTGATTACATCGTGCTTATTCAGCTCGATAATCTCAATCCCTTTGATGCCTTCTAGTCGTTTTATTGCTGACAACAACCCAGACTTCTGATGTTTCGGAAGATCGACTTGCGTCATGTCTCCGGTAACCACAAACTTGGCCGACTTACCCATTCTTGTCAAAAACATCTTCATTTGGTTATACGTCGCGTTTTGAGCCTCATCCAAAATCACAAAAGCTTTATCTAAAGTTCGACCTCTCATGAAAGCCAAAGGCGCAATTTGAATAACTCCATGCTCCACATATTCCGCTAATTTCTCGGCAGGAATCATGTCTCTCAAACCATCGTAAAGGGGCTGTAAATAAGGATCTAATTTATCCTTCAAATCCCCTGGAAGGAATCCCAAGTTCTCCCCTGCTTCAACTGCTGGTCTGGTAAGAATGATTCTTTTAACTTCTTTATTTTTAAGTGCTCTTACAGCTAATGCTACCGCTGTATAAGTTTTTCCAGTACCTGCTGGTCCAACTGCAAACACCATATCATTTTTGAAAACCGCCTCGGCCAATTTCCTTTGATTCAGCGTTCTTGCTTTAATTGGGGCTCCTCCTACACCATGAACGATGACTTGATCATTCTTGATTTTATGATAATCATCATCCTCGTCTAGAAGAATATTATCGATATCCTCATCTCGAAGCTGATTGTATTTTCCCAGATAAGCAAGAATTTTCTTAATCTTTCGATCAAATACCAACAACTCCTCTTCCTCTCCTACTGCGGTTAGTTTATTTCCTCTCGAAAGAATCTTAAGCTTTGGGAAGTACTTACGAATGATCTTCAATTTCGAGTTGTTTACTCCGAAGATCTCAATGGGATCAAACCCTTCAATTTCTAATTTTATTTCCTGCAATTCCTGTGCGCTAAAATTTTAACTTTGTCTGCTGATTCAAATTAATGAATTATTTTTAGCAAAAATATTAAAGTATCGTCGATTTACAACGCTTCTTTAATAACAAAACCATAAGATTTACAAAGAAATATGGGAATTCTTACATTAACAACAGACATGGGGCATCAGGATCATTATGTTGCCGTTGTTAAGGGTAAGATTTTGAATGATATTCCACAGGCGAATATTATTGACATCTCACATAATGTACCTCCCTTTGATATCTTGGAAGCCTCTTTTCTTTTAAAAAATGTTTTAGATGAATTTCCGGCAGGTACGATTCACATTATTGGGGTGGAACCCGAGCCAGTGATTGATTTTAAAGATGAAACAAAATCGGCCGTTCCCAAAATTGTCATATACAAGGAACAAATTTTTATTGGGAATGATTCCGGCATATTTTCATTGATTTTGGAACATCACAAACCTGAAGCTATATACAGAATCACGGAATACAACAAACCTCAACACCTTCGTTTTCCTACAAAATCCATTTTTGCAGATGTCGCTTGCCGACTCTTAAAAGGAGAAAAGCCCGAAGAAATTGGTGAGGAAATCGACTATTTAAGAAGAGCGATTTCAATTCAACCGGTGATTGAAGAAAACATGATTCGAGGAGCGGTAATTTATGTCGATCACTATGGAAATGCCATCACGAATATTACAGAAAAGTTGTTTCAAGATATTGGAAAAGGAAATCCGTTCATTCTAAATTTCAAATCTGAGGATTATGTCATCGATGTGATTTCCAAATCCTATAATGAAGTCTCATCCGGTGAAAAACTCGCTTTATTTTCCTCGACAGGCCATCTTGAAATAGCCATTAATAAAGGAGTTGAATCGAATGGTGGTTCCGCCGTCTCTTTATTGGGACTCAGAAAAGATGACATTGTAAGTGTCCGATTTCAGCCAAAAGGTTCTGCTAAAAACATCAATGAATTGTTTTAAATGATTACTCGATTAGTAAAAATGACCTTCAAGGAAGCGCATGTAGAGGACTTCCGAAATTATTTCCCAGATATTGTCGACCGAATTCGAAACAGAGAAGGTTGTCAACACGTGGAGTTGATGCACGACATTAAAGACCGACGAATTTTTTTCACCTATTCGAAATGGGATTCAGAAGAGAACTTAAATGCCTACCGAAATTCTGAATTATTTGGGCAAGTATGGCCGAAAGTTAAAAAATGGTTTGATGATAAACCTGAAGCTTGGAGTGTGGAGGAGTTTTAAGTTTCATCCAAAAAATTAAAAGAGGACCTTCTCGATAGAAACCCCTCTTTTAACCCTCTATTACTACTTGTTACTTGTTGTTCTTATTCTTAAAGCGATTCTTTTTAAAAAAATCCGCAATAAATGTCTGATTATTTTCTAATCGACAGTAAATTAGGAGAATGGAAGAAAGAGAACTGCAAAATTTCATCGATGCCATTATCCAGAAATCCGAAGGTGACATCAGCTCTGACCGTCCCTTAACGCGGAAAGAAATGGAGGAATTGGCTTATAGTATGGGCTTAACCGAGAAGCAGTTCCGAGAACTGATGGTGAAATCACTTCGTCATGTTCAAACTTCTGAGCGCTATTTGGATCAAAATAATTATGAAGATGGACTTGTAGAAGCTCAAAATGCAGTCGCTATCAATCCTTATGTAGAGAAAGGTTATTCGGCTTTAGCCCTAGCTTATTTTCAGCGCTATAATGACTTGGGAGTAGAGCAAGATCGACTGGAGGCGGAATATGCGGCTCAGAAAGCGGTCAAATTAAACAATCACGATCAAAGAGCCATCAATATCATTAGTGCCCTGTCTAAAAGGCAAAGAGCCAAATCCAAAGATCATAAACGCTTAATCGTTGTTGCGGCTGCTTTGGTCATGGCATTGGCAATTGGAATTGTCGGATTCATTGCCGTTGGTAAACAAGTAGACGGACAAAGTGATCAATCCAAATCAGCTACAAAAGATTTGTTGATTGAAGCTGAAGAAACTGTGAATTCTATTGAGATGGAAATAAAAGTTGAGCAAGACCGTAAAAACAATCTCATGCGCGAATTTTTGGCCGTAGCACCATCCAAAACGAATAAGCAAAAGCAGTTGAAGGAGATGCTTACCAAGGAATTATCGGGTTCTAATCAGACTCAGATTGACAAAAAGTTTGGCGAGTATAAAAGTACATTTCCAACAAAATTGTCTGATGGTATCCAAACGCATTTGATTCAAATTGAAGGTGCTGAAAACAGGATTGCATATCAAAGAGGAGAATTGGCTAAGGCCATTAAGCAATACAATGTTTTGGTAAAAAAGCATGGAGCTGATCATCCAGAATTCGAATTAAAAGAATACAGTTATGATTAGAAAACTCCTGGTATTTATCGGACTCCTGTTTTTTTTCAGTTTGGGATCGGCTCAAACAAAGGTAGAAGATGTCCCGAACAACAAAGTCACGAAAAACGAGAATTTAGTTGATCAAACGGGTCGCTTACAAGATTTTCAGAGAGATTCATTGAACGCACAATTGAGCCGAATTGAAAATGATTTGGGCTATCCAATTGCTGTTGTTTTACTGAATTCAATTGCTGGACAAGATCCTCATCAATTTGGAATGGACCTCTTCAATCTTTGGGGAATTGGTGATGCTAAGACCAATAATGGACTCTTAATTCTCATTGTTTTGGATGTCAGAAGAACTGAATTTATTACGGGGACCGGCGTGGAGAGCATTTTACCCGATGCACTTTGCTTTAAGATTCAAACAAACAGGATGAACCCGAGATTTAAAGAAGGAAATTTTTATGCGGGTTTAAGAGATGGTATTGCCACAGTCAAGGATATTTATCAAGGAAATCCTGTCGAGTATTTGAATGAAACAAATACTGTTCAAGTTCAGGAAAAAGAACCCTGGAGCAAAGAGGAGTTCAGGAGTTTAGGTGGCTATTCTGCTTTATCTGTTTTTTGGCTTTATGATTTACCTTGGTACTATTTACTTGTTAACTCAGCGGCTTTGTTGCTTTGTTTACTTTTGATATTCCTATCTTTTTTGTCCAGCAATCTCATGCTGAAATACAATTTGATCAAAGTAAGTTCACTCGGAATCTTCAAAATCTTTTTCCCTTTTCCCTTTTTGATTTTCAGGGGGCTAATTGGAAAATTAATGGATGATATTCGATACACAACAAGATATTCCCCAACAACTGGAAATGAGCTTCACCTTATGAGCGAAGGCGCTGAAGATACATTTCTATCCAAGTTGCAACAAGCGAAAGAGAAAGTTGGCTCCTACGATTATGATGTTTGGGTAAGTGAAGATCATGCAGAATTTGTGATTATCCCCTATAAAACTTGGTTCAAATCAGTTCGAAAATGCCCCGCTTGCAAGCAAAGAACGCTGGAATATAAAGGCAGTACAACTACACGAAGTGCGACCTATTCATCTTCCGGAGCGGGTTACAAGACCTATATTTGTCAGAACTGTAAGCACAAGAAAATCAAACATTATACGATTCCGAAAAAGTCGCCACCATCAAGTGGAAGTTCTTCCTATTCTTCTTCTTCAAGCAGTAGTTGGTCGTCTGGAAGTTCTTATTCTGGGAGTAGCGGAGGATCTTGGGGCGGTGGTTCCTCATCAGGTGGAGGAGCAGGATCTTCTTGGTAGATTACTTTTCTTTTGCGATGTGGGTGTTGTAAAAAAACTGTATTCCGATTAAAACCGATATTATTGGAAAAAACCAAGGTGGATTTGGAAGATAGAACATGAAAAGGATTTGCGGAATCAG
This sequence comes from Bacteroidia bacterium, assembly GCA_030427935.1. Classification (GTDB taxonomy): domain Bacteria; phylum Bacteroidota; class Bacteroidia; order Flavobacteriales_D; family Crocinitomicaceae; genus JAGQYP01. Next base: position 3,257 of record JAUICI010000112.1, on the reverse strand, counting down.
AATTGTGATCACAAAAACATAAAAAGTCCACTTATAGTTTTTAATTGACACCGCTATTGCCACCGTTAACAAAGCAAAAGTCGAATAAAACATAAACGTAGTGTACCAGGCTGATGTGAGCTCAATGAAAGCCGGTGCACCAATGATGGTCGAAATGAAATAAAGGACAACCAACCACCAAACGGAAACCGCGTCTTTTTCAACTGAATCTTTGTATGTTTTGGTGTATGCCATTTCAGGTGAAAGATAGTTAAAACCTTCGAATAAGCGACTCAATTCCAAAAAGATATGAAGAGCCAAACATATTCAAATGGGTGAGATTTGGATATAAATTGTAAACTGGAATTCTTTGATCAATTCCTTTTTCCAGAGGGAAATTCTCGTGATACAATTCAATGAAATTGGAACTAGAACCACCAAACATTTGTGTCATCGCAAGGTCCATTTCACGATGCCCAAAATAGACTGCCGGATCAATGAGTCCATCCATTAAATTCCCTCCCCATAAATCACCATGAAGCAAAGCGGGTTTTTCTTGAGGAAATATAGCGTCCAATTCATTATAGAGCCCATCAAATTTTCTTAAATGTTCAGGTCTAAGAAGTTGCTTATTGAAGGCGGATTCAACTAATGGTTCCATTCGGCAATGGATAAAGAATTCCGTCCAATTTGAGTAAAAATCATTTTTCTGGTTCAATCGTCCGATATAATTGTCTTCCTTCCAACCAAAATTTTCATTGGTCGTTCGGTGCATATCCGCTATACCACTTGCAATTCTTTCCCAATAACTTTGGTCGCGATTTCCTTTCTCGATTTTCTCCAAGATTAAATATTGCTGTTCCTCATGAGTTCCCTGCGCATAAACTTCAGGAATTTGAATGGTGTTTGTCTCACGCATAGCATTTAATCCATCCGCTTCTAAACGCATCATTTCAGGAAAAGCTTCTGCATCGTTGAGTTTAATGACGAACTCCTCATTTACCAGTAAAACTTCATTGATATCGCCACCGGAAAGTGGTCGAGAGCTTGAAACTTCGAGTCCTAATTCCTTTTGAAAAATTGGATTCAGGTCCATTACTTATTGTTCCAATTATTCATGGTCAAGTTTAAACCAACAGAAACAAAACTTTTGATGAATTCTCCAGCCGTAGTAATTCGTTCGGGCAAGACCGCAACTTCTTCATCGTTCCAGACACCCAAAACGAAATCCACTTGACGACCTTTCGGAAAATCATTTCCAACACCGAATCGCAAACGCGCATAATTGGAATGTCCGATTGTATTTTGAATATCCTTTAAGCCATTGTGTCCGCCGTCAGAGCCTTTCCCTTTCATTCTCAATTTACCTAATGGCAATGCGATGTCATCAGTAATCACCAAAACATTCTCAAGAGGTATTTTTTCCTTTTGCATCCAGTAATTCAAGGCTTTTCCGCTCAGATTCATGAAGGTTGTCGGTTTGATACAAATAACTTGTCGTCCTTTAAACTTCACTCGAGCAACATCAGCTAATTTATCTGTCTCCCACTCTCCTTCTCTATCGGCGACAAAATCTTCCACAACCAAAAAACCAATATTGTGGCGTGTATTTATGTATTTACCTCCTGGATTTCCTAAACCTACGATCATATATTTCATGAGGCAAATTTAGGATTTTTGGACTATTGGAGATTTGGATTTTTAGATTATTAATTCAGTACAAGACTAGGCAAAGAAGACTCAAGGATTATGATTATTTTCATTCGTACTTCTACATTCTAAAATCTAACTTCAATAAACCCCATCTTTCCTTCCACCCCGAAAGCCTTCCCATTGGACTTCTCCTTTTCGGTTGGTGGAGTAGCAATAGAGGTAGCCATCTAAGCAGGCGACTAGAATCTCGTTCTTTCCGTCTCCGTCAACATCTAGAACATAGGGTGTTGCTTCGGCTCCTTTGGGGAGTTTTAGGTAATAAGATTTTTCTTTTTCGGATTCCGGGACGATCAATAATCGATAATCTTCATCCACTGAGATAAACTCCATTCCTTTATCTCCTGAAACATCTGCAACGGCTGCCGAAGCAGAGACTAGACCCGTTTCGCCACCTGATCGACTAAATACATCTTCTTTTTTGAAATTGGATTTTCCATAAATCGAAAAACCACCTCTCGAATGCCAACTTGTAGAATTTGAAATGGACTTTTCAGACAAAGCAGGTGAAGCAAAACAACCGTATCCAAAACTATAAGACCACCTTTTTTCACCGTTGGGTCTTAAGAATTTTAATGAGCAATAAGCGGAAACCATACAAATAACCAAACTATCATGTTGATCTCTGTAAGCCACTGGAGATGCATGCAAATTGGACCCAAATGGATGCTGCCAAAGAGGCGTTCCGTTTTTTCCATCGAAGGCAAAAAGATAATCTCCATAATGCTCCATTTTGAAGCCTGCCGTACGATTTGTGTAAGGCGTTGTTCGGCCTCCGATGAGCACATCTTTAGTTCCATCATTATTCAAATCCACACATAAAGGTGCATGATTACCGCTTGTTCCGATGCTGTCTTGTTTCCATAACAGTTTCCCGTTTTCGGCTGAAACGGCATGCACACCTGCTCCTTGGACCGAAAAAACAACTTCTTTAGATCCATCTCCATTCAAATCGGCCATTACGGGCATGGACTCTACATCATATCGTGTTTCAATTTTCCATTTTTGTTCTCCCGATTTTTTATCCAAACAGAAGAAATAATAATTGTCGGTTCCGAAGTAGATATTTTCCTTGTCCACTGCAAGACCATTCACATCATTATCCCCCAACAACTCAGGTTGAAAATGCCATATCTTTTCGCCTGTTTTAGCATTTAAGGCATAGACTCCATCCAAAGGATCTACTTTTAAATTCCGATCTTCTCCGTTCGACCCGATATAGAGGATATCTCCATCCAAAACCATATTGGTTCGATAGGTTGTAACTCCAATTTTTTGTTTCCATTTCAAGGGAAATACGGAAGTCACACTTTTCTGAGCATTTGCTTGTAAAATGAAAAAGCACAGTAATATGACTAAATTATTTTTTCTTTTTAATCTCAACTTTTTCAAAATTTTCATTAATGTACATTCGTTCACCACTCAGCCAAATCAAATGGTTTCCATTCCTATTATATTCCGAGACGTATTTCGATTTTTTCGATTTGAATTCCTTGCCTGAAGTTAGGTTTTCTAATTCAATTCCACTCTTTGAAAAAACCAAGATTAACTGACCATTAATCTTATAT
>JAUICI010000280.1 GCA_030427935.1 Bacteroidia bacterium | reverse complement strand
TCCATCGCCAGAATAAACTTCCATTCTTTTTCTAAATCATGATTGACGAATGCAAAAAATATAAAGACAATCGTAAAGAATAAATTAAATGTAGAAAAGTATCGCTTTATAGCCAAAGGTTTTAATTTTCTCTATAAGATAAGGAATTTGATCGAATCAATTGTTCCAAAGTAGCTACCCATTCGACTTTATCATTGCACGATTCGACTAAATCCACTTTTTCACCTCCGAATTCCTCAATAATCTCTTGATATTCGTCACCGATTTCAATAATCGTCTCCAAACAATCGGCAACAAAAGCAGGCGAGAAGAATAAGATGCGCTTGTCCCCTTTTTTGGCTCTTTGCTCAACTACTTGATCTGCATATGGCTCCAACCAATTCTTCGTTAAACGTGACTGAAAACAAACCGTATAATCCTCCTCCTTAATTCCCAATTTCTCCGCGATCAAACGAGTGGTTCCGAAGCAAGTAGCTTTATAGCAAAACTTGCTGTCTTCCGTAACTTCGTGCTCACAACTATGGTCTGAACACATGCCTTCTTCGTAAACTTTGTCTACATGTCGAATCGGTAAACCATGATAAGAAAAACAGATATGATCGTAAGAATCTAGATCGAATTTTCGGGCATTTTGAACAAATTGATCAATATAACCCTCATTGTCCCAAAACTGGTTGATTACCGTAATATTGGGTACAACCCACCAATTTCGAATCACACGTAGTGCCTCATCAATGGCAGAACCGCTCGTTGCACTCGCATATTGCGGAAATAAAGGAAAAATCACAATTTCATCATAATTCTTCTTCTTCATTTCGATAAGTGCGTCTACAATGTGTGGATTCTTGTAGCGCATTCCTAAATGAACGAAAATATTGTCCTTATTCAGTCTTTCGTTCAGCTGGCTTTCTATTGATTTGGAATAGGTTAAAAGTGGAGATTCTCCATTTCCCAATTCCCATAATTCCTTATAAACTTTGGCTGATTTGGGTGCACGAAAGGGAACAATGATTCCATTTACCAATAACTTCCTGCCTAACCAAGGCAAGTCAATTACCCTTTTATCATTTAAAAATTCTGATAAATAGGATCGAACATCAGATACTTTCGGAGAATCCGGTGTTCCTAATTGAATCATTAATACGCCTACTTTCTTTTTCAAATCTATCGCCATAAAACAAAAAACCGGAAACAATAGCTTTTGTTCCGGTCCCTTGTAATTATTTTATATTCTAAGAGTGAATTGCTCTATCATCTGTAGCAGCTAAGGCCGCCTCTTTCGTTGCTTCCGTAAATGTAGGATGTGGGTGACATATTCTTGCCATATCTTCAGCAGAAGCTCTATACTCCATCGCTGTAACAGCCTCCATAATCAAATCCGCTGCTCTTGGAGCAATCATGTGAACACCTAAAACTTCATCCGTTTCCGCATCAGCCAAAACTTTTACAAATCCCATGATATCCATGGATGCTCTCGCTCTACCTAAAGCTCTCATTGGGAATGACCCCTTTTTGTAATTTACACCAGCAGCTTTCAACTCCTCTTCTGTTTTACCAACAGCAGAAACTTCAGGCCATGTATAAACAACTCCTGGAATCAAATTATAATCGATATGAGGAATTTGTCCTGCTAACATCTCTGCTACAAAAACACCTTCTTCTTCAGCTTTATGAGCTAACATGGCACCTTTTACAACATCTCCGATTGCATAAATACCCTCAACATTCGTTCTTAAATGATCATCGGTTTCAATCTGACCTCTATCGGTAACTTTAACTCCCGCTTTGTCAAGTCCTAATCCTTCAGTATATGGTTTTCTTCCAACAGCAACCAAACAGTAGTCAGCTTCAAAAGTCACTTCTTGATCTTTCTTGTCAAGAGCAGTAACCACAACTGATTTTCCTTTGTTTTCAACTTTCTGAACCTTATGTTTTAAATTGAACTTGAAGCCTTCCTTTTTTAGAACTTTAGTCAATTCTTTACCAAGCTCTCTATCCATTGTTGGAATGATCGAATCAGCAAATTCCACAACCTGAATTTCCGTTCCTAATCTAGCATAAACTGATCCCAATTCAAGTCCAATAACTCCACCACCGATCACAACCATTTTCTTTGGAACTTCATTTAAGTTCAAAGCTTCAGTAGAAGTGATAATTCGCTTTTTGTCTGGTTCCATTCCTGGGAAATAATTCGGTTTAGAACCAGTTGCAATAATCGTATTCTTTGTTGTGATTGTCTTCGCTTTTCCTTTGGCAGGCGTAATCTTGATTGTGTTCTTGTCTACAAAAGATCCCAATCCATGGTGTACGTCGATCTTATTTTTATCCATCAGAAATTTCACTCCACCACAAGTCTGCTCAACCACTTCATTCTTTCTTTGAATCATTTGTTTCATGTCCACTTTCAAAGAAGACAAACCGATTCCATGTTTATCGAAATTG
>JAUICI010000111.1 GCA_030427935.1 Bacteroidia bacterium | reverse complement strand
GCTATTAAACCTTTGCATTACAGCTAAACGCACTTGCCCGCTTTCCATACTTGTCTTATCTTTACGGTTTAAATAGAATTTAATTAAACCAATAGCAACAAAGAGAAGATGGCGGTAAATGATGATAAGCTCAAAAAAGTAATAGCACATGCCAAAGAATATGGCTTTATTTTTCCATCCAGCGAAATTTATGATGGATTAAGTGCTACCTACGATTATGGGCAAAATGGGGTGGAGTTGAAGAATAACATCAAACAATATTGGTGGTACTCCATGGTTCATCTGCATGAAAACATTATGGGTTTAGATTCTGCCATTTTTATGCACCCAACAACTTGGAAAGCCTCTGGACATGTTGATGCATTTAATGATCCACTAATTGATAACAAAGATTCTAAGAAAAGATACCGCGCAGACGTGCTTATTGAAGAGCATATAGAAAAAATTAGAGGAAAAATAAGTAAAGAGGTAGGGAAGGCTGCTAAACGTTTTGGGGAAAGTTTTGACGAAGCTCAGTTTATATCAACTAATCCCAGGGTAGTTAAGTACCATGAAGATATAAAAGCCATAGAGTTAAGGTTTAAAAACTCTATGGAAGCCAATGATCTGGAGGAAGTTAGGCAAATAATTATAGATTTAGAAATTGCTGATCCAATTAGTGGAACCAAAAACTGGACAGATGTGCGGCAGTTTAACTTGATGTTTTCTACAGAGTTAGGTTCTGTTTCTGGCGAGTCTAGTAAAATATATTTGAGACCGGAAACAGCCCAGGGGACTTATGTTAATTTCCTAAATGTAATGAAATCTGGAAGGATGAAACCTCCTTTTGGAATAGGCCAGATAGGGAAAGCTTTTAGAAATGAAATAATTGCAAGACAGTTTATTTTCCGTATGCGCGAGTTTGAGCAAATGGAAATGCAGTTTTTTGTTCCTCCCGGAGAAGAAATGAAATGGTACGAGTATTGGAAGGAACAACGATTAAACTGGCACAAAGCATTGGGGTTTAACCCAGAGAGATACAGGGTACATGACCATGTTAAGCTAGCTCATTACGCCAATGCGGCTTGTGATATTGAGTTCGATTTTCCAATGGGATTTAAGGAATTGGAAGGGATTCACTCAAGAACAGATTTCGACCTTAAGCAACATGAAGAATTTTCTAAGAAAAAACTGCAGTATTTTGATCCAGAAATTAACGAATCCTATGTACCCTATGTGATCGAAACTTCGATTGGATTGGATAGAATGTTCTTAGCGGTTATTTCATCAGCATTTAAAGAAGAAACTTTGGAGGATGGTTCGTCTAGGAAAGTCATGAGTATTCCACCAGCATTAGCACCTTATAAAGTTGCGGTCATGCCCTTGACGAAAAAAGATGGGTTACCAGAAAAGGCAAGAGCCATCATCGATGATTTGAAATTTGATTTTAGTTGCCAGTATGATGAAAAAGATACTATTGGTAAAAGATATCGTAGACAGGATGCCATTGGTACACCTTACTCGGTAACTGTGGATCATCAGTCTTTAGAAGACAATACGGTTACCATAAGAGATCGAGATACAATGGAACAAGAAAGAGTGGCGATTTCTGATTTACATGAAATTATCGAAAAGAAAGTAAGCTTAAAAAGTCTGCTTCAAGCCTAAGAATTTATTTTTAAACCGAGTTCATTTGCTAAAGCTTCCGCATTTTTGCGATTGAGGCCTGCATCTGTAAACCCGCTTTTCGGACCTTCACTCTTAATGGTAACTTTATTTTGATCATTGATGCGCAAGGTAATATCACAGCCGCCAACAGGGTAAAACAATCGCCCCATCATGCTTTTTTGTTTGCGATAGTATTGTACAATATGCTCAGAAGACTGGATCAATTCCCAACTTAATTTAGAGTGCGCTTTAGATGCTATTTCAATTAATTCTTGTCTTGGTCGATCTTGCTGAATTTCAGTTTCAAATTTTGGAGGTAATCCGAATGCCATAATTTCTAGTTATTGTAAAAATTCTTAATATCCTTTTTATTCTGCTTGGAGAAATTCGCCAAGATGAACTTAGAGCCTATTTTTTTCTTTCCTAACATAAGGGAACTTCCCAGTAAATTAGCGGAAACTTTCAAGAAAGGATAATCCTTTAATTCATAAAAATGGGCTTCGATATAGTCCACTTTTTCAAAATTATCGGCTAAAGTCTGGAGTTCAGATTTGAGTTTGTCTGGAGTCATGTCTGGATTTTCAAGAAGATCGTCTAAATAATCTCTTGGATTGTCTCCACTGATAAAGAATTCTAGTTTTTCTTCATTGCTGTCAAATTTCACTGGATAAGCGAAAACGAAGTCTTTTGTTCCAATAAAATAGTAATCTCCTAATCCGATCATTGCCCGATGGGCTTTCACGTAATCTGCATTGTAATGTATGGCCATTTGAGTAGATATTTTCCCATAAGTTAAGGAAAAATCTTAAAATCAGCTATTTGGCTAAAGCAGAAAGTAAATTGGATATGTTCTTTTTATTAGCACCACCATCATAAATGAAGTTAGGTCCGCAAGACCTTACCACAAGCGTGTCATTTTCATTTATTCGAACAATAATATCGGTACGTTCATTTTTCAAGAAGAAGAGGTGTAAACGAAATTTTTGCCTTCGAGTGAAATAGAGGTAGTTGTCTTTTTTTAATTCTATATTCCAATCGAATTGCTTCACAACTGAAAGAATTTTCTCCGATAGATTATCAGGATCTTCTGAAATGATTACGGTTTTTTCTACTTCCGGTGGAAATCCCCAAGACATATGCGGTTGTTTTAGATTTTCCCGCAAAGGTATCGCCTCTATCAGGTTGACGGGATTATGTAAATACTAAGTTTGAATCAATTTATGGTAAAGCCTACCTGCACTCTGGACAAATACCGTTAACGATTAATTTACTTGAATGCATGTAGTAACCTTTTGGTAATTCTACAGATGGTATATCAACATGATACAAGCATACGGTAGTATTACACATTTCACAATTGAAATGAACATGATTATCATCGTGATCATGATCATGGCAATCATCCTTGCAAAAAGAATACAATTTGATTCCGTCTTCAGATGGAATCGAGTGGATGATACCTTTGTTTTCAAACGTGTCGAGAGTTCGATATACGGTTACTTTATCCAATTTTAAGGCTGTTTTTTCCTGAATCGTATTGTAGGAAATAGCCGATTTGGATTCTGAAAGGATTCGTAAAATTTCCTTTCGGGTATCGGTGACTTTGATATTTTTTTCTCTCAGGATTTCCTCCATAAGTACAAAAATAGAGTTTTTTAATGAAACCAAGTTGCGTTTAGCAGATAAAGCTGTATCTTTGTGTCCTTATTTCAGCTGAGAAAACAATGCGTTCAGGGTTTTTCATATTGATTGGTTCACTAATTTTTTGCTTTCAAGCGAATGCTCAGAAATGCGATTTGATTTTAAGTGGATTAATCCTAGACAACCATGATCAGTCTGAACTCGGCTTTTCCAATGTTTATATTGATTCAATTCAGAAAGGTACTACAGCGGATGCCAAAGGGAATTTTGAATTAAAGGGACTTTGTCCAGGCACCTATATGGTACGCATCAGTCACGCTGAATGTGAGCCCATTTTCAGAACCGTAGTTTTAAATAAAAGCACGCATCTCCACATCTACATGGAACATCATCAGCTAGAGGAAATTGAAATACTGGAGAAAGTAGAAATAGGAAATGTTGGAAAACCGAATGAGCAACTAAATGGAAGAGAACTTGAACTCATGAAATCCCGAAATTTAGGTGGAATATTAGAGTCAATTAATGGGGTTTCATCCCTAAAAACTGGAAGCTCCATTAGTAAGCCTGTCATCCATGGCATGCATAGTTCTAGAATTTTAATTCTCAATAATGACATCATTCAAGAGTCTCAAAATTGGGGTGTTGAACATGCACCAGAAGTAGATCCTTATGCTTTAGGAGAGATCAATTTGATTAAAGGAGCTGAAGCGGTGAAATACGGCCCTGGAGCAATTGGGGGAGTCATTATTTTAAGACCAGCAGTATTACCCGATTCTTCTGGGATTCATGGAGGAGTGGATGTCGTTTTTAACTCTAATGGTTTAGGTGGGTCTGTAAATGGCCAAATCGAAGGGATGTTTAAAAGTACGCCCGGTTGGTCTTGGCGCTTGCAAGGTAGCTTGAAGAAGTTGGGGAATACGAATGCATCAGATTATTTTATTGCAAATACTGGAGTTGAGGAGTATAATATGTCCTTCAATACGATGTATAAAGGAAAATCATGGGACCTAGAAATTTTTTATTCCATGTTCAATACCAAACTCGGCATTTTTAAAGGTGCTCATATTGGGAATGTCACAGACTTAGAGGATGCAATTGCAAGAGATAAACCTCTTGTTCAGGAAGGATTTAAATACGGGATTGATCGGCCTTTTCAAGATGTAACCCATCATTTACTTAAAGCGGGTAGTCGAATTGAAACTGGGAAAGCGGGTGAATTGGTTTTAGATTTTGCTTATCAAAGAAATATTCGAAGTGAATATGACTTGTATAAGCCCTATGGAGGCGAATGGGATGATACCCCGCAAATGCAATTTACGCTCGAAGGGTTTTACGGAAATATTCACTGGGAACATGCTTATAGAAAGGGTTTCAAAGGGAAAATTGGAATCAACTATGTTGGGGCAAGAAATATTTATGGTGGGATTTCATATTTGATTCCGAATTACAACAAATATGGTGGAGGAGTGTATTGGATTGAGTCACTGACCATTCGTAAACTGAAATTAGAAGTTGGTTTAAGATTCGACACTCGTTTTTTCAATTACTATTATATTGAGAATGGTCAAACAATCGAACCAGAAAGAAATTGGAATAATGCCTCGGGAAACTTTGGGTTACAGTATCGATTTAATCAAGAAAACAGCTTGAATTGGAGTGTGACTCAAGCATGGAGGAATCCAGAACCCAATGAATTATTTTCAGATGGTTTGCATCAAGGTGTTGCTGCTATTGAAATTGGAGACCCCAGTCTAGAGCCAGAGTCCTCAACCGGTACTTCTTTAAGCTATCGGCACCAATCTTCCAGAGTTCGTTTTAATGCGGAGATTTATGCCAACTACTTTCAGGATTTTATATATCAACAACCTGGTGAGCCTATTTTAACTATTCGTGGAGCTTTTCCATCTTTTTATTATGCCCAAGATGATGCTTTGTTAACCGGAGGAGATGTTTCATTATCCATTATGGCAACAGAGGAATTTGAGATTAATTTGAATGGATCTACCTTATGGGCTTATAATTTGGTTCGAAGCCAGTATATCTCCCAAATGCCTTCAGATCGCATAGGTGCTTATTTGAAGTATACTTTTAAATCTTCAGAAAAGATTTTAGATCCCTATATTAAACTTTCCGGAGTTGGCGTTACCAGACAATGGAAACATAGTCCAGAAGACAATATTTATGGAGTACCTACAGCTTATTTTTTACTGAATTTTGAGTCGGCCATCACTTTGATTCAGAAAAAAGGGAACTTGACTTTGGGCTTTGAAATTCAAAACATGCTCAACATGAAATATAGAGAATACATGAACAGATTTCGCTTCTATACAGATGATTTAGGTATAGGAGCAACGATAAAACTGAGTTATACGATTTAATATTAAAGGATATGAAAAAGCAACTAATTTTTCTAGCTGGAGCAATTGCTCTTTTATTTGCTGGTTCTTGTGAAAAAGCTAAAGACCCTCACGCGGGACACAATCATGCAGTGATTACAACGGTAAAATTGAATATTACGGACCAATCAAATCAGAATACATTTTCAGTTGAGTATTCCGATACTGATGGAATAGGTGGTAACGATCCGATTATTGATACAATTCAATTGGATTCAGGTCATGTGTATTCCGTGACAGTTGAATTTTGGGACGAATCCTCAAACCCTGCTGAAGATGTTACTCCTGCAATTCAGGTAACTAATTTTGAGCATCGAATTTGCTATGAGGCCTTGGGGAATTTGATGGTTGATTTCAATATTACCGACACAGATAATAATGGATATTTATTGGGATTAACTTCGGATTGGACTGTAACGACTTCAAACAATGGCAATTTCAAATTATCCTTGAAGCATCAACCCGGAGGGATAAAAGACGGAACATGTGCTCCTGGTGAAACGGATGTTGAGGCCATTTTCCCCGTTGTAGTCAACTAATATCGGGGTCTTTCGAGTTCAACAGGTTAGATATAGGCTCTTTTATATCTTTTGATTTTGTATTTTTGGAATTATGAGAGCACTTTTATGGACATCACTTATTTTGGTTTTCGCTTCTTGTACAAAGAAGTCGACTAAAATCGAAACCAACGACATCTATCAACATTATAGAATTGAATTTAGTGAGCACTTAAATCACACCAAAGTTAGGTGCCGTCTTCGTAAGAAAAAAGAGCTGGGTGCCAATATCAATTTCGTTGATGGAGATCAGGTAAAGATCATGGATCTTGTAACTGAATATGGAGGGGCAGGAGCTTATACCTACGAGAGAGAATTTACCCAATTTCTAGATACGGCTTTTGTGGAAGTCTTTCATCAAGGAACTACCTTAACAAATTTCGGATTATTTGATAATGTTTACACTTGCTCAATCCCCGCATCGCAAGACATTATTTATACCGGCTTTACTTGGTATTTTCAATGGGACGGTCCGCCAATACAAGGTGATTTTGATCGAATACTTGTGGAGATTTTAAATTCAGATGACGAAGTGGTTTTCCAACGTTATAATACAGATGATGACTATGACTTCATGACCATTCCATCTAGTGAGTTTAGTGCGTTGAGTGGAATCTATAAGATCAGAGTAACAAGATCAAGAGAGATGTCTCTTATCACTTTAACCGCTTCTGGAGGCAAGATCGAAATGGTTTATATCGACCAGGATTATATCAATATCATCTAATGAAACTCCTAGCTTTCGATTACGGAAAGAAGCGGACCGGTTTAGCCGAAACGGATGACTTGCAAATCATCGCTTCAGCACTAGAAACAGTTGAAACTCAAAAGCTTTTCGACTATTTAGAAACCTATCTTTCAAAAAATAAGGTAGAGGCTTTCATTGTTGGAGAACCGAAAAGGCTCAATAATGAAAGAACTCATTCTTCGGATGCTGTTGATGCATTTGTAAAAAAATTGCAAAATAAATACCCGGAGATTCCTATTCATATGGTTGATGAACGGTTTACTTCAAAAATGGCTTTTCAAACCATGATTGATTCAGGCATCAGTAAAAAGAAAAGAAGAGATAAGGCCACAGTTGACAGAATATCAGCGACTTTAATTCTTCAAAGTTATATGGAAAGTCAGGCGGGCCCTCCAACTTTATAGCGATATTTCTCGTCTATTCTAAAAAATTTTTCTCTACTCAGACAACCCTTCATTTTTCATGTTGTATTGAGAGTGTTAAACACTTAAAACTTTAATGATGAAAAAAATGAAATTCTCTTTATTTGCTGTTTTTGGGGTGATCGCGTTCTTAATCGGATCATGTCAAAACAACCCAACTAGCCCAAACAATCCTAATGTTCAAAATATTATCGACTCATTGGGAATCGATACGAACAATACCAATTGTCAGTTTAATTATACAGTCACTTACGATTCTACAAATAATGTGTATACGTTTAATGGACAAGGACAAGGAGTTGCGCCTATTCAGTATGTATGGGTTATTGGTCAAGATACTTTATACGGACAAACCATCACGGTTCAAGGACCGGTTTCTGATTTCTGTGCAGCCATGTTGGATGCGGATGGATGTTTTACAAGCTACTGTGATTCTGTTCCAAATGGAGGAGGAAACCCAGGAAATTGTACCACGTCATTCACTTCGTATTTAGATTCAAATAATAATATGATTGTGTTGAACGCATCAGGTACAGGAACTGCACCATATTCTTATTCTTGGGACGTGAACGGATCGACTTACACGGGTGCAACAATTTCGGTTCCAAATGTGAATGGATATGCTTGCTTAACGCAAACTGATGCAGGTGGATGCACAGCAACTTATTGCGATAGTATTGGATATGGTCCAGTTGGTGGAGGTTGTGGAGTTCAAGCGTGGGCCTATGTGGACTCAACTGGATCCAATATGGTAACGGCTAGTGCTAATGCAACAGGAGTTGCTCCTTTCACTTACACTTGGACAGTAACCGATAGCAATACCGTGAATACTTATCAGGGCCAAACAATTTCTTGGCAAGGTCAAGTAGGAGTTACATATCAAGCATGTGTTACGATAATGGATAATACAGGTTGTTCTTCAACCGATTGCACAACGGTAACGGTGCAATAAAACACTAATTAAAGCACCTCTTCGGGGGTGCTTGTTTTGAATTTGAATGATCCTGCAGAAATAAAGAAATTTATAAAAGGAAATAGGCGAATCTTTGAAAAGGTCTACAATGCCTATGCACCGAACATGTATTCCCATTGTCTTCGAATGGCAAGAAACGAAGATGATGCAAAAGACATGTTGCAGGAGAGTTTTATCCGGGTCTATAATAATCGAAAGCAGTTCGATCCTAATCAAAGTTTAGGGGGTTGGATTCGAAAGATTGTCATCAATACCTCCCTCAATTTTATCAAAAAACATTATTCCATTCAGTTTGAAAGGGATGAAGTTATTGAAATGAAGGTAGAGCAGGAAGAAGATGCTAACCCGATCACCAAAGAAAAACTTCAAAAAGCTTTAGATGGTTTGCCAGAAGGCTATAAGGTGGTTTTTAGTTTGTATGTAATTGAAGGATTAAGCCATCCAGAGATTGCAGAATATCTGGAGATTTCAGTGAATACATCGAAATCTCAATTGCACAAAGCAAGAAAAATGTTGAAAGAAGAATTGAATCATAAAGTAACCGAAAATAGGATTTACAATGTATCTTGAAGATAAGGAAATAGAAAACTTGTACGGGGAGTTCAGAAATGAAGGTGTCGCTCCCCCTCCCGAAGCAAAAGACTTCGTGATGAACAATATTGGGCAGAAATCATATTGGAGATTTTTGTGGATTTTCCTTCTAGTAGCAGGTGCAGGTGCAACTGCTTATTTCATTTTTCCATTTTCAAAATCACCTGATTTTGAATCGGTGGTTGCTTTGTCATCTGATGATTCTAATTTGAATAATGACCCTTCAATGAATCAGGATAATGGTATCGTTTTGAGTGGAGATGATAAATTCAAAAAGCAAGACGAAGAAGTTCTTCATGCAACTAATGATACTGGATTGAAAATTCAGGATGAAAATGAGCTTGATCATGAGAATCTAGTCAATCAAAAAAATGACCTGGTTGATGATGCCAATCTAAAAGACAATGCATCAAATCTTTCACCAAATGCAAAAAACTTAAATAAGATGGTGCAAAAGAAGTCTTATCAAAAGGCACCTAAAAAGAAGGAGTTGGATCAAAAAGATCTTGCTAAGAATGATTTAAACTCCAAAGTGGCAGTTCCAAAAAAGGCGGATCCAATTTCAAAAAAGAAGCAGACAATTGGGAAGACGAATTTGGATGAGAATCAGAATTTAAATCACAATAAGACTCTTCTAAGCAACAAGATCGAAGAAAACAATATGGAGCTGCAAGAGGAAGAGTTGAATAAAATCAATCCTTTGTTAGCCTCGGAGTTTCCATATTCTGATGAGAAATACATGCGAATTGATTTAAGAAACATAAAGAAACCGAAAATCATCACTTTTGGATTGGAAGCACAACTCGGTTATTCTTTTTCGGATGTTTTGACAAAGAAAAACGATCTGACTTACGACAATATCGGTTTGGTTCGAAACCTAAATACTTTTGAAGCCGGAATTAATGGAATCATGAATGTCAAGTCTTTCTTAATCAAGACCGGAATTGGTTATCAAAAAGATTTTTCGACGACGAATTATACGGATGAAATATTTCAGATTCGAAGAACAGTAGCCTATGAAGTGGTATTGGATTCGAATAATAACCCGATTCAAAACCCTTTGTATTCTTTTTATGATACGGCAACAGTTGTAAACAATTATCAATTACTGATTCAAACTTCCTACTTCACAGTTCCTTTGCAGTTCGGTTATCAATTCAAATTGAAGAATAGATGGAATATTGAGGTCTTGGCGGGAGCGCGATTTGCTTTCTTGATGAATGTAGATTCAAAATACAGATCCCCCCAGAGTATGGATTATTTGCAATCAGTTGACCATGGAATGTTTCAGAAATTTAGAATGGACGCGATGTTGGATGTAAGTGTTAATTATCAGCTGACAGAAAACTGGTCGATTGGATTGAATTTGCCTTTTAGTATGGGGATGAATTCGAGAATTCGTTCTTCCAAAATGCTGAATTATCGATTAGGAGGCATGCTGAATTTCAGATATAATTTCTAACCTAGACGGTTGTAAACAAAAATATCGAGTAGCATTTTCACGGAGATAATCATGATGATCATGCTGATTTCGGAAAATGGGATCAAAAGGGAAATGCCAAACAAACAGGCGATTCCGACTAGTGTAGTTCCCAAACCAATCAGATTTCGTCTAAAAAACTCAGCTTCTTTTAAACTCACATACCTTCTTGGAACTAGAAAAGTCATTTTCACATAAAGGAATTGAGCAAAGAATATGGCAATTACGAAAAGATATTCCTTCTCAAAAAATTTCTGGATTTCAGCTTTCCAGTGCAGACTAACCATCACGGTGTCTGCGGTTAGCGTACTTAACCAAGCACAGACTAAAAACACAGCAATAAATATGGGTAGTTGAATTCCTAAAAACTTGAAGAATTTGATCCGCATTTCCGGGTCGAATCCATGGTAATGTCCAGGCTTACGGATGATATTCCAAAGTTTGACCCCAAAAGAAAATTCGGAGGCAAAAAAGTCTAAAAAATAGAATAAGAAAATATAATAGAGATTCCAGTTCCATAGAAAGAAACCTAGAATCGGAAAAATATTTTCTAAAACAATATTGGCAAATAGCGGATTGCGAATTCTATCTTTTATCGCTTGTGCCATTATTTATAAAGAGTTTGAAGATTCTCCTTGGCCAT
This sequence comes from Bacteroidia bacterium, assembly GCA_030427935.1. GTDB lineage: Bacteria > Bacteroidota > Bacteroidia > Flavobacteriales_D > Crocinitomicaceae > JAGQYP01. Next base: position 1,610 of record JAUICI010000111.1, on the reverse strand, counting down.
TTGATGATCCGGATTGATTTGCATGGCTTTCAGATAATTCTCTTTTGCTTTTTCTAGGTTCTTTTTCGCTTCATAAGCCACACCTAAATTATTATAAGCGTCCGCGTAAAGCGAGTCGGCTTTAATTGCATGTTCAAAATAAATAATGGCCGAATCAACATACTCGCTTCGATTCAAATACAACCAACCTTGATTGAAATAGGCAATGGCATAAGTTGTATCCAATCGATTAATAATCTTATACTGCGCAATAGCACTATCCAATCGGTCTTGATTTTGGTAAAGCATTCCCAAACCATAGAAAGCATCCGTGTTTTTAGGTTCAATGGACAAAGCCGATCTAAAATAACCCTCCGCTAAATTTTGTGATTTTCTATCACCATATTTCGAAAAGATCGATCCTAAAACAATATAACCTTCAGTAAAACTTGGATCTTGTTCAATACACGTCATGTAGGATGACACGGCCAGCTTGGCTTTTCCTTGTTTTTGGTAGATAAATCCTTTCAAATAATAGCCCTCACTGAGTTTATCATCAATTTTTAAAGCTTTATTAATGAATTTAAATGCCTCATCGGGATTGTTGACCAATGTATAAACTTTACCTAATCCAAGATAGCCTTCTGCCATGTCGGGATACATTTCGATGGCTTTTTCATAAATCGGCCGAGCTTTTTCGATCAATTGGGGATTATAGATTAAGGCATTCATGAGCATCTTTCCATAGAAGATCATATTGTCATAATCGTCTTTATCGTAATTATAAGCTTCTTCCGCATCGATAATGGACTGATCAAATCTGCCTACTTTGTCATACGCTTGCGCTCGGGCCATGTACAACTCTTTGGAAGGTTCTTTTTTGATTAATACAGAAAGCGAATCAATTTCAGATTTTACTTCCACTTCTGTTTTGACTTTCTCTTCTTTCTTTTCAAGACCTTTTTCCTTTTCTCCGGCTTTACAGGAAAGCATTAAGGCAGATAGAAGAGTAATAGAAAAAATTGTATGAAATCTCATTTTGTCTTGGGCTTTGGGCAAAAATAAGATTTTTGTTGGTAATGTTCATATGTGATTTATCCGAGAGTATCACTTGTTTATTTATAGATTGGACAATTTTCTCATTTGCGATTTACCGTAATTCGCATAGATTCAATATTCGTATCTTTGGGAAATGAAAAACCTGATAATCATATCTTTGCTCTTTCTTTTCTCCTGTGCTAAAGATGGCAAAAACATTTATGTAGAGGGAAGGGTTGTGAATCCTGAAACAGGAGAAGGAATTTCAAATATAAAGTTAGAATTATGGAAATTAAAGGGCTCCTTTACAGGAGCTGGAATAGACGGTGACATTGTAAAAGAAGTTATAAGCGATATAAATGGAGATTTTATTTTAGCCCATAATGGAAGTTTGTTTCATTCCTATATGATACGAGTAACATATGAGCTTTCAAATACTAACGGAATAGGTTATTATCGTTCCGGATGGAAGGATGTTAATGGGAGTTCAATATCACAATTCAATTTAGACATTAATAAAGGAGACGTGATGAATGTCACCTATGAATTAGTACCTTATGCAAATATCCGATACAATTTTGAGAATGTAAACT
>JAUICI010000110.1 GCA_030427935.1 Bacteroidia bacterium | reverse complement strand
TGCATCTTTCAATGGAAAAATTGGAGATTTACAATTGGTAAAAACAAATTACGGATACCATATCGTTGAAGTTCTTGGAAGAAAAGACAAGGCGGCTCAGTTGGCGATCATCTTTAAAGAAGTAAAAGCTGGAGATGCTGCAAATAATGCTGCATTTGACAAGTCCTTGGCTTTGATGAACAAGATGTATGAAAATACTGATTTGTTCGATTCGATTGCAAAGGACTCTGGTTACCTTGTGAAAGATGGATATGTAAGTATCGAAAACCCAAGGGTTTTCAATGTAACGAAAGGTGAAACTTCCATTTTGAAATTTGTTTTTAATGCAAATGCAAAAGAAAAGGATATATCAAGTCCAATTCTTACAGATGAAGGTGTTTATTCTATCTTCCAATTGGTCAATAAAATCGAAGAGGGAGCGCCATCTTATGAAACAGTAAAGGAGCAAATGAGATTTGAAGCGAAGAAAGAGAAAATCGCTAAAAAATACATTGAGCTACTTTCAAACAAAAATTCAATGGAAGAAGTTGCAGGAGCGGCTGGATCAGAGATTCAAACTGCGAAAGTAAACTTCGATAATACCAATATTCAAGGTGCTGGAAATGAACCTGAAGTTGTAGGTGCAATTTGTTCAGGATTGAAGGAAGGACAAATGACCGTTCCAATTGAAGGAAATTCTGGTGTGTATGTGATTCTTGTAACCAATATTTTGGCACCACAGGAAACAACAGATTATACAGCGCAAAAGGAAGAATTAAAATCTAGAATGCTTCAAAACATTAGTAGCAAGATCTATCAAGGTTTACTTGAGCATGCGGATCTTAAAGACGACAGAAAAAAGATTGATTACGGTGCGAAATAAAACTGAAATTCAATCAACACAAAATATGAAAAAAGGGATTCGAAAGAGTCCCTTTTTTGTTTTATGAATGCATTAATTTAATTAATCTAGAGATTACTTTCTCCCAGAAAAATACCTCCCAAGTGCCCAAATAGGGAATACATTTCGATAGGAAGTATAAGTGATCATGCAGTTTCCATTAAAAACTCCTGAAATATTTTCCTGAGGCCAATCTCCTTTTGCGTCCTGTTTTGAGATTAAAAACTGAATTCCTTTTTCAATAGCCGCATGATCTTTACATCCTGCCTTCATCAACGCCATCAAAGCCCAAGCCGTATTCACACAATGTCCGTCTTCAATATTGTAGTATTTTCCTTCTACACAAGACCTAAACTCTTCTCCCCAGCTTCCATTTGGATTTTGTTTATTTAAAAGAAAGGCAATGGCTTTTTGTATGTGTTCTGAGTCCGGCGATTCACCGCAATTAATTAAACCATCTACTCCAAACCAAGTTCCATAGGTAAAACAAACAGCCCAGGAGCCATACCAGCTTCCGTCTTCTCTTTGTTTCCTTTTAATGAATCCTTTTCCGTTTTCAATAGCTTCTAAAATTTCATTTTTTCTATAGTCGTATTTATCTACGAATTTTTGAAGCCCTTGAATAGAAGCAGAGGTGCATTCCACATAGCCGACTTCAACCATGATGTCTCCAAATATTTGTGAAGGGTTGAGCATTTCCATCCATTTCGGACCACGTTTTTCCTCATAGCTCGCCCAACTTCCATCAATATTCTGCATTTGTAAAAGAAAATCAATCGCTCCAGGCATTCGATCTTCTTGGATGTTTCGATTCTCAATAGCCTCATACTGATTCAGCATAATGGTACTTTTTAACCCTTCTGCCGTGCAGTCCGTAATGGGCCATCCATGTGCTCTTGTGCTAAAAGGCCAACCGTGCATGGATACGGTTCGGAAAAACTTCTCTCGGTCGCGGACGTCTTCTTGAACTTGTGAAATATCTAGATAATGGTAGATTTTATTCGCCATATCTGGGAACTCATCTACTTTTCCAGATTCGATTAAACTTTGGGCTGCAAATACGGTATCCCAAAGCTGAGACCCATTATAACCATTCATTTTCATCCCATCTTCCGCAAGCCATAGATAGTCGTCAAATCGCTCAATGTGTTTTTTTAATTTTTCTGAATTTGGACCTTCAGCATGCCAAACACATAAGGCGTTTAATACTTTGTTTACAGGACCTATATTGATATAATTTGTATGCTCGTCCTCCGCATGGATGTAATCCAATACAAATTCATCTGATTTTCTTCTAAAATGCTTCCATGCGATTTTCTCATAGGCATTTGCGAAAACAATGAAGTTCTTATATAATTTGGTTGCCGGCTTAAAAATATCTACTTCGGCACAAGCATTTCGGGCACTTTTCCAATTGATGTTTTCATAAGGCTCTTCATAAAGTTCCCTTCTCAAAGATTTGATAAAGTCATTCTCCTCAATTTTCACTTTTTTGCTGAAGCAATAGGTCATTGGAAGATAAACCATACGGCAGTGATTCCAATAGTTACCTGGATGTAAAGGCAGGTTTCTGGGTAAAACCCATAATTCTGGAAAAATAGAATTGTTTCCATCCCACTCATATAAATTTAAGACAGACAAATAGAATTTCCCCCATGGTGGGATTCCGGTTGCTCCTCCTTGTTCATGAATAAAGGCTCGAGCTTTTTCAACTTCTGGAGCATTCGCTTCCATTCCAAGAATTCTTAAACTAACATATTGCATCACCGTCCCAAACATGGTCGAATGATCTTCAATATGCAATCCCCAGCCACCATCTTGATTTTGATGATTGAGAATGTATTTTTTCATCATGGCAATTTGTGCTGGATGAAATTCATGTCCGATGATGTAAGAAACAATGATTAAACCGGGTGTAAGAAAATGAGGACCACCATAATCTCCCGCCCAATTTCCATCTTCCACCTGTAGCCGCGAATAAAATTCCAATCCTTTCGTTAAAGCCTGATCGATGGGATCTGATTTTGAAACGGGTTTTTCCGCATTTTTCTTTTCTAATAAATATCGTAAAACCTGATCTGAACTATTTGGGTTTGCAGCTTTATCGAAATGAAAATTTTCAACCATTTTCTCAATAAATTCTGCTTTTTCAGCTTCTGATTTAAGATGCTTGGGGTAGTCGAAAAACCATCTTTGTCTTCCTTCATCTGTTTCAAGTCTCCAGCAATCCCAATATTCATGGATGTTTGTGGTTTTTTCTTGTGGTTTTTCCGCAATCATTTATTTCTTTTTAAAATCATCAATTTTGGCACAAAAATTGTGCCTTTTTTGATCGAAATTATACATCGAAAACGAAATACTTTATGATTGCTGAATTGTATCAGTCAGCTTTGTATCCTTCAGAGATCAAAGCCATGTTAAAGATCAAAAAGGACAGTGCAAAGTATGCACCACCAAAAGAGTCCTTAAAAGAACTTGCACAAGTACAGTCAGATATTGACTTTTGTTATTCCGCTTTAGGAAAAGTTTCACGTTCATTTTCAGTTGTAATTAAGCAGCTTCCAGAACAATTGAGGGATGATGTATGCATCTTTTATCTTGTTTTGAGAGCCTTAGATACCGTTGAAGACGACATGAATTTTCCCTATGAAAAAAGAATGCCCTTGCTTCAAGCTTTTCATGAGAAATGTGATGATGAAGAGTTTTATTTAGAAGGCGTAGGGGATCAACAAGATTATGTAGATCTGCTCGAGCATTACCCGAAAATTACACGAGTTTTTAAAACTTTGGATCCCGGAGCTCAAGAGATCATCAAAGATATAACCAAACGAATGGGTGCTGGTATGGCCCATTTTGCTACAGAAGATGTAATCACAAACAAAGATTTCGACTTGTATTGCCATTATGTGGCTGGACTTGTTGGAATCGGATTATCCAAACTATTTGCAAACTCTGGAGTAGAGAAAAAGGAAATGATGGACATGGAAGACCTTTCCAATTCTATGGGATTGTTCCTCCAAAAGACCAACATCATCCGAGATTACCATGAGGATCTGCATTCAGATCGCGTATTTCTTCCGAAAGATATCTGGGGAAAATATGAAAAGACCATTGACATGTTCGAGAAAAACATTGAGAAGCAATCTTCCATGGATTGTTTGAATGATTTGTTGAACAATGCATTGGTTCATATTCCAGATTGTATTCAGTATTTGAATACATTAAAAAATCCGGAAGTATTTAAATTCTGTGCAATCCCTCAGGTAATGGCTATTGCTACTCTTGAAAAACTGTATGAAAACAAAGACGTCTTTGCAAAAAATGTCAAGATTCGAAAGGGTCTGGCTGCAAAACTCATGTTGGAAACAACAGACATGAATGATGTCAAACAGTATTTCAAAAAATTCCTTTTGAGTATTGAATCGAAAGCGTCCACTTCGAACAAAATTCATAAGGAAACGAGACAAATAGTTAAAAATGGACTTCAAAGTTTAGAATTATGAAAAATGAAGTAAAAAACGAAACCTACGACGTTTGTGTAATTGGGGCAGGTATTGCGGGTGCACCAATTGCTTCTTATTTAGGAAAATCAGGTAAGAAAATTGCGATTATTGAGTTTGACTGGGGACTTCAAGAGCGAATTCTTGGAGAATTATTGCAACCTGGTGGCTATATGAGGTTATGCGACCTAGGATTGGGAGATTGCATCGAAGGTATCGACGCGGTTCCAATGGTAGGTTACGCTTTGTATAGAAATGAGGATGAATTTACCATCAAATATCCAGTTGAAGGAAAACAAATTACGGGGTTTGGTCTCCGAAACGGACATTTCATGCAGAATCTGAGAGCTAGTCTAGATCAGTATGAAAATGTAACCAAAATTGCAGGAAGAGTATTGGATTTCGTTGAAGAGAATGGAAAAGTTGTTGGTGTAAAATACATCGAAAACGATACCAACGAAGAAAGAATCTTACCAGCACATTTGACCATAGCTTGCGAAGGTCCGCACGCCAGATTAAGAGGGAAGCTTTCAAAAGCAGATAAAAAAGTTAATGGGTATTTCGTTGGATTGAAGCTAAAGAATTGTCCGCTTCCTTTTGAAGGGCATGGACACTTGGTGGTTACCGATAAAACGCCTTTCATTATTTACCCAATTTCTTCTAATGAAGTTCGCCTATTGATTGACTTCCCTGGAGAAAAACCTCCAAGATTTGGTGAGAAAATGAAAGAGTTGATGATGGAATATTATTATCCATTGTTCCCTGAATCGACCAGAGAATCTTTTAAAAATGCGGTGGAAGAAGGTGAATTTGATATGTTTCCAAATCATCGATTGGTGGCGGAACCATTCCAAAAAGACGGCGCTGTGTTATTAGGAGATTCCTTGAATATGAGACACCCAATTACGGGAGGCGGAATGTCTGCTGTTTTTTCTGATGTAAAAAAGTTAGGTGATCAATTATTAAGTATTGATGATTATGCGAATACGGCAGAAGTGAACGCAAAAATTAAAACCTTCTATGAATCTAGACATGACGGAACAGCTACGATTAATATTTTAGCTGATGCGCTCTATCAAGTATTCTCGGATGGAAACCTTGCTGAGGCTTGCTTCAACTATTTAAAGAAAGGAGGAGAGAAAGCAGAAGGACCGATTTCCATACTTGGAGCTTTAAATAAGGACGAAGAATTCTTGAAAAAGCATTTTTATGCTGTTGCAAAACAAGGAGCGAAAGAAAAGCTATTGCCTTTTCCAACGCCCAAAAAAATAAAAGAAGGAACGCAAATGGTCAAAAAGGCCAACTCGATATTACTTCCGCTTCTTAAAACGGAACGTATACAAATGAATTAAGTCTATGATTTAATTTAAAACCCACGCTATTAATCGAAAATTAAGCTCGTCTTTTCCAATTATTATTGGAAGGCGGGCTTTTTTAATTACAGATTTTCAATGTGAATAAGGAAAAGAAAAATGAATTTGAGCTTTTTGATCGTGAGTCGAAAAGAGCTTCTAAGACTCCCGCTGAATCAAAAACTCAGCAATTTCTTTTAGAGGAGCCTTCTTTTCTTGATCGATGGATACACTATTCAAGGCTTCAATACCAGAATTATAATAGTCCATCATTTCTTTCGTTGCGATTTCCTTGATATTGTACTTCTCATATAGAGCTTTAACCTTTTCAATTTTTTCATCGGCATCGGTTAGCTCGAAATAAGATTCTAGAAGTAACTTATCTTCTTGTGATGCCATTTCTTGAAGACGAAGCATCAGAAGTGTCTTTTTATTACAAATAATATCACCTCCAACCGTTTTACCGAACTTATCCGGATCTGCATAAACATCCATGATATCATCTTGAATCTGGAATGAGATCCCTAGTGATTCACCAAACTTGTAAAGATTGTCCTGATCTTCTTTTGAACCACCTCCGCGAATGGCACCCAATTTAAGTGAACATCCAAGCAAAACAGCCGTTTTCAATCGAATCATCTCGATATAATCGGCAACGGTAATATCCTCTTGGGTTTCGAAATCTAGGTCCATTTGCTGACCTTCACAGATTTCTTTTGCTGTTGTATTGAACACACACAACAATTCTGGCAAATATTGAGGAGGAGCTTGAATCAGATAATCATAGGATTTGATCATGATTGAGTCACCCGATAAAATTCCAATATTTTGATTCCATTTCTGATGAACTGTTTCCTTCCCTCTTCTCAAAGGAGCCTGATCCATGATATCATCGTGAATCAAAGAAAAGTTGTGAAATAATTCAATCGCGATGGCTTGTGGAATAGCATTTTTGTAATCGTCATCAAATAGTTTGTACCCAATCATACACAATACAGGGCGGATTCGTTTCCCTCCTAAGGAAAGGAAATACTTAATCGGGTCGTATAAATTCGACGGGAAAGTAGGAACTTCCAAATTTTGGATTTCCCCAGAGATTTCTTCAGTGAGTGTTTTTATTGCGTCCATTAATTGATCAAAGTCATCAAGTAATTGCCGTAGCCACTTTTTAGTAGTGGTTGGGCTAATTTTTTCAGCTGCGCCTTATCAATATAACCGTTAATATACGCAGCTTCTTCAATACATCCAATTTTTAGCCCCTGTCTTTCTTCAATCACTTGTACAAATTGTCCGGCTTGCATGAGTGAAGGAAAAGTTCCAGTATCTAACCAGGCTGTTCCTCTAGATAATAATCCAACCTTCAATTTGTTCATTTCAAGATATCTTTTATTGACATCTGTGATCTCCAGTTCACCTCGAGCTGAGGGTTTCAGATTCTTCGCAATTTCTACAACTTGATTGTCATAAAAATAGAGTCCAGGAACCGCATAATTCGATTTTGGATTTTCGGGTTTTTCTTCGATGGACTTTACATTAAACTCATCGTCAAACTCAACTACTCCATATCTTTCAGGGTCGGAAACGTGATAGGCATAAACAACTCCACCTTCTGGATTTGCATTATCTTTCAAAAGCGTTCCCATACCATTTCCGTAGAAAATATTATCGCCTAAAATTAATGCCACTGAATCATCACCAATAAATTCTTCTCCTATAATAAAAGCTTGAGCTAATCCTTCTGGTTTTGGTTGAACTTTATAATGAAACTCGCATCCTAATTGACTACCATCACCCAATAATTTCTCGAAATTTCCAATATCATGAGGAGTTGAAATGATCAAAATTTCTCTAATACCAGAATTCAATAAGGTAGTTAGAGGATAATAAATCATTGGTTTATCATAAACTGGCATGAGTTGCTTGCTTACCGCTAAAGTCAGAGGGTGCAATCGAGTTCCACTTCCTCCTGCTAAAATGATTCCTTTCATTCTTCTTTGTTTTGTTCCGGTTCCGGACCCTTATCAGTAACTTCTAATTCATCCAGCTCAATATCCTCTTCTTCGTCGTAAATTTCAATATAAGGTTCTTTGAACGCTTTCGTTGTAACTCTTCTTTGTAATGACAATAATAAAGACGGTAATAAAACCAAATTGGTTATCATGGCAACCAATAAAGTTAAAGAGACCAGTATTCCCAGTGCTTTCGTGCCTCCAAATTCTGAGATAGAGAATACAGAGAATCCAAAGAATAGAATGATTGAAGTGTAGAACATACTCAGCCCTGTTTCACTTAGAGCATTGATAACACATTGGTTCAAATCCCATTCTTTATGTTTGATCTCGAGTCGATATTTGGCCAGAAAGTGAATGGTATCATCGACCGAAATACCAAAAGCAATACTAAAAACCAAAATCGTAGAAGGTTTGATTGGAATTTGGAAGAATCCCATGATTGCAGCTGTCACCAACAATGGAATAAAGTTCGGCAATAAGGATACAATTACCATTCTCCAAGATCTAAATAATAAGGCCATGATAATTGAAATGATCACAACGGCGATAGCCAAGGAGGTCAATAGGTTATAAACTAAATATTGAGTTCCTTCTGATGCAATAACTGAAATACCCGTAATGTAAAAGTCAAAATATTGCGCTTCAATGGCTTGTTGTAGTTTTCCGTCAAATCCTTTATTTTGATGGTAAGAATAAATCTTGTTCGGATCAAGATCAAATTGATACTGCAAATCATCATCTCCATTAGCAATGATTTTACATAAATCATTATAAACAGCAGGATATTCACTGTACATGCTCATTAAAACAGAATCTTTCGAATTTCCTTCTGCTTTCGAATACAGAGTCATCAAAGAATCAACTCCTTTTCGATCCGGATTCAATACACCATCAACAATATTGGTATAATTCTCTTTGATTTCAGCAATTTCATAAGAACCAATGTCTTTCATTTGAAGCCGGATTCGAAGCGTTGTTTCAGCAGTGTCTACTAACTCATCAAGACTAAAAGGGTTGTCTTCTGATGAAGCCTCGTCGTTCATATTGTCGATGTATTCCGATAAATATTTTTTATCACTCGACTTAGGAATCTTATATTTCTTGGGGTTGTTATTGTAAAAGGACATATTGATCCATTTCACAAAATCCACAACGGATAAAGATTTGGAGAACAGTTCATTCTTCGATAAAGTATCCTGAAGCTCTTCAATCTTCTTCAAGGTCGACTTTTTCAGTAGTCTGTTCTTCTCTTTATAATTCACTAAGATTTCAAAAGGAATCGATCCATGAAAAACGGATTCAATCTTCTTCAAATCGGTCACAATGGGGTCGTCTGATGGTAAATCCCCAGTTAAGTTACCTGTTGCCTTTACCTTAGTAATTCCCCAAAAACTCAAGGCTAATAAAAGAACAGTTACCAAATAAACAGCGGTTCTGTGATGATTTACCAATCGAACAAATGTGCTTACAATTCCTTTTGTGAGGTTTCTATCAAGATGCTTTAACTGACCTCCTTTTGGTGGTTTTAGATTGGAAGTGATGATTGGAATAATCGTTATGGATAAAAAGAACACCACCATAATATTCAGAGAAGCGATGATTCCAAATTCAATCAGTTTATCAGAGTTTGTAAATACGAAAGTTGAAAATCCTAGTGCAGTCGTTAAATTCGTTAAGAAAGTGGCATTTCCGATCTTCTGAATTACTCTGGTCAAGGCTTTAACTTTATTCCCATGAACCTTGACTTCCCGATGGAACATATTTAGGAGGAAAACACAATTGGGTATTCCAATTACGATCATCAAAGGTGGAATCAAGGCCATCAAAATAGATAGTTTGAATCCTAACAAACCGATGGATCCAAGTGACCAAATAACAGCAACTGCAACAACCAAATTACAAATGAGTACTACTTTAATCGACCTAAAGAAAAGCAAAAGAAGTAAAGAGGTTACGGAAATTGCCAATGCGATGAAAATGTACATTTCACCCATTACTTTTTTACCAACTACAATTCGAATATGCGGTAAACCGGTAAAATAAATCTTCCCGATTTCGTCTTCATATTCTTTGGCTAACTTCTCAATATCAATTACCACAACACCTTTTTTCAGGTCCTGCAAATAGTTTTCATCGATCGAGACAATCATCATTGAAATCTGTCCAGAATCGGAATAAATGAAGTTATTGTAAATAGGGATGTCGCGAATCAACTGCTTAATGCTGTCCATTTCAGCTTGATCCGAGAATTTAGAATTCTGTACAATCTTTTTAATCTTGAATTCTTTGTTCTCCTGATCATTCTGCATGGAAACAAGTTCAGCTTCAGAAATGACTGATTTTACGCCTTTAAACTCTTTGATTTTCTGTCCGAGTTCAATCCATTTTTCAAAGACATCCTTTTGGTATAAATTTTCCGAATTTACAGCTATGATAAGTGTACCACCATCTTCACCATATCTTTCTTTGAACTTTAAATAATCTCTTTGAGCAGGCGAATCCTTCGGAAGCATGGCGCCGAACTTATTGTCAAGCTTTAGCTTACCGAAAATATTTGCTCCCAAGAAGACCGTCATACCCAAAATGAATAGGGTAATGATCAATCTATTACGGAGTATTATTTGGGAGATTTTTTGCCACATATTGAATCAGATCTTTTTTTACTTCAACCAACGATCAAGCCAATTGAAAAATTCACGATGCCAAACGATTCCATTTTGTGGGCTAAGTACCCAGTGTCCCTCCTCTGGGAAATATAAAAATCTACTTGGTATTCCTTTAATTTGAGCTGCTTGAAAAGCTTGCATTCCCTCTCCAATCGGAACTCTAAAATCTTTTTCTCCATGGATAACCAGCATCGGTGTATCCCAATTTTGAACGTAGTTACTTGGAGAGTTTTTTGCATACAATTCTTTATTCTCTTTCAACCAATATGGTCCCCCAATATCCCAGTTTGCAAAAAACAACTCTTCCGTCGTCCCATACCAAGAATACAGGTTAAACAAACCACAATGCGAAATAAAAGTTTTGAATCTTTTCTGATGTATTCCCGCTAAATAATAAACAGAGTAACCTCCATAAGAAGCTCCAATTGCTCCTAATCTATTTTGATCGCAATAAGGTTCTTTCGAAACAGAATCTATGGCAGCCAAATAATCTTTCATGGCCTGTCCTCCCCAATCTTTGGAAATAGCCTCATTCCATTCTTGTCCAAAACCTGGAAGCCCCCTTCTATTCGGTGCAACGATAATATAATCATTCGCCGCCATCAACTGAAAGTTCCATCTAAAAGAGAAAAACTGACTCACGGCACTTTGCGGTCCACCTTGGCAGTATAATAAGGTTGGATACTTTTTGCTTGGATCGAAATTAGGAGGATAAATCACCCAAGTCAACATTTTCTTGTTGTCGGATGTAGTGATCCATCTTTTCTCAACTTTTCCAATTTTAATTTGATCATAAATTTCTTTATTGGCATCTGTTAGTCTTGTTTCTTCACCTTTTTTAATATCCACTTTGAAGATGTCGTTCGGATGATTCATGGTTGTTTTGGTTCCCACTAGATACTTTCCAGCCAATGCGATAGAAGTCCAGTTGTGGTCTCCTTCGGTGATTTGTCTAGTTTTATTTGATTTTAAGTCAAATTCAAATAGCTGATAAGTGGCATTTTTTACGGATTTAAAGTAAATCTTATCTTCTTTTGAATTAAAGACATAATCCGTAATTGTAAGATCAATATCCTTAGTAAGATTTAGAGTATTACCAGTGGCGATATCTTTTAAAATGATATCGTTTTTATCCGCTTCATAACCATCTCTTTTCATGGACAACCAAGACAAGTATTTTCCTTTTGGGCTATATTTCGGGTTCATGTCGTAACCCATTCTTCCATTTGTCTGATTTTTGGTTTCGCCCGATTCCATATTGTACGCATACAAATCAGAGTTTGTTGAAATCGCATAGTTGATTCCACTCATTTTTTTGCAAGTATAAATCACTTCTTTTCCATCTGGAGAAATTGTTATTTGCTCCATTCCTCCAAAAGGCTTCAAGGGTGAATCAAATTTCTCCCCTTCCATGATATCTTTCCCCGCACTAATTTTTCCATTTTCAAACTGTGCTACAAATACGTGGGAATAAGTAAAGTCATGCCAAGAATCCCAGTGGCGATACATCAAATCATCCATGATTCTGGCATCTGCCTTGGGCAAGTCTGGGTAAATCTCATTTACGGTTTTATCAAGTTTTACATTCTGGGTATATACAATGAAATCTTCATTCGGAGAGAAAATATAACCATTAATGTTTTCTGGAAATGAAGAGATCATTTTTTCTTCCTTTGTCTCAATATTGTAAAGAAATAGTTGTAGAACACCATCAACCGATTTCATGTAGCGTATTACATTTTCGGTATTTGTCCATTCAGCTGAGTATTCAGATTCGGGTGAATTTGTGATGTTTTTTGATTCCCCGGTTTTAAGATCTAATAGGTAGATATCTTTACTTCCTTTGTTTGCTTGAAGATCATAGATGGTTTGCGAATAAAGGGCTTGGTTTGTTTCTTCATTGACTTGAACCGACCCCACTCTTTTCAATTTCCACAAAAGCTCAGGTGTCATATGTTCCTGGGCTTGAGAAAATGAAAATGAAATCAAGCAGAATAAAAGGAAAAAATATCTAGCAGTCATACCGAGGATTTAAAATTTCGAATGACCGCGAATTTAGGAATTAAACCTGAATAATTCAACCGAAACAGCGCTCGGTTTAAGGTTTATTAACTAATTCCATCAGAACTGGAAACATCAAAAATTTGCCATGAAAATGAAGAGCAAATTTGCCAGTATCAAGGTTGAAATAAGTACAAAATAAAATCTTTTGGTAGCCATATTTTTAAAAATGCCTAACTCCAATATAGATAAAAATTTTGTAAAGACCTATGTATTAGGAGTTTATTTTATTCACAATTCCAGTTGTGGAATAGCCATCGACAAGCTGAATTGTTTGAACAAGGCCACCATTATTGAGCACAGATTCTCGACCAACTACATATGTTGGATGATTGGGATCGGTCATTTCTGCATCAT
>JAUICI010000109.1 GCA_030427935.1 Bacteroidia bacterium | reverse complement strand
ACCTCCGACACCTTCACCCTTATTTGCTCCGGTATTAGCGGTATTGTATCCGAATTGACCTACACCATAGGTACCTACCCCTGGTGAGTTAACATATTGACCTCCTCTGAATCCTTTTTCATTTGCTTCAATCTCTCCGCCTGCTTGGATGTCCAGATCACCATCAATCTCCAAAATAACTTCACCACCTTGGTCTCCATCCCAATTGTCTGCAGTAATCGATGTTCCATTGGGGACTGTCAAATCGTTAAAACGTGGTACCCTAACAATTACCACATGTCCTGATGCCGTATAATTATTTTGAAGTGCACAATTCAACGTAATCACATTACCACCAACAGCCGCAACTTCAACAAATTCATAATTTCCCGAGTTATTATAAGACCACCAACCATCAACTCTCCCCCATGAAGAATCTACGGGAGCAGTCCAATCTACCGCCCAGTTATCAATATACCAAGTACTTATATATAAATTCGCTCCTTGCAACTGATGTATAAAAATCAAATCCCCAGGCTCCAAGTTGGTTCCAAAAAAAGCATTATTCATGGTAGCATCGTTCACCGTTAAAGTAGTGGCACCTGTAGCCGCATCGTTCGTTAAATAGGTATAGGTATTAAGAACTTCTCCCATTCCGGAGGCTGTATAATCCCCATTTTTCCCTCTTTGGGTAAATGAAACAATAGTGAAAGTAAGCGTGAATAAAAATATAGCGAGTCTCATAGAATTTTTCATGGTATAATCTAAAACGTAAAATAATAGAATTTGGTTGACTTTAAAAAGAATTTTAAGATGAAAACATTCCGATGCTTTGAAAAAAGCGATTATTTTTACGACTAATGAAAAAAATGACAAATACGCCGATTCAAATTCGATTTTCTGATATCGACTCCATGGGGCATGTAAACAATGCCGTTTATTTGAATTATTTTGAATACGCTAGAATGATGTATATCAACGAATTAGTTGGTTCAGATTGGGATTGGATTAATCGAGGCATGTTACTTGCAAATAACACAATTGATTACTTGGTTCCAGTATTATTGACAGACAAAGCGGAGGTAGAGACTTCATGCTTGAAAATTGGTAACAAAAGTTTCATTTTGGAATATAATTTATACGTCAACAGAAAGGGCGAACGAATAAAGTGCACAACCGGAACATCGACGTTAGTTTCTTTTAATTATACTGAAAATAAAAGTATACTGGTTCCAGAGGAATTTAAAAAAGCAATGTTATGAGATATTTGATAGTTGGACTATTATTTTTTATGGTGAGTCAGACCCCTTCTTTTGGACAGGTTGTAGACGGACTTCCTAAAAAGAAAGAAAAGAAACTGGTTGAATGTAATCGAAAACCAGCAGATTCCATTTTTAGTAAAAAATATGGTGAATGGGAATGTGGGAGGAACAAGGCCATTGTGGACTGCAATGAATTTTTGGAATTTGAACCAGAAATGAATGTCTATTTCAATAAGAATACGGGAAAGCCTTTTAGTGGGGATTGTGAAACATGTCATTTAACCGGGAGAAGAGAGCTTTTGATTCACTTTAAGAATGGAAAGGAAGATGGAATTGACACCAGTTATTATCCTAGTGGATGCATTATGGCTATTCGAAATCAAATAGAAGGCGTTCGAGAAGGCACCTGGTTCTTTTATTATGATTCCACTTATCAAGAGTATTTCATTGAGAATTACATTACGGGAATGAAAAATGGACCTCAGCGCTATTATTACAAAAATGGAAACCTGAGTAAATTGGAAAACTATAAGATGAATTCCTTGGATGGAAAAAAAGTAGAATATTACTACTCCAAAGAGTTTTTGGACTCTAGTTCTTTGAAGATTAAAAAAGAGATTGACTATAAACAAGGACAGTATCATGGGCAGTACAAAATGTTCTCGCCAGATGGAAAAACGCTTATAGAGGAGACCTATGTCATGAATAAAAAAGAGGGTGAGCAAAAGTACTATCAAAGAAATGGAAATTTAATGCGTACTGAGGAGTGGTCCAAAGGTCAGCGTGACGGAGAATTTATTACTTATTTCATGGATGGAGAAACCATAATCCGACAAGAAAATTATAGCAAAGGAAAATTGGATGGTGTTTACAAAGAGTGGTATTTACCAAAGAAAGATGAAGAGCCTGTTTTAAAAGTTGAAGCGATCTATCGAAAAGGATGTCCTGTAGAGCAAACATTGTATGATGAATTTGGTGAAGAATTGGAATTTGATGAAGGAGAAGAAGGTGAAAACAACAAAAGTGTGGCTGATGCTCTAAAAGATTGTCAATCCTACAAAAAAGATGACGATAAGAAAAAGAAAACCATTTACAAATTGCAGAAGAAACTTTGGAAAGAATTTCAAGTTGAATACCGTGTGAATAAAAAGATCTCGCTTGACGAGAATATCAAACGACTGGAAGAACTCTACAATAAAAAGAAATCATGGCAGGAATAAAATCAATTTACTGTGATCACCTTTGTTGTAGTATCTGATTCTCCTAAGAAAGAGAATTTTTCAAATGCCACATGTGTAACGGTATAAGTACCGGGCATTGAAAATGCAAGTGAAAAGGTAATATCCGAAAAAGCTGTATCGTTCTCTGGAGCTCCAACTGGACCTGTAAAATACCAATCGTAAGACAAGGCTTTCTCAGAGCATGTTGTAAAAGTAACTTCTTGTCCAACTGCAACATTTTCCGAACTCAACTCCATGCAGGCAACCGGCTCCTTTTTACATGAAAATAAGGCGATTATAGAAATAAATGATAATGTAGTAAGTGTCTTTTTCACATTCATTATTTTTACAAAAGTAGTGAATTTTCTTCAATCTTGTTTAAATACTTTCTTTAGCATTTTGTAAAGTTCTGGGTGGTTTTTCTCCATTTTTGCTGGATTTTCAAAAAACAATTCCCCCGCAACGGCAAAGAATTCGGCAGGATTTGTGCCTGCATAGGAATCTAAGGCCGATTTATTCTTCTCGATTTTTTGCATCTCCTTCCGAATCAATTCCATAAAAGGAATCGAATATTGATGATCCAACAATGAATCAGGAAACCCATCAATCTCAAAATCATCACCATCAATAAGGTGCAAAAATTCATGAATAACTACGTTCTTACCATCTTTTGAATTACCAAACCCTTGCCTCATGGCCTTCAATGACAAAATCATGGTTGATTTCAACTCCAGACGTTCCCCTACCATTCCCAAAATATTCCGCTCTTTACCTGCATATTCGTAATCATGGTTGAACGTATCTGGATACAAAAGTATTTCCCGTAGTTGAGGATAATAATATTCGGGAAATCTAAAAATTGGAAGCAGAGCACCAGCAGCTATTAAGGCTTTGTCTTGAATGGTAATGACGCAATCAATGGCTGTGAACCTCTTGTTTGCAATGAATATTTCAACTCTTTTATTGAACTCCAGGCGTTCTTTCGGTGCTAAGGATTGATAAAAAGGCAAGTTTAACTCTAATAATTGCTCTAGATTAGGGACGTGTACCCCACCTTTCATTCTATTTTTTCGTTTAGCAAAAATATAGAGTAAAAGCAGTATACATAAGATTATAAGAATGATAATCAGGGTCATAAAACAATAATACTGTTAATTCTGCGCTACCTATGTTAGCAATCTGTTAAAAAAAAATAAGATATAATTAGATTTAAAGCAATTCATCTGATAATTTTGTACGAAATATCCCGACAGGAAAAAAAATAAACAATGAACGAATTTGGAGTAAAGGCTGACAAAGCTGACTTGAAAGAATCAATTGGAATTGAATATACAGGAGATATCTACTGGAATCTATCCCCTGCAGAACTGGTTGAAGAGACCGTTAATAATGGACTAGGGCAACTAACAGACACAGGAGCTCTTTCCATCGAAACTGGAGAATTTACAGGAAGATCCCCTCAGGACAGATTTATCGTTTGTGATGACAAGACTGAAAACACCGTATGGTGGGGAAATATCAATAAGAAATTTGATGCTGATAAATTTGATGCATTATACAATAGAATGAAGGCCTACCTTAATGGTAGAGATCTTTACGTGAGAGATGCTTATGCTTGTGCTCATGATGATTTTAGATTAAACTTAAGAGTTGTTACAGAATTACCTTGGTCGAACATGTTTGCTTACAATATGTTCCTTAGACCTACGGAAGAGGAGATCAAAGATTTCGAACCAGAATGGCATGTTGTAAATGCACCTGGATTCATGGCGGATCCTGAAATCGATGGAACTAGACAGCACAATTTTGCTGTGATCAACTTTACTAAGAAAATGATTATTATTGGTGGAACTGGTTATACTGGAGAAATCAAAAAAGGAATTTTCTCAGTATTGAACTTTGTTCTTCCTCATGAAAAGAATGTGTTATCAATGCACTGTTCGGCGAATGTTGGAAAAGATGGCGACTCAGCTGTTTTCTTTGGACTTTCAGGTACTGGAAAAACAACTTTATCGTCTGACCCAAATAGAAAGTTAATTGGTGATGATGAACATGGTTGGACTGGAGATACGGTTTTCAATTTTGAAGGTGGTTGTTACGCCAAAACGATTGACTTATCTGAGGAAAAAGAACCTCAAATTTACCACTCAATTAAGTTTGGTGCAATCTTGGAAAACATCGGGTTTAAAGCTGATGGTGTAACTCCAGATTACCACGATTCTTCGATTACTGAAAACACAAGAGTTTCTTACCCAATTCACCATATTGATAATATCATGGTGCCTTCTAGAGGTGAGAACATTAAAAATATTTTCTTCTTAACATGTGATGCATTTGGTGTGTTACCTCCGATCTCGAAACTAACTTCGGGTCAGGCTATGTACCATTTCATTTCTGGATATACTGCAAAAGTTGCTGGAACTGAAGCAGGAATCACGGAACCACAAACAGCATTTTCATCTTGTTTTGGAGCTCCATTCTTGCCTTTGCACCCAACTAAGTATGCTGAGATGCTTGGAAAGAAAATGAAAGAGCACAATGTAAACATCTGGTTGATCAATACTGGATGGTCTGGTGGTGAATACGGAGTAGGTTCAAGAATCTCTCTTAAATACACAAGAGCAATGATTACGGCTGCTTTGGAAGGAAACTTAGACAATGTTGAGTATGAAACACACGAAATCTTCGGATTAAACATGCCGAAAACTTGTCCTAATGTTCCAGACGAAATCTTAAGCCCAAGAAATACATGGGAAGACAAAAACGCTTACGATGCAAAAGCAAATTCTTTGGCGGAAAAATTCGTAAACAACTTCAAACAGTTTGAAGACAATGCGAATGAAGAGATCATGGAAGCGGCACCGAAGGTAATGTCTTAGGAGTGTAGATTTTAGAATGTAGAATTTAGAGTGAGTTTTTTTTGGATGCTCACTTAATCAAATATTAAAAGCGGTTCTTTTTAGGATCGCTTTTTTTATTCGAAAAAATCGACTTGTTGGAAGAATTGGAAGTCTTTGTACTTCCCAATTAAGATTCCTTGGAAATAGAATTTGAGGATTTGTTTGTAGCTGTATCCGGCTTTAGCCATATTCATGGCTCCTTCTTGACAGAGTCCGATTCCATGACCAAATCCGCGACCATTTAAGATGACATAATCGCCATCTGGTTTTACGGCGAAATACGTGGACTTTAATCTGAATTTTTGCCTTAGATCTCTTAACGGAATCCCAAGTCTTTGATCCACATAAAAGGCTTCCCTTTCTTTTGGGGAATAATTGTATAATTGCTTACCGTAAATCGAATCATTTACAGGAAATCCATATTGGCTTACTAAAAAAGAGCGCCAACTACTTTTTGATATTTTCTTTGTCCAAGTCGCTTGATGCGTTTTGGTGCAAAAGGTATCTTTTACGCTCCACAAATAAGAAACGGATTTATTCCAAACGTAGTGGGATTCGGATGTTTGCCCCCCACAATTGGCATGAAAATAACCTTGAGCCAAATAAAAATTTGAATCCACCATGACCTCATCATCGGTTTGTTTGACACCATCCATGATCGAAGCCGTTCTCAAAAGCATGTGATGATAAGCTTGACAATGCACCCGATCACATAACTGAAAACCTTCTTCTCTATGTCTTCGATAATTTCTTTTGACGTAAGTCCTACTCAAAATCGCTTGTACTTTGTAATACTCAAGGTGACGTCCTCCCCCACCTTCAGATTCAATGACGCCCGCCAGATAATCCGAAATATCTACTTCATTGATAAGATCTATCGAAGAACCATTGGCTCTCAAAAATAAATTTCCTTTGTATTTTCTTTCCTTTTTGGATGGGCTCGTCAGCTTAACTCTGAAAGATGCCGCTTCGTTTACGCGTTCTATTCGGATCGTGTCAAATAAACCAACCACGGAAGAACCGCGCATCAATTTTAGTTTATTGTTGGAATAATAGACCTGATAAGAAATACCTTCGCGCATGTCTTGACAACGAATACTATCCGCATACACCTGATACTTGCCATAATCGATGGAAACCTGGAAAGATTTAGTACTGTAATACCTAAAAATACCAATGCGAACTTCTTCCGCAAAAAGCGATGAAAAAGTCAATACAGCGCACAATATGGTAATGGTTCTTGCTAGCACAACCTACAAAATTAAATCAATAAAAAAGTGTTGAATTTGCCCTATGAAATACTTTTCAACAATTTAGAGGCAACATTATGACTCGCTCCGACCCCTCCTAGTTTTTCTCTGAGGTTTTCCAAATCCGCCAATATTCGCTCCCTACCTTCTCCTTCGAGAATGAGGTCTAGTTCTTTTCGAATATTTTCTACATTCATTTCGTATTGGATCAATTCTTTTACAACTTCTTTCTCCATAATCAAGTTAACTAGAGAAATGTAATCTACAGAAATCAACCTTTTTGCAATTTGATAAGAAATCGCTGAGCCTTTGTAGCAGACTACTTCTGGCACTTTAAACAAAGCTGTCTCCAAAGTTGCAGTTCCGGAAGTCACCAATGCGGCATGAGAATTATTTAATAACTCATAGGTCTTATTATAAAGGATTTTCACCTTTTGGTTACCGATGATTTTCTCATAAAACTCCCTCTCGAGTGTCGGAGCTCCAGCTATTACAAACTGATAATCATTATAGATAGAAATTGCTTCCAGCATCACTGGCAATTTCACCTTGACCTCTTGCTTTCTTGAACCTGGAAGCAAGGCAATGATTTTTTCAGAACTCAGATTCGAATCAGCTAAAAAAGCTTCTTTTGAAGGTGCTTCTTTTTGAAAGTTATCAATGGCGTCTAATAAAGGATGTCCTACAAACTCAACTTCCCAATCAAATTTATCCTTGTAAAACTTTTGCTCAAAGGGTAGAATCACATACATTTTATCACAATCGCGCTTGAGTTTAAATCCGCGTTTTTGTTTCCAAGCCCAAATTTGAGGTGAAATATAGTATTGAACATTGATTCCTTCTTTTTTCGCCCATTTAGCAATTCGCATGTTGAAACCAGGATAATCAACTAAAATCAAGGTATCCGGGGTAAAAGACTTGATATCATCCTTACAAAAGCGAATATTTCGCATGATCGTACGAATATTCATCAAAACTTCTACAAACCCCATGAAGGCCAGCTCCTTGATATGCTTTACAGGTTTTCCCGCATATTTCGCCATATTGTCTCCTCCCCAAAAACGGATATCTGCTTTGGAATCCAGTGCTTGTATTTCTTTCACTAGATTGGAACCATGAAGATCGCCTGATGCTTCGCCTGTAATGATGTAGTACTTCAATCTATTTTAGATTAAAATGTTTGTCTGCCATATCAGCAATTTGCCCTCCAATAGCTAAGGAAGCTGTTGCAGCCGGCGAAGGCGCGTTCAATACGTGAATTGAGTTATTTCCGTATTCAATTCTAAAATCGTCTCTCGTATCTCCTGCTTCGTTCAATAACATGGCTCGAACACCCGCTCCTCCTGGCTGGATATCCTCCATAGTAAGAGAAGGAATCATTCTTTGGAGCGTTTTCAAGAATAGTTTTTTCGAGAATGCTCTTCTGTATTCATTGATTCCGAACTTTGCATTTCCAAGGAAAAGCTTCCATGTTCCGATATACGAAAGTGCGTCAAAAGTATCTTCTAATGAAAAATCAGTTTTACCATATCCTTCTCTTTTGAAGGTAAATACCGCATTTGGTCCACATTCAATTGATCCATCCGTCATTCTTGTAAAATGCACTCCAAGAAATGGAAACGCTGGATTTGGAACCGGATAGATTAAGTTTTTCACTTTATGCTTGGCTTCCTCTGTGAGTTCATAATAATCGCCTCTAAATCCAACCACACGTTCTTTAATTCGAACATCATCTGAATAGGCTAATCGATCTGCTTGCAAACCACCACAAAAGATGATGTGATCCGCCAGATAGGTCGCTTTTGATGTTTTGATTCTTTTCTTCTCGCCTTCGTTTTCGACATCTTCAAATTTTTCTCCAAGCGCCAATTTTGAAGCTTCATTTTGGGCCAAAGCTATTTCAGCCATTTTCTCAGTAGTCCCACGGTAATCAATAATTCCGGTACAAGGCACCCAAATCGCTCCAATACTTTCGCAATGCGGTTCAATTTCCTTTACTTTATCACCGCTTATCTTTTCGATACCTTCAATTTTATTTTCAAGTCCTGTTTCAAAGATCTTATCCATGTATTGCAATTCCGCCTCTTCAGTAGCAACAACCACTTTACCACAAACATCATGTTTGATATTATGCTCTTTGGCAAATGCCACCAATTCATGTCGACCCGCCACACAGTTTTTGGCTTTTAATGAACCTGGTTTATAATACAATCCAGAGTGAATCACACCTGAATTATTACCCGTTTGATGATCTGCCAATTTCTCTTCCTTTTCAATTAGGATAATCTTCTTGGCAGGATATCTAGTTTGAAGTTTGTAGAAAGTTGCTGCTCCAACAATTCCTCCTCCGATAATCGCAATGTCGTAATTTGTCACTTTGCTTGAATTTTTCAGCAAAAATAATGAAATGTAGGGAATATGAATTCCTCTTAAACCTTCTGAACCGCTTTTTCTTCTGATGGAATACGAAGAAGCAATAAAAATGCCACTACAAAGAAGATTAACAGAGCCAAAACAGAAGTTCTCATATCTCCAGAGTAGCCTTCAACAAAACCAAAGATGACCATTCCTAAAATGATTCCCACTTTTTCAGAAATATCATAATAAGAGAAAAAGGAAGTTGTATCTTCTGTTTGCGGCAGAAATTTAGAATAAGTGGATCGAGACAAAGATTGAGTCCCACCCATTACCAATCCTACAAGTGCTGCAAGAATATAATATTCAACTGGCGTATGGATGAAATAAGCATAAACACACGCGAAAATCCAAACAATCAAGGCAATTCCTAATGTTTTAATATTACCGTACTTAGAGGACGAAAAACTAAATAAATAAGCCCCGGCAATAGCGATAAATTGAATAATCAAAACACTTATGATCAAACCTGTTGCCGCTTGATCTTCATAGGCTCCTGTAAAAATTTCTTTCTTGGCGTAAAGAACCGCCATCAACATGATTGTTTGAATCCCCATGGAAAAAACAAAAAATGAAGCTAGGTACTTCTTTAATCGAGTTGTTGTTCTGACATAGTTCCAAACCTTTTTGATTTCCTTAAAGCCATTGGATAAAACATGTCCTTCTTTTTCTTTCTTTTTACTTTTTGGTAAGAAGGCATAAGTATACTGGCTGAAACCGATCCACCAAACTCCAACTAAAAGAAAACTGTATTTCGGGGGCATTTCAAAAACCATGATACCAACCAAACAGGCAATTAAGAGTAGGGAACTACCAAAATAACCTAAAGAAAATCCTTTTGCAGACACTCGATCGTGATCTTCCGGAGGAGCGATTTCAGGTAAATAAGCATTGTAAAACACCAAACTATTCCAGAATCCGATACTTGCGAAAAAGATCGAAAGCATGGACAATTCCAAATGTGCTGCATCAAAAAAGAAAAGCGACATAGTTGAAAGAGCACCTAAATAGCAAAAAGCCTTCAGGAACATTTTCTTATTTCCTGCATAATCTGCAATTCCTGATAAAATTGGAGATAAAATAGTTACCACAACAAAAGATGCCGCTACCACATAGGAATAGAGTTCTGAATTTTTTAAAGTCACACCAAAAAACTCAACCGTATCACTAACAGTTTTACCGTCTACTTTCGTCGAGGTTACCGCTTCGTAAAAGATCGGGAATATCGCTGTCGAAATGACCAATGGATAAACCGAATTGGCCCAGTCATAAAACGCCCAGGCATTGATAATCTTTTTCTTTTTAGATGATTCTGAAGTGGTGCTATCCAGTGTATCCATAATTCAATTTGGTAACAAAAAAGGGTGCCTATTGGGGCACCCTTCAAATATATAAAGATTAATCTATCTATTTCGTGAATTTGAATTCAACTCTTCTGTTTTTAGCAAGACCAACTTCGCTTCCTGAATCATCTACAGGAACCTCTGCTTTTTTATCTTCGATTAAAATTCTTTCAGGACGAATTCCCTTGTCCATCAGATACTTTTTAATCTTCTCAGCTCTTTTCGAACTCATGTTTGTAAATGCTGGCTTCGACTCACCTTTTTCTTCCTCAGACTTATCCGAGTGTGCGATAATTGTGATTTTGAAATTATCATTCTTCATCATGATATCTTTCAACTCATCAACTTTAGCTTCACCAGCAGCATTCAAATCTGATTTTCCTTGAGCGTAATAAACTGTGTTGTATTGTGGAATGTCGATTGCTTCTACGTCTTCTGGTCTGATGATAGAAGAAGAATAAATAATCTCTTTTACTTGTTCTTCTTTTACTTCACAATCACATTCATCTTCATACTCAATCAATTTCACTTGAATATTATCCAAATAGTAATAGGCTCCGATAACAGGAGTTCCTTTTAAATCTTTGTCGATTTTATTCTTTTCAGAAATCGTATTCTCATTATTCTCAAAGTTTCCAAGCGTAATATACTTTTCTCCTCCAGTAGAGGTATACACACCACAAATTTTATCCCAGTTGTAAGTTGCTTTAAAAACAACATTATCCACGTGCTTCACATGAGGCTCTTCGATAATATTCACCTTTTCCTCAAAGTTGTATTGTCTTTTCGAAAAATGGGCTGCGATATTGTTGGAGTTGTATTTTGAAAATTCAGCTAAACTCACGTGGAAAGAAACGCAATACTTCATACCTTTCTTCATTGGAGTTGTAAGCTTGGTAGTTACATAGGATCTTGGAATTTTGTTGTTATGCGAGAATACTACTATTCCAGCATAATTATTTCCATTTCCATCCATTGGCTCTTCCATTCCAAATTTGTTGTTTGGAACTTGAGAGTTTGGATCTTTTGATCTTTTAGAAAACAAGTCTGCATTTTGAGCAGTTCCACTAATCCATCCGTTCGCCTTATCTATCTGTCCAACTTTAGAAATTTTACCGGAAATTTCCTCAAAACCTGGATTGGGAACCATATTCTCAATCTCTTGGTTATAAGCGATTCCAGTAACTAAAATTGCTGCTAATGTGTAAATAACTTTTCTCATGATCTTTGATCTATTTTAAAATTTTTAACCGTTTCAATAAAGCATTTTACTTTTTCCGGATCTGTATCCGGGTAAACTCCGTGCCCTAAATTAGCAATATGCCTTCGATTCCCAAACTTTTTAAGCATTTTATTGGTTTCGGCTTCGATGGTTTTGAAATCAGAATAAAGCAGACAAGGATCTAAATTTCCTTGCAGTGTTTTATTCGGTCCGATGATCTTTCTGGACTCTTCAATATCCATATTCCAATCGATACCAATTGTATTGCAATCTAGTTTTGAGAACGATTCTCTAGCAAAATACGCTCCTTTCGCGAAAATTGTTACGGGCACTTCGTTGATTGCTTCACATATCTTAGAGACATATTTCGTGCCAAACTCCTGATATTGATCCGGCGGAAGAATGCCTGCCCACGAATCAAAAACCTGCACTATGTCAGCTCCGGCAGCTATTTGCGCCTTCAAGTATCTAATTGAAACTTCGGTAATATCGTTCAATAACTGATGCGCCATTTTTGGGTTTTGGTAAAGAATCTTTCGGGCTTTCGAAAAAGTTTTAGATCCTTGCCCTTCCGTCATATAACAGAAAATAGTCCAAGGAGCCCCACAAAAGCCGATAAGTGGCACTCGCCCATTCAATTCCTTCTTGGTTACCTTGATTGCATCAATTACATATTTTAATTCTTCTTCAACATCGATATCCGGACTTAGAATTTTCAAATCCGCTTCTTTCTCGATGGTTTTCTCGAACCAAGGACCTTTCTTCTCAATCATTTGGTATTCGAGTCCCATAGCCTCAGGAACCACAAGAATATCGGAAAAAATAATAGCCGCATCAACACCTAAAATATCTACCGGTTGAATCGTTACTTCAGCAGCAAGGTCTGGAGTCTCAACCAACTCTTTAAATCCAGATAGGGAATTTCTAATGGCTCTGTACTCGGGCAGAATCCTACCTGCTTGCCTCATCAACCAAACTGGAAATCGCTCTGTTTGTTCTCCTCTGGCTTGTTTTAGAATAATGTCGTTGTCGTATGTCATATTACCAAATAATGGGTTCTTTACCTTTTGACTGCAAATATAGATTAGTTTTAGAAAAGTGTCCACATCCTAAGAATCCCTTATGAGCTGAAAAAGGACTTGGATGAGTTGACGTTAATACTTGGTGTTTGTTTTGATCAATTAAGGGGGCTTTCCCGATTGCGAATGCGCCCCAGAGAAGAAAAACGACGTTCTCTTTTGAGTCTGAAACCAATTTGATTACTTGATCAGTAAAAACTTCCCAACCTTTATCCTTGTGACTGCCGGGCTGGGA
>JAUICI010000279.1 GCA_030427935.1 Bacteroidia bacterium | reverse complement strand
AAAACGGAATCAGAAAGATTTGCTGGTGCAGATGAAACCTATTGTATCGAGGCTTTGATGCAAGATGGGAAAGCTTTACAGGCGGGTACTTCTCACTTTTTAGGTCAGAATTTCGCGAAAGCTTTTGATGTGAAATACGCAACCGCAGACGGAAAACAAGAATATGTCTGGGCAACTTCATGGGGGGTTTCTACAAGACTTATGGGGGCACTTATTATGGCGCATTCAGATGACGAAGGATTGATTCTACCTCCAAGAATTGCTCCGATTCAAGTGGCAATCGTTCCAATCTACAAAGGAGAAGAGGAATTCGAGATGGTGGATGCTAAAGCAAAAGAGATTCAAGAAAAACTTGAAGAAACTGGTTTAAGAGTGAAATACGACAATGATGATAATCGTAGACCAGGATGGAAGTTTGCTGAGTACGAGTCGAAAGGTGTGCCGGTTAGATTGGCAATTGGCGCCAGAGATCTAAAAGAAAACATGATCGAGGTGGCAAGAAGAGACACCAAAGAAAAAGAATCTATCTCGGTTTCAAATGTGGAGAATTATGTGATTGAACTCTTAAAAGACATTCAAAAAGGAATGTTCAACAAAGCAAAGACATTTCAAGAGGAGCATATTACAGATGTGGAAGATTTTGAAGAGTTTAAAGAACAACTGGAATCAAAAGGAGGGTTCTTGAGAGCTCATTGGGACGGAACTCCGGAAACAGAAGATAAAATTAAAGAACTAACCAAAGCAACCATTAGATGTATTCCTTTGGATGAAAAACCTTCTGAAGGTAAATGTGTATTTACTGGGAAGCCTTCAAGCCAAAGAGTATTATTCGCTAAAGCCTATTAGGATGAAAGATGAAAAAATCATAGAATTACTCAAAAGTAAGGTTAGCCTGAAACAAGAAATTTTTCAGAGTTCAAAGTCTGTTATAAATGATTTTAAAGAAGTGTTGAATGACCTTATTCAAAATTTACGAACCGATTTTGCTGATTATGACAAGCGAGTCGTAATTAAAGCAGTTGAAAAAGGTCAATATGCAGCAAATCTTACAGTTGGGTCAGATACCCTTGTTTTCTTTATGCATACCAATGTTTTCAGATTACCTGATGATCATCATCAATGGCAAATGAGTTATCTCAAAGAAAAAGAGGAAAATGCTTATTGCTCGATCATTCATATTTATAATTTTCTTTCAGATTCGTTTAAGTATGATCGTGAGAATGATTTAGGTTATTTGGTAGCTAGAGTTTTTGTCAATAAAGAAAGACATTTCTTTGTGGAAGGACAAGATCGACTCGGTATCGATTACAGAGATTTTATGCACGATATTCTTACCAAAGAAAAAATTGAAGAAATCATGATCAAATGTATTGAATATGCAATTGATTTTGATTTATTTAGCCCACCATTCCAAGCGGTTGAAACAGCCTCAGTTTATCAGCTAAAAGAAGTGAACCAAATCATGAAAATGAAAACCGGTAAAAGACTGGGATTCAAGTTTCAATATGAACAAGATGATATTACTTAAAAAAAATTGGTTCTGATTATTTGTAGGTATTTTTAAATCACTTATATTTGCACTCCGAAATTTTTGGGAGAGCCCAAAATTGGCCCGTTCGTCTAGTGGTTAGGACGCAAGGTTTTCATCCTTGAAACAGGAGTTCGATTCTCCTACGGGCTGCAAAAATTATTGAAAAGGCTTAATGGCCCGTTCGTCTAGTGGTTAGGACGCAAGGTTTTCATCCTTGAAACAGGAGTTCGATTCTCCTACGGGCTGCAATTTTAGAAAAGAATTAATTAAGAAAGATGGCAAATCACAAATCTGCATTAAAAAGAGTAAGATCGGACAAAGCGAAGTATCTAAGAAACAGATACCAGCACAAAACGACTAGAAACGCTGTTAGAAAGCTTAGAGCTCTAACTGATAAGAAAGAAGCTGAAAAGCTACTTCCTGAAGTTGTTGCTATGTTGGATAAATTGGCTAAAAACAATATCATCCACAAAAACAAAGCAGCGAACTTAAAGTCGAAATTAGCGTCTCACGTTAACGGGCTGTAAGCAATTTGCTTCCAATCATTGATGCAGGTCTTCTAAGGAAGGCCTTTTTTTGTTATATATAGTTTGCATTGAATACCTGGGGAGAAATACTTAAAGAAGAATTCGAAAAGCCTTATTTCATAGAGCTGAAGAACTTTGTGGATGCACAATACGCTTCACATGTCTGCTATCCTCCCAAAGAAAAAATATTTAATGCCTTTCGAAAATGTGATTTCGACTCCACTCGTGTCGTGATTATCGGTCAAGACCCTTATCATGGTGCAGGTCAAGCAAATGGATTGTGCTTTTCTGTTAATGATGGAGTCAAACATCCACCTTCATTAAAAAATATTTTTAAGGAAATCCAAAGAGATTTGGAGCAAAGCCCTCCTGAATCTGGAAATTTAGAAAGATGGGCCGAACAAGGTGTCTTAATGCTCAACGCT
>JAUICI010000108.1 GCA_030427935.1 Bacteroidia bacterium | reverse complement strand
GAATAAGTTATGATGCAGACTTGGATTTGGCTACAAAGATCATACAGGAAGTCTCTATGAATCATCCCCTTTGTATTGATGTTAGAACTCAAAAAGATAAAAAGAATGGAGTTGAACAAGTGGAAGTGCGACTCCTAAAGTTCAATGAATACAGCATTGACCTCAGAGCGTATGTGTGGACAAAAGACCCATTAACAGCCCTAAGAATGCACAGTGATATCAACAAGGAAATCAAAAAGCGATTTGACGAAGAGGACATCGAAATTCCATTCCCATACCGCACAATCGTCTACAAAAAAGACCTAGAAAATAAAAAATAAGAAAAAGACCCCAACGACTCCAAGACCCTGAAAGGCACAAAAACCACTCCAAGACCCTGAAAGGGTCAAACAACCATAACCCGGTGAAGCCACCACCGGACCCTGAAGGGGTCCAACTCATATACCCTTATACAAAATCGAACTTTCCAGGTATTGCGGAATCTCGACGTTCCAACCCAAATCTTTTTCGATTTTCTCTCTAAATGCTTTGGTTCGATCAGGCTCTCCGTGAACCAAAAAGGTCTTTTTAGGGGCCTTTTGAATACAGGAAATCCACTTCATTAACTCATCTTGATCGGCATGTGCGGATAGTCCCTCCGTGAATTCGATGGTACAATTGATCTTCACATCCTGGCCAAATATCGAAATGGAATCTGCACCATCTAAGATTTGTCGACCTTTTGTTCCTTCAGCTTGAAAGCCTACTATGATTAGCGTGTCCTTATAATTTGGAAGACGATTGTACATGTGGTGCATGATACGACCACCTGTCATCATGCCACTAGCGGAAATAATAATGGCATCCTGCTCAATCATGTTCAAAGCAATAGAATCTTGATGAGAATTGATGATTTTCAGATTCTTTCGGAGATCCAAAAAGGTATTACTCTCCTCCATTTGGGCAAAATTCAGTTTGTGGAAGATATGGTGTTTGACATACAATTCTGTCGCTGAAATTGCCATTGGACTGTCCATATATACATTCACAGGAGGAATCATTTTCTTCTTGAACAGTTCATTTAAGAAGTAAAGAATATTCTGTGTACGACCAATAGAAAACGCAGGAATGACCACTACTCCACCCTTTTCAAAAGTTTTGGAAAAGATTCTT
Organism: Bacteroidia bacterium; assembly: GCA_030427935.1. Lineage (GTDB taxonomy): Bacteria > Bacteroidota > Bacteroidia > Flavobacteriales_D > Crocinitomicaceae > JAGQYP01. The sequence continues at coordinate 11,827 of JAUICI010000108.1, read as the reverse complement.
TGAAAATCCTCTAATGGATATTCATATGGATTCGATCGATCTCCATAAGTGGACTCTACAAAGAGAATATCGGCTTGTTTTATAGGGTCTGGAGTGTATAAAATGGGGTCATTGTAACGACCTAAATCACCAGAAAAGACGATTTTCTTGCTTTGATGCTCTCCCTTCAAAAAGATCTCAACAACAGACGCTCCAAGAATGTGACCTGCATTCTTAAAGTTGACACTTATTTGATCTGTTATGGCAAATCGCTCGTGAAAATCATGTCCGACTAAATTCGGTAAAACCAACTCAACATCGTCCGAATCATAAAGAGGCTTTGGATCGGAATGACGCGAATAACCTTTCTTTTTTGCCCATTCCGCTTCTTCTTCCTGCAGTTTGGCTTAGTCTTTCAAAGGCAATTCAACTAAATCACAAGAGGCGATGGTGCAATATACTGATCCCCGAAAACCTTTTTTGAATAACCTCGGTAAATAGCCTGAATGGTCCAAATGCGCATGCGTCAGCACTACCGCATCAATTGTTGATGGGTCAATAGGAAAATCATCCCAGTTTCTCGTTCTGATTTCTCGAGGTCCTTGAAATAAACCACAATCAATTAAAAGATTGTAATCATCAATCTCTAATAAATATTTGGATCCCGTTACTGTCCCAGCCCCTCCTAAAAACTTTACTCTTACGTCCATTCAAGAATTATTTTCGCCTAAGATAAAAAAAGAAATTTTGAAATTTTTTTTGAATTATAATCGTTGTTTTACATTTTTATCGTAATTTTACGATATTAAATTATTAAAGCATGGATAAATTCACTATTGAAATCACTGAATTAGCAGATGTGTTTAAAGCTTTGAGTCACCCTGCACGTATCGAAATTCTGAATGTTTTAGCGGATAAAAATGTATGTATCTGCGGTGAAATTGTTGAAGTTTTACCTTTGTCACAATCCACCGTAAGTCAACATTTGAAGGAACTAAAACGCGTCGGACTTATCCAAGGAGAAATTGAAGGCAAGAAATCTTGCTATTGTATCAATTGGAATAAAATCAATGAGCTCGACGAACAATTCGGTGATTTCCTACAGAATTTATTACAGGCCAAGTCAAATTCAAATCAATGTTGTTAAATATGAAAAAAGAAAATTTTCCTAGAATGCACGTGTCTTGTTATGTCAACAATTTAGAAGATACGATCCATTTTTACAATCAGTTTTTTGGTCAGGAACCAGAAAAGGTCAAAGAGAAATACACAAAATACATTCTAAATGAGCCTTCTCTAATTATCTCATTCATCGAAAATCCGGAAAGAGTACAATCCAATTTTGGTCACTTAGGATTTCAAGTGGAAACAAAAGAAGAACTCTATCAGAAATTGGAAATATCCAAAAGTCAGCATATCGTGAGTCTGGAAGAAATCGGGACCAACTGTTGTTTTGCCGAGCAGGATAAGTATTGGGTAACGGATCCAAGCGGAATTCAATGGGAAGTCTATTATTTTCATAAAGATGTAGAATTCAATGACCCTAAATATTCGGATGGGATGACGGCTCAGTGCTGCATGCCTGAGGACAGTAAAGATCAAAAGATAGAAAAAAAGAAATTGAAACTCGTTGAAGTAAAAGAAGATAACACTGTTTGCACTCCAGGATCCGGTTGTTGCTAAATACATTTCTATGAAAAATATATTGGTATTGTGTACTGGGAACTCCTGTCGTTCCCAGATGGCACATGGTTACTTAAAAAGACTTTTAAAAGGTAAAGCGACTGTTTTCAGTGCGGGTGTGGAAACACACGGACTCAATCAAGATGCAGTAAAATACATGGCTGAAGATGGTGTGGATATTTCCGATCATCAATCCAATCATATAGATGAGTACATGGATGTGCAATTTGATCTCATTTTAACTGTTTGCGATCACGCCAATGAAACTTGTCCTTACTTTCCTTCCACAGCTGAAAAAGTACATCAAAACTTTGAAGATCCCTCTAAATTCCAAGGATCTATGGAGAAAAAAGAAGCTAAATTCAGAGAAGTGCGTGATCAAATTAAAAACTATTGCCACAACCTGGCACAAAAACTAAACTAATGGCGGAATCAAAAAAAATTGGTTTTTTCGAAAAATACCTGACTTTATGGGTCATTGCATGTATCGTACTTGGTATTGTTTTAGGTGGTTCTTTCAAGGAGGATGTTGAATGGATTGCTAAACTTGACTTTTATGGAGTGAATATCGTGGTGGCCATTTTAATCTGGTTCATGATCTACCCCATGATGGTTCAAATCGACTTTACTTCCTTAAAAAATGTATCAGGAAACTCAAAAGGACTGCTCCTCACAGTGGTTGTGAATTGGTTGATCAAACCTTTCACCATGGCCATCTTTGCTTGGGTATTCTTTGATTATCTCTATAAAGGAATCATGGAACCAGAATTGGCAGATCAATACATTGCTGGAGCCATTATTTTAGGTGCCGCTCCATGCACGGCCATGGTTTTTGTGTGGTCTTATCTAAGCGATGGTGATCCCAAATACACCTTGATTCAAGTATCGGTAAACGACCTCATCCTACTAATTGCATTCATTCCTATTGTGCAGTTATTATTGGGGATAACCGATATTTCTATTCCATACGAAGTCTTGGTTTCTTCTGTAGTCATATTTGTAGTAATTCCTTTAGTTGCTGGTCTATTCAGCAATATTTATCTTAGAAAAGCCAAAGGGGATGAATGGTTCAAAACGAAATTTCTACCCAAACTAAAACCGACTTCTATCATGGCGCTCCTGCTTACTTTGATCTTGCTTTTCATGTTTCAAGGTGAAGTAATCCAAGAAAAACCTTTGGACATTCTCTTGATTGCTATTCCATTGACAATACAGACTTATTTTATTTTCTTTTTGACCTGGTTCATAGGAAGAAAAATCCGAATCAATTATGCAATTTGCGCACCTAGTTCCATGATTGCTGCTTCAAATTTCTTCGAATTGGCTGTAGCGGTTTGTATTTCTTTATTTGGATTGAATTCTGGAGCTTCTCTAGCTACAGTTGTAGGCGTGTTAATTGAAGTCCCCATTATGCTTTCCTTAGTGTGGATTGCACGAAAATGGAAATTTTAAACAAATTTCATATCTTCGTAAAAACAAAATAAAACCATATGAAAGTTTTAACTACACTATTCATCGCTTTTTTAACATTCTCATTTTTTAGCTGTGAAAAGGACTGGCCAAAGGATGATAATGAAATCACTGATTGCATCGTAGCCAAGGCTGAAGGAGGAGACCAAGCAAATTTCGTTGACTATAAATATGTTTACAAGTATGTAAAAACAGATGGTCAGGGAGTTACTGAAAGATTGGTTTATTTCAGATTTGTAAATGATGACGTAAACGAAACGAATGACGAACTTGTGGATCAAGGATGTAATTTGATCTGTATGCCTCAAAGAGGAGTTTTTAGTGGTGTAACAGGAGACTGTCAGTCCCCACTTTTCAATGATCCTCAAGAATGGACGCTTATTTGGACAAACCCTAAGCTGAAGTAATTTCAGACTCGAAAATATTTAGAATTTTATCCCGATCGTATTTCTCTTGAATGGATCGGGATATTTTTTTGGCATCAAAATCATCCAACCTCCTTTCCATTTCCATCATGGCTTGCAATAATTGATCCTGATTATTTGTATCAATCAATAAGGAGTTCTCTTCATTTAGAAACTCTTCTGGCCCTCCAGACTTAGTAGACACAACTGGCTTCCCCGCCAATAATGCTTCAGCGATTACCATACCAAAAGTTTCAAAATTAGAATTGGAAACCAAGAAGGAACAACGAATCATTTCCTCTTGAGTAGCACTATTTCCCATACGACCTTTAAAATCCACTTTTGAATCCAATTTCAACTCTGATGATAGCTTTTTAAGTTCAGCTTCTGAATCTCCTCCGCCAACTACAATCAGCTTATAAGCCGGGTGAACCTCTGAAAAAGATTTAAATGCCTGAAGAATTCCTGAGATATTTTTTATCTCATCAACTAAATCACCTACCACCAATATTCTTTTCTCATTGCTCTTCTCTGGACTGCTTTTAGCTTCAATTAGATTGGGTACTATTTTAATCTCTTTCAAATTCAACTCTTTCTGCATCCCAGATCTAAGAAAATCAGAGACAGCAAATACGGATCGCGCATTTCGAGCCAGTTTTTTGTAGAATCTTTTTTTATACCCAGATTTAGCCCGAAACTTCCCATTTACAAAACCTGACCAGTGTTCAATCAAACTATACTGAATAGCTTTCTTCCTCAAATGATAATAAGCCAGAAAACCTGTTTTTGCTCCAATGTTGACAAAACAATGCTTCACTTTACCATCCAAACTTAGGTAGACTTCCTTCTGAAACTTATAATACATGTAGGGATTGAATAGCTTCATTAGTCCTTTAAAGGACCTGTAGTACACAATATATTCCTCTAAATTCCCCTTTTGTTGAAACTCAACCTTTGGCTTTGAATCTTTCCAAATTGGACAAAGATAAATGAGTACGACGCGATGTCGGGAAGACAATAATTTTGCATGTTTCTGGACAAAAACGCCTAATTGAGGATCCTCGTAATTGGGATACCACTTGGTTAAAAAAAGTATGTAGTCCTCGTTTTGACTCATCTACCCAAGATTAACGATTAAATTTCTATTTTTGATACAAATTGATGAAATATGAAAAGAATTCTTGCCCTGTCAGTCTTATTGATCAGCTTCATTTCTCTAGCGCAAAACAATGATAAACCGGCTTACATCATTTATGACGGAGACGGAAAGGAGATCAAATACGCTAAAATGCTCAAAGATTTGAATAAAGCAAAAGTGATTCTATTTGGTGAATTTCATGACAACCCTATTTCGCATTGGCTGCAATTTGAATTGACCGTGGACCTTTACAATTCAAAAAGAGATCATTTGGTATTAGGTGCAGAGATGTTTGAAGCCGACAATCAATTAATCATTGATGAGTATTTCAAGGATCAAATTTCGGCTAAGAGTTTTCAAAATGAGTGTCGCCTATGGCCCAATTACAATACGGATTACAAACCCTTAGTTGAGTTTGCAAAAGCCCAAAAAATCCCTTTCATCGCAACAAATATCCCTAGAAGATACGCATCAATGGTCTACAAAAAAGGAGTTGAATCCTTGTATTCCATCGATTCAAATGCGCGAGAATATATCGCACCTGTGCCTTTTGAGGTTGACACAACGCTCTCTCAATATCAATCCCTCATGCATTCCATGGGAGGACATGGAGGAATGAATTTTGTCTATGCTCAAGCGATTAAAGATGCTACAATGGCGCATTTCATTGTTAAAAACATGGATGCCAACTCCGTTTTCCTGCATTATAATGGGGCTTATCATTCAGACTACAAACAAGGAATTGCACATTATTTGAAGAAATCCATTACTTCGAGTAATATCCGAACTATCACAACGGTAACACAGGAAAATCTTTCTGAATTGTCCCAAGAAAATCGGAAGAAAGCCGATTATATCATTGTAGTACCTGTTACCATGACGAGGACTCATAGTAAGTAGACAAAAGATCGAAGCATAGTTTTCAAATCTCTTTTTTCGGGTTTTCACCTAGAAAAAAATGACAATTATCATCAATAGCTAGAAATCAAGTTCTTATATTAGGCAGTCTAAACATGAAACTCTGATACTATGCTGTCCATCAACGGATTCAAGAAAATTAGCGTAATTGCCTTTTTACTCGTTTTTTTTACGCAAACTTTTGCTCAAGATCACTCGGTTAATCAGGATCAAAATCAAAAAGTTGAGCATCAGGACCACGCAAAGGATGCGCATTCAAAAGCTACAGATCACGACGACGATCACGGAGGTGGACATCACACAGATAATTCACCTTTATTTTTCATCATATTTGCCGTCATCATAGGCTCCGCGACTAGGTTTTTTCTTCAAAAAAGTATTCTTCCCTTTACCGTTTCACTTTTGATTATCGGACTCGGTTTAGGTGCTTTAGGTCGCTTTGATGTCTTACATATTTACGATCTCAACGGCTATACAATGGATTTAACTTTCGCGGATCGTTCCATACGTTGGGCTTCGCACATCGACCCCCATTTATTACTCTATATTTTCCTGCCCATTTTGATTTTTGAAGCTGTATTTGCCATCGATGTTCATGTTTTCAAAAAGACTTTCACAAATGCTGCTATCATGGCAGTGCCCGGGATTTTAGTTGCCGTTTTTGCTTCGGCTTTCTTTTTACTTGGACTAAAAGCAATGGGGCTTGGATTAAATAGTTGGACTTATGGTTTCGCACTTTTATTTGGAGCCGTCGTCAGTGCTACCGATCCTGTAGCCGTGGTTTCTATTCTGAAAGAACTCGGAGCAAGTAAAAAATTAGGGACATTAATCGAAGGAGAATCCTTATTGAATGATGGAACTGCCATTGTAATTTTTATGGTGATTCTGACTGGAATAACTGGGGAAGCTGCTGGAGGAACATTAGCAGGTATCCTAGAATTTTTCAGAGTGTCATTCGGTGGGGCAATTGTAGGAGGTATTATTGGATGGTTAATTATCCGTTGGGTGAAGAAAGTGTTTAATGATGCATTAGTTGAAACAAGTTTAATTGTTGCCGCTGCCTACATGACTTTCTTCATAGCCGAACATTTTTTCCATGTATCGGGCGTATTGGCATTAGTTGCTTATGGTCTGATGATGGCTAGCTATGGTAAAACCAGAATTTCTCCAGAGGTACAACATTTTCTTCACGAATTTTGGGAGTTTGCCGCTTTTATAGCGAATGCTTTGATCTTCTTAATTGTTGGTGTCGTAATTGCTGAACGATCCGTCTTTACCGGAAATGATGTACTTCTCTTATTCATTATCTATATCGGCGTTTTCATTGTTCGAGGTTTAATCATCATGGTCTTTTTCCCTGCCATGAAAAGGTTTGGATATGGACTCACCAAAAAAGATGGTATTGTCCTTTGGTATGGAGCACTTAGAGGAGCAATCGGATTAGCTTTAGCACTAATTGTAGCCGGAACAGAAGCGATCCCAAAGGAAATCAGAGATCAATTCTTGTTTTTTACCGCGGGTATTGTAACTCTAACCCTTTTGGTCAATGCAACAACCGTTTCTTGGGTGGTCGCTAAACTTGGACTTACAAAACTGACTCCAGCTAAAATGTTGGCCATTCGAAATGCACATGAATACATTACAAAATCGTCGCATAAGAACATCGACAAATTGAAAACCGATCGTTACTTAAAAAGAGCAAACTGGAAAGCAGTGAAACGCTATTTACCCGAACATGAAAACCTGATTATTGATGGCGATGTAGATGAGAAGAATAAAGTAGCAGAAAGCCGAACACGAATATTAGAAAAGGAAAAAGCTTCCTATTGGAGTCAATTCAAAGATGGCTTGCTTGGAGATCGGGCTTATCAAATGCTTACAGGTGAAATCAACGATATTTTGGATGAAAAAGGCGATATTCCCTTAAATCAAAGGGATGACATGGAAAATCTCTTGAAGCCTTCAAACTTTCTAAATAAAGCGCAAAACATTCCTTTCTTTGGTGGAATTGCCAGACAAATGTTTTTTGATAAATTGACTACAAGTTATGATTGTGCGAAAGGATTTGTGGCAGGGCAAGAAGAAAGTTTGAAATTATTAGAATCCATGATGCGAACTGCCGATGAATCTGAATTGGCCAATTTGAAAATCATTGAAGATGAAATTAATAGTAACCGAATTGAAGGTCTGACATTCCTACGAAATTTAGGAAAAGAATATCCCGAAACCTATGAAGCGATTACCACGCGAGAGGCGATCAGAACCATGCTAAACTATGAAAAAACCACGGTTGAAAGATTGCATAGAAGAGGTAGATTGGCCGGAAAAGAGGCGGACAAACTCATTCAAGACATCGAAACCAGAATGAAAAAGCTTAGAGATGCTCCGCCAATATTTGAATTACCTGAAAAGGAAGAATTACTAACGGAAGTTCCTTGGTTGAACGAATTAGACCATCTTTCTTTCAACTCGGCAGCGAAAGAGTTCTCTCAAAAGATTTACTCTAAAGGTGCTTTGCTTCTTGAGGAAGGAAAGGAACAAGACGGTATGTTTATCGTTGTGAGAGGTAGTATCAAAATCACGATAAATGGTGAATTGATTGATGTACTTGGACCAGGTTCAACTGTGGGCGAGATCGCTGCACTGAAAGACTTAAAGAGAACCGCTACAGTTACGGCTGACTCTCCACTAACAGTCTTACATTGCTCATCGAAATCTCTTAAAAAACTGGTTACTGAAAATGATCAGATAGAGGAAACGATATGGAAGCTTTCAGCAGTTAAAGTTGGATTTTATCTATTGAAAAACCACGAACCTTACAAAAGGTTATCTGAAAATAAAATCAAACAAAAATTGAGATTTGCAGACCTGATCAAACTTAGAAAAGGAGAAACCATAGATCTTACAGACAAAAAAGCCGTTTTATTAACTGGAAAAGCAACGAAAGATGGTGTAGATTTCGCATCACCTGTAGCTCTGATTAATGGCAAGTTTGATATTACTGAAGATGCTCGAGTATTTGGTGAAGAGCTCTTACCTTAAGATTTTTCTTACGAAGGCAACTGTAAAATAACTCATCAAAAAGAGTCCAGCCCATCCTTCAATTATGGATAATCCTCTGGCATATTCCATTGGATAATAGTCTCCATACCCAATAGTTAAAAAGGTGATGGCGCTATGATAAAAACTAACTCCCAAGTTGGTCAAATGATCTAAATGATCTACTGAGTTGGCAATATCCCCTATTCCAAGGTAAGGCATGATGAAAAAACCTAAACTGAAGAGAGAATAGATAACTAACATGGAAAACAAGACTCTCAAAGGACTTGTTGCGAATAAGCCCAATTTATCAAAAACCAACCAGCGAAATCCAAGTCCAGGTAGCTTCCAATATTCTTTAACTCCTGTTTGAAATACATGATTCAAATCACACTTATGCTCATATCGTTTGAACATGACATAAGCTTTGTCCTCTTCCTCATACTGACCACTTTGTCTAAAATTCTCTTTTATAACGACAAACTGCTCAGCTTTCTCTTCAATTGTCGTGTCTTTTTGGCTTAAAATCAAAGATTTTAGTTTGTTCTCTTCCCATGAGAAAATGAAGCGACCTAAATTTCGCATACCCGTGAGATACATGGTTTTGATTTTGACATTCTCACGATCCGTTTTCATGTCGATGATATCTCTTAAAACGGTCTCCGAAAAATCAACAACATCTGCCTTCTTTACGCAAAAATTGACGAATACATCGATCTTGGATCTTTTAAAAGAAATGGAACCGATAATGGCATCATAAAAGGATAAACTTCCCCTTCCAAAATCGACATTTTCAAACAACAATTCAGCCTCTCCGAAATCAAACTGATCAAAAGAAATATCGTTCTCCTTGAATCTTGCAGAGCTGAATTTAAACTTCCCACTAACCATGGAAGATTCATCGAATGTCACATAGCCCTTTCCAAATGTTGTTCTTCGAAAATCCACCTTACCCTCTCCAAACTCTACTCTTCTAAAATCAATTGTCTGATCACCAAATTTGGCCTTTTGAAACTCCACATCTCCCTTTCCGAAGGATGCAAAATGAAATTTCACCTTGGAATTGTAAAAGTTGGCACTATTGAACAGCACGTGTCCATCGTCAAATTCCGCATTCACAAAGGAAACCATGCCTCCATAGAATTTAGCGAAAGAGAACAGAATATTGCGCTCCCCAAACTTTACATATTGAAAATTAACATCCCCTTTGCCAAAAACGGCTTTGCGGAAATCCACAAAGTCTGATCCGTTAAAAAAGGAATTATAAAAGCTAACCCCCCCATTCGAGAAAACGGAGTTTCTAAATTCTGTAGACCCATTGAATTTGGCATAAGAGAAATCAATGTTTAATTCACTATCAAAAAAACAATTCTTCAGATTGACATCGGCAAATTCAACATAGGAAGTATTCTCCATATGATTCATATTGCGATACTCATTTAAAGAAAAATCTAAAAAGTAAGCATTCTCATAATCGATGGAATCTTTGTTCTTGATCGTTTCATAGACTTCCTCTTTCGGCACCCATCCTTTTATCTGAATGTCGATCAATTCATCATCAACATAAGTCTTGATTTCAACTTTCTTCTCATACTTGTAAGTTCCTATTGTAATTGGCTCATTTACAAGACTGATATTATATGAAGCAACTCCTGTTTCCATTTGAAGTGTACAAAGTAAAACAAATAATCAGCATAGAACACTGTTATCCATCATTTTAAGAACTGATTTTAATTTGGTGCTTGATCAATAAACCAGGCAAGGCATTGATGGAGAATTTAGCCCCCTTTAATCGATTTTTTTCTGGGTCGATATCAAATCCTGAAGAACCCGTAAAATCAGCACCGGACAGATTCGTCATTTCAAATAAAGTTCCTTTTAATTTACACGCCAACAATTTGGCTTCTGTTAAATCAGCTTCAACGAAATCAACATCTTCCATTTCGCAATTTGCAAAGGATTGCTTTTTTAAATTCATCTGATAAAATGAAGCGGCCCTCAAATTCGAATTCTCACAATCAATTTGAAAAAGGAAATCACTGGCATAACAAAACTGTAAGCCTTGGAGTTTGCAATGATCAAATCGAACTTCCTTAAAGCCCGTTCGGGTAATTTTTGCTGATGACAAATCACATTCTACGAACTCACAATCAATAAAATTGAAATCACTAAAATCATGATTTGAAAAATCACATTGTCGGAATTCACAACACTCATAATCTCCTTTTGCCAATTCTTTTAATGATTCAAAAGTCTTATCCAGCATTTCATTTGTTTTAAATCCAAAGTAATCAAAAATTCATTTTGGCCCCTAAAATATTGGGGGTTAGTTTGAAACAGTTAAACTTCTCCAATCTGCTTTTTCTATAGATTTTTCCTTAAATTAGCGCCACTTGTACCACAGTACTTGAAATAACAATGAATCAAGGAGTTTATCATATCGCACTTATTTCCGCAATTAAAACAAGTATTCTTTCATTGTTTTTTCTGCTTGGTTTACTCATTATTTCAAATTACAACTTGCGCACGTTCATAGCAGATTTGGACTCGGACTCCATTGAGAATACCAGTAATATGGATGAACAAGAGAAAGAATCCGAAAATGAGAATGAAAATGAAAACGAAGAGGAAGAAGACGATAAACTCGAAGATTTTCTCCGAATTACAATTCAAGATTCCAAACAGGAGAATTTATTCAGTGAAGCTGTATTCCTTCACCTGAACTCACATAGCTTGCACTTTGGAGATACCTTCACTCCTCCCCCCGATAAAATTTAAGTTTCGCCAAATTAAATGCTTTTGACCTACACTACTACTCGAAAGCTTAGAATAGAACTTAAATTTTAGAAATGAACGCAAAAAATACAAAAGACAGATTTGATAATCTGAATACCGGATATAATGCCGGATTCCTCAACAACCTTAAATCCGACATTCCCGCAGGACTAGTCGTTTTCTTAGTGGCACTTCCCCTTTGTTTGGGTATTGCATTGGCTTCAAATCCCGCGGGAACATCCGAAGTAAACCCAATTGCAGGTGTAATTGCTGGAATTGTAGGGGGTATTGTTGTAGGAGCCATCTCTGGATCTCCATTAGGGGTTTCAGGACCTGCAGCAGGATTAATCTCAATTGTTGTTGGTGCTATCACAGATTTAGGAGGATTCGAAGTCTTTCTTGCGGCGGTTGTCCTTTCTGG
>JAUICI010000107.1 GCA_030427935.1 Bacteroidia bacterium | reverse complement strand
ATGTCGGTTTGTGGATTGATAAGGATGCCTTTTTTGCCCTTCAAACTGAAGTCTGTATGTGAAATAAGCATATTTTTTAGATGCGAAAGCAGATCGTCCTCTGTTGGTGGAGGCTCGTTATAACTAACGTTCGAACCAATGATGATATCGGGATTGAAATCTTTAATCATCACATCAACCGGAAAGTTATTGTACAAACCACCATCAAAAAGTAAAATTCCATTGACTCGAATTGGCTTTAAATAAAATGGGAAAGTCATCGATGCTCGTATGGCCTGATTTAAATTTCCTTCCGCAAAAACAACTGGATTTTTGGTGTAAATGTCACTTGCAACACAACGAAAGGGAATGTATAAACTGTCGAAATTGCAGTTTGCTCGAACGGCCATGGATCCGAAAACTTCAAACATCTCATAATCCAATAAGGCGCTTCCAACATAATTAGTTGGTAAAGTAGTGAACTTGACGGAATCGGTTTTAAATCGCACACGAATCAAGCCAGCATCTTCGAGGTCTTTGAAAAAGAAAAATTCATCCTTATTCTTCATTTTGCCCTTTACCATTAACTTAAACTCTTCACTTAAAACAATGAGTTCAATTTGTTTGGCCGAATATCCTGCAGAATAAAGACCACCTATGAAAGCTCCCGCGGAAGTACCCGTGATATAGTCGATTTTAATATTATTTTCTTCAAGGGCTTTTAAGACGCCGATATGAGCAAAGCCTGTCGCACCACCTCCACTAAGCACAAGCCCGACTTTCTGCTGTGTGAAAACGGGAACACATAGGAAAAGAAATGTGAAAATTAAAATGTTACGGACGCTCAGATTCAAAATTGGTTATTTTCGCAAATTTACTATTTGAAATTGATTTCCTTATGGATGTGATCTATATTCTTGATTTGATTGGTGTTGCTGTCTTTTCTATATCCGGTTTTTTAGCGGCCAAAGAGAATAAAATGGATCTTTTTGGAGGGATTGTAATCGCTTTCATTACTTGCATTGGGGGTGGAACGATCCGAGATTTACTTCTTGGGACCAAAATTGGCTGGATGCAAAATGAAGCCTATATTTTTGTTGCAATTTCAAGTGCATTATTCGCTTATTTCTTTACAAAACAGCTGCATTACTTAAGAAAGACCTTGAAACTGTATGATGCTGTAGGGCTGGGTTTGTACGCGATTCTTGGTTTAGAAAAAGCAATCGATCACGGAACATTATATAGTGTGGCTATTATTATGGGAGTGGTTTCGGCTTCGTTTGGGGGTGTTTTAAGAGATGTTCTTTGTAATAAGATTCCCTTTTTATTCCAAAGAGAAATTTATGGAACAGCTGCCGTTGTAGGATGTAGCTTTTTCGTTTTGATGCATTATCTGGATTTTGCAAACGACTATATATTCATTCTATCTTGTGTTTTGATTACCACTATTCGACTATTAGCTGTTCGGTTCAATTATAAACTTCCTTATCTAAATGAAGGGATTTAGACTTTAAGCCTATCTTTGCAGAAAATTATCAAGTGAAGTATACGATCACAATTAAAACGCTTTTTGGATTAGAGCCTGTTCTGGCAAATGAATTGAACCAATTAGGGTACAAGGAACACGAAACGCATATTCGAGCGATTTCCTTGAAAGGGGAGTTGAAGGATATTTATTATTTGAATTTACATTTGAGGACAGCGATCTCCATTCTGGTGGAATTTGAGAAATTCAGCATTAAGAATGATAGTGAACTCTACCATAAATTGAAAAAAATCAAGTGGACAGATGTATTTGATTTGGATAAAACTTTTTCCATTCGTGGAGCGGTAAATTCAAAAATGTTTAAGCATTCTCAGTTTCCGATTCTAGTTTGTAAAGATGCTATTGTGGATTCCTTCATGAAAGAATATGACGATCGACCAAACGTTGATACGAAGTCACCGGATCTGGTTTTTGATTTACACATTCGAGATCGAGATGTTACGGTTTCTCTTAATTCCAGTGGTGTGCCGCTTTATCAAAGAGGGTATAGAACTAGAACAGGGATAGCGCCAATTAATGAAGTATTGGCATCTGGAATGATTCAAATGACAGGCTGGAAAGGTGAAACGGATTTGTACGATTTCTTTTGTGGTTCCGGTACGATTTTAATTGAAGCGGCCTTAATCGCAAATGATATTCCTTCAAACATCAACAGAAAGGGCTATGCTTTCCAAAAGTGGAAAAATTATGATCAAGCCATGTGGGAAGAAATTTATGATGCAGCCAATAAAAGACCGAAAAGAGATTTGGGAATCAAGATTATAGGTTCAGATATCGATGCTGAAGTTATTCAATCCGCACGCAACAATATTAAAAGACTGCCTCTTGGAAGGACAATTGAATTTCAAATCAAAAGTTTTGAAGATTTTGAGCCTGAATCGGATAATGGAGTAGTCGTTTCAAATCCACCATATGGTAAACGAATCAATCCGGATTCTATTCTTGAAATGTATCAAGGAATAGGAGATAAATTGAAAAAAGACTTTAACGGTTTTGATTGCTGGATCATTTCTTCAAATTTGGAAGTGATGAAGTTTATTGGACTAAAACCTTCTCGAAAAATCAAGCTCTTCAATGGAAGTGACGAATGCAGCTTTAGGAAGTTTGAGGTTTATCAAGGTTCGAAAAAAGCCAAAAAGAACGAGATTTAACAAATAATTTTTTCCTTTGCAGGAATCAAACAAACAAATACAAAAATGAATAGTTGGTACCAAGTAAAAGTTAAATACACAAAGCAATTTGAAGACGGAAGATTGAAGAATGTGACGGAGCCTTATCTAATTGATGCTATGTCATTCACGGAAGCAGAAGCGAGAGTCTACGAGGAAATTGGGCCAATGGTCAGGGGAGATTTCGCTATTAACGGGATTTCTAAAGAAACTTTAGCGGATATTTTTCAATACGATGATGCTGATGTATGGTACAAATGTAAAGTGTCTTATGTAACTGTGGATGCTGATAGCGGAAAGGAAAAAAAGAAGAACCAGTTCTTTTTGATTTCGGCACATTCGGTAAAAGAAGCTTGCACAAGATTGGAAGAAAGTTTGTCCGGCATGATGGTGAGCTATGATATCATTGCGGTTACATTAAGTCCGATTCTTGACATTTTTCCATTCGAAGGAGAAAGAGAAGTAATTGGAGAAGAGGAGGAAGAGCATTCCGTAACAGTAGCAAATAACATGGCCGATGAAAATGATCTTGGCGATGAACCAGAGGAGGAAAAAGAAGAAGATCAAACTCCAGAGGGTGATGCTGAACTAGAGGATGAATTCTCTGAGGATTCTGAAGAAGAGAATGAGTAAAGAAATTAATGATATTCTAAAAAACGACCATCGAGATTTCGATCACGGGAAATTGGAGGATAATTTCGGTTCTGATCCGATCAAACTATTCAACCAATGGTTTCAATATGCCTTCGAAAATAATGTGCAAGAATCCAATGCCATGATTATCTCTTCCCTAGGAGAGGATGGCTTTCCTTCGAATCGCGTAGTTTACATGAAGGAATTATTGGAAGAAGGATTTGTTTTTTATACCAACTATACGAGCAAAAAAGCGCAAGACATAGAAAATTCAGATAAAATTGCCGCTCTATTCTTCTGGACAGAAATCGAAAGACAAGTGCGAATTCAAGGTCTTGTGAAAAAGGTCCCGGAAGAACTTTCAGATATGTATTTTAATTCTCGACCTAGGTCTTCTCAATTAGGTGCCTGGGCTTCAAATCAAAGTTCAAAGATTGAAAGTCGTGAAGACTTGGAAAAGCAATTGAAATTCTATGATGACAAATTTGAAGGGCAAAGCGTGCCTAGGCCTGAACACTGGGGTGGCTATGTGATTCAACCAAAGTATTTTGAATTTTGGCAAGGAAGACCAAGTAGATTACACGACAGAATTTGCTTTGAGAAAAAAGCGGATGATTCATGGGAAGTCTTCAGAATAAATCCATAGCATCCAAGTACTTTCAAAGATTTGGGTTTAGAGAACGATTGATATCGGCTCCCGCCAAAAATGATCTCGGAATAATTGTCGTCATTCCTGCTTATGATGAAGATCAATTGATGGATTCATTGGAATCACTAATTAATTGCGAAAAGCCAAAATGTTCCGTTGAAATTTTAGTAGTCCTCAACGCTTCAGAAGCAGATGATCTTGAGGTGAAAGCAAAAAATCTTCAATCGTATGAAGACATCCAAAAACTAAATTCAGCTCTACCGATTTATCCCATTTTGGAAAATGAATTACCCAGAAAACATGCGGGTGTCGGATTAGCAAGAAAAATCGGAATGGACGAAGCTGCACGTAGGTTTTCAGATGTCCATGTAAATGGTGTGATTGCTTGCTTTGATGCGGATTCTTTTGTAGATCCTAATTACCTATGTGAACTGGAAAGTCAACTATTGCAAGCGGATTTCAATGGTGCCTCAATTTATTTTGAACACCCTTTGGAAGGAAGTCAGTATCCCCAAGAATGCTATCAGGGAATTATAAATTATGAGCTGTTTTTGAGGTATTATAATTTGGCTCTGAAATATGCAGGTTTGCCCTTTGGATTTCACACGGTAGGATCTTCGATGGCGGTCAAGTCGGTTCCATACATGCTTCAAGGAGGTATGAATAAAAGAAAGGCAGGAGAGGATTTTTATTTTTTACAAAAGATTATTCAAACTGGAAAATTTGGAGAAATCAATTCAACAAAGGTGGTTCCATCTCCCCGCACAAGTGACCGTGTTCCTTTCGGTACAGGGAAAGCAATCAGTGATTGGATACAAGAGGGTAAGGAAGTGTATACAACATACGATGTTCAGGTATTTGATGAGGTGAAATCCTTTGTAGAATCGATTCCAAAATGGTTCTCAGAAGAATTTAAATACGATCAAGTTCCATTGAACCTGAGAATTTTCTTTAAAGAAGATAGACTGCAAGAAAAGATCGAAGAAGTGAAGAGGAATACAATCACTCAAGAGGCTTTTTGCGACAGGTTTTACGTGTATTTTGATGCTTTCAAAATGTTGAAATTAGTTCACTGGTATCGAGATGAAATTGCAGCAAATAAACCTTTGTTAGAAATGGTGAATGCTTTAGCTAAGAGAATTGAAATCTCTTCATTTACCACAGAAAAAGAAGCACTTTTGAAGCTCCGAGATATTGAAAGGACTTAGATATTATTTCACCTCAATTTTCAATATGAACTCGCCTTCTGTCATGTCGGCAGGACCCGTAACCCCAATTACAATTTTGTAAGGATTGTTAATCGAATTGAATTCAACAGACCTTGTATGATCTTGTGTTCTTCCTTTTTTAGGATAATCCCATTTGTGATCAGCTTCGCAACTAACGCATGAACTTAAGTTCGGAACCATTTGTTTGCTCGTTGTTCCTACTTGATAAGCATACAAACTCATGTTCTTGGATTTATCTGTAGGAATGATGGTCACTTTCATGATGCTTCTGGCAGGAAGTTCGGTCTCGAAAATAACATGATTCCCTCTGAATTTGCTGTTTTGAGTTGCTGGGAAACAAGCTGTAGAACTCCTTGAAGCCCATTCCAAAGAATTTAATTTTACTCCTTGATTTAGGTTTCCCTTATAGGAAAGTATTTTTCCTTTTTCACTTTTTGCTGTAAATATTTTAAGCGGAGCTTGTTCAGATTTTTCAGTGCTGGCAGATTCCAATTCAATTTTTAGAGTATAACTTCCGGAAGTCAATCCATTGTTACCGGTGACTCCAATAAAGATATTATAAGGGTTTCTGATCGAATTGAATTCAACTGATCTTGTATGGTCTTGTGTTCTCCCTTTTTTTGGATAGTCCCATTTATGATCAGCTTCACAACTAACACAAGAACTCAAGTTTGGAACAACGGAATAATTGGTGCTTCCAACTTGATATCCATATAAACTAAAATCCTTTGATTTATCATCAGGGATTACCGTGATTTTCACTTTTGAATAAGAAGGAATCTTAAAACCATACAAAACATGGTTCCCTCTGAATTTGGCATTCTGAGTCCCTGGAAAGCAAGCAGTGGATGATCTAGACGCCCAGGTAAGATCATCGATTTTCTTTCCTTTAGAAAGATCTCCTTTCACTTGAAACGGTTTATTGGGTTCTACTTTTAAATCAATGACGCTTGAAGGGAATTGTCCAAATGAAATTGAACTGATAAATAATAAGACAACTAGAAATGACTTCATGATTTTAGATTTTCTTAAATATATTAAAATTCTCTAAACAATTTATTTTCTGATATTTAGTTTAAATATTTAGAGGAATTCCTTTTTGATATTCTTTAAAGAGATTGATTTAGAGTAATTTCTTGTTTACTTTTTTGTATATTCATATTCAGACCAAATTAAATTTCTATGGACCACATAAAAAGACTTTTCGATATTCCTTATCATCAACTAGAAAAATTTCCTCAAGAGGATTGTTTTGTCGATAAAAAAGAAGGAAAATGGATTAAAACATCTACGAAAGAATACATTGAAAAAGCAAATCTCATTAGTCAAGGTCTGATAGAAATGGGGATTCAGCCAAATGATAAAATTGGAATTATTTCAACCAATAATCGCTCTGAATGGCATATCCTAGACATCGGTATTCAACAAGCTGGAGCAATCAGTGTACCTGTTTACCCAACAATCTCTGAAAACGATTACAATTATATTTTCAACGATGCCAAAATTAAATTGTGTTTTGTCTCCGATGCTGAATTGTTTGCAAAAGTAAATTCAGTCATGCCTTCAGTGGATTCTTTAACAGGTATCTATTCTTTTGATGAGGTAAAAGATTGTGCTAATTGGACGGATGTAATGAAAGCTGGTGAATCCAAACATGAGGAAGAAGTTCAAAAGAGAAAGGAAGCGATAAAAGAAGAGGATTTAGCCACATTGATTTATACATCAGGTACAACGGGAAATCCAAAAGGAGTGATGTTGTCTCATTTGAATATCGTATCGAATGCAAAGGCCTGTGTTCCCCGTTTACCGGTAGATAATAATGCGAAATCTTTGTCATTTCTCCCTATTTGTCATGTCTATGAAAGAATGCTGATTTACTTGTATCAAATGACAGGTGTTTCGGTCTATTTTGCAGAAAGTATTGAAACGATTGGAGATAATTTGAAAGAAGTGAAACCAGATGTATTTACAGCTGTTCCAAGACTCTTAGAAAAAGTGTACGATAAAATTATTGCAAAAGGAGAGGAGTTGAAAGGAGTCAAAAAGAAACTCTTTTTCTGGGCGGTTTCCCTTGGTGAGGATTATACAATTCCTGAGAAAGGTGGATTCTACAAGTTTAAATTGGGAATAGCGCGAAAATTGATTTTTTCAAAATGGCAAGCTGCTTTAGGTGGAAATTGCAAAGCAGTTGCTTCCGGAAGCGCAGCGCTTAGTCCTAGGTTAGCAAAAATCTTTTTGGCAGCGGGTATTCCTGTAATGGAAGGTTATGGTTTGACTGAAACCTCACCAGTGATTTCGGTAAATTGTGAGGATAATGATGGGGTTCGAATAGGGACTGTTGGAAGAGTTCTGGATGGAGTTGAGGTCAAGATAGCGGAGGACGGAGAGATCCTAGTTAAAGGTCCAAATGTGATGTTGGGTTATTACAATCTTCCAGAAAAAACAGCTGAAGTGATGGAAGGTGGATGGTTTCATACGGGTGATATTGGAGAGTTTGAAGAAGGTCAATACCTGAAAATAACGGATAGAAAAAAAGAGATTTTCAAAACGTCTGGAGGGAAATACGTGGCGCCACAAATCATGGAGAATAAGTTCAAAGAATCCAGATTTATTGAGCAGATTATCGTGGTTGGAGAAGGGGAGAAACATCCTGCCGCGCTTGTTTATCCTGCTATTGATTTTGCGAAAGAATGGGCAAGTCGACACGGGAAGGATATTGGTCAGACTTCCGAAGAGATTTGTAAGAGCCAAGATTTAAAAGATCGTATAGAGGCAGAGATTGAAAAATTCAATAAGGATTTCGGGAAATGGGAGCAAGTGAAAAAGTTTGAGTTGATTCCTGCAGAAATGACTGTAGAAACAGGAGAACTAACCCCTACATTAAAATTAAAGCGAAAGGTCATTAAGGAGAAATACAAAGATCTGTTGGAGAAAATTTACAGAAGCTGATTAAATTTCTATCTTTATTCGCTGATTTTTAAATTTCCAAAATGAGACTTTTATTCCTTGTGATCTTAACGACGGTGATTTCATTCACCCAGGCCTCTGTGATTGATTATACACTTTCAATGCCTAAACCTCAAAATCACTATTTCCATGTTCAAATGGAGATTAATGATGTTAATCAAAAGTTTGTAGAAGTAAAAATGCCCATCTGGGCTCCTGGATCCTATTTGGCTAGGGAGTTTGCGAAATCAGTGAATCAGGTAAAGGCAAAAGATGCTAAAGGGAAAGAACTTGAGGTAAAGAAGATTTCAAAAAATACATGGAGAATTTCAAATCCATCCAAAGGGAAAATCATCGTAAACTACGAAGTTTATGCATTTGAATTGTCGGTTAGAACCTCTTTCCTTGACGACTCTCATGGTTATCTGAACGGGACTTCGATTTTCATGTATGTCAAGAACGAAAAGGATGCAACAGGTAAAGTTAAGGTCGAAATGCCTGCGAATTTTTCAAAAGTCTCTACAACTTTAAAGGATGAGGGGAATTTCACTTATTCATACAAGAATTATGATCATTTAGTAGATTGTCCGATGGAAATCGGAAATCATTCGGAGTTTTCCTTCATGGCCTCAGGAGTGAAACATAGAGTGGCGATGTATGGTGTTGGGAATTACGATGTGGATGTTCTAAAACAGGATATGGCGAAAATCGTGAATTCTGCAACGAATGTTTTTGGAGAAAACCCGAATAAAGAGTATTTGTTTATCATTCATAATCTTACCGATGGAGGAGGAGGATTGGAGCATACCAACTCAACAACTCTGCAAGTGAACAGATGGACTTATCAGGGTTCTTCTTATATGGGATTCCTTTCCTTGGTGGCGCATGAGTACTTTCATTTATGGAATGTGAAAAGATTGCGTCCAAAAGAATTGGGGCCTTTTAATTATGATTCTGAAAACTATACTTCATTATTATGGGTGATGGAAGGGGTTACTTCCTACTACGATGAACTCCTTTTGAGAAGAGCTGGATTCTACGATGAGGATAAATCGATTTCAAAAGTGTTCAGTTCGATGAACTATATTGAAAATCTCGAAGGTTATAATATACAGCCCGTTGCGCATGCATCTTTTGATGCTTGGATTAAGGCATACAGACCTAATGAAAATTCGTCTAATACGACAATTTCTTATTATACAAAAGGTTCAGTTGTTGCAGCCATGATCGACTTAATGATTATCAAAAAATACCAAGGAAAGAAGTGTCTAGATCATTTCATGCAAAAACTCTACAAAGAGTATTATAAAGAAAAAAATAGAGGGTTTACTGAGGAAGAATTTCAAGCTTCCCTAGAAGAGTTTCTTGGACAAGATCTAAACGAATTTTTTGATGATTACGTGAATGGTACCAAAAGAATCGATTATCCGAAATTCTTCAGCTATGTGGGACTGAATGTTGCCGATCAAGGAGGTATGGTTGGAAATGTAGGGATTAGTTTAACTTCATCCGGAGGTAATGCAGTGGTTTCTAAAGTGCGCGCAGGTTCCGCTGCCGATGAGCAAGGAATCAATGTCAATGATGAAATTATCGCCTTAAACGGGTTTAGAGCAGATGTTAGTTCCTTAAGAGAGGCTTTCAATAGTTTTCAAAAAGGGGATGTGTTGGAATTCATCATCTCACGAGATCAAATCATCAAAACAGTTGAATTAGTCGTGACAGAAAGACACAACTACGTCTTCCGCTATTCAGTTAGTGATGATGAAAAGCTTGAAAAACTAAGAGATTATTGGTTGAGAGTGGATTAAATTTTCTCTTTCAATAATTCAGTAAAAATATCCGATAACTTTCGATTATCCGCAGCTACCATTTGCGGTACAATACTGGCATCCGACATTCCAGGAGTGGTATTGACTTCGATTAAAATGGGTTTGCCATTCATTTCTATAAAATCAACACGGGCTATTCCGGATAGATTCAAAAGTTCATAGACTTTTTCAGCTGTTCTTTGGATATCATCTTTCAGTTTCTCAGGAATATCTGCAGGTGTAATCTCATCCGATTCACCTTTATATTTAGCGTCAAAATCAAAAAAATCATTGGTAGTGATAATTTCTGTTATCGGTAAGGCGGTGGCTTTTCCTTTTTCTGAGATGACTCCGCAAGTCAATTCTCTTCCTTTTACAAATGCTTCTAGAATTAATTCATCACCTTCCTTAAATCCAAACTGAATCGCTGATTCCAATTCTCCTTTTTCTTTGACTTTCGAGATCCCATAACTAGATCCAGCATTTGTCGGCTTTACGAAAATAGGTAAACCCAACTCCTCAACGATCTGATCAACTGAATATGAGTCTGTTGTTCGAATACAACTAGAAGGTGATATTGGAATACCAAAGGAACTGAGAGTTTTATTGCAAAACCATTTATTAAAAGAAAGTGCAGAAGGTAAGCTTGAACTGTTGATGTAGGGCAAACCGATGATATCAAGAAAACCTTGGATTTTACCATCTTCACCAGGTGTTCCATGAATGGTTATGATTGCACAATTAATTTGAACTTTGCCATCTCCAACAAAAGAGAAATCATTCAAATCCACTTTTAATTCAATTTCTGAATCAGTAAAAACACAATAGAATCCCGTCTTATCGACTTTAATTAGATAGGGATTGAAGAGTTTTTGATCAATACTTTTGTAAATATTGATGGCGCTGAGCCGAGAAATCTCAAACTCCGAGCTGTAGCCGCCAAAAAGGATTCCTACGTTTTTCATATTGAATATTATTTTCAACCAAAATTAATCTTATTCATCATCTTAAATTAACTTTTACCTAAGCTTTTTGAACAATTGATATTGCATATCATTCGAATAATAAATAGATGCTGATTTATTCAATGTTCCTCGATATTTCCTATTGCTTTATTAGTATATTTGCTCCATTCATCTCAAATATTAGTTGATTTTGAAGAAGTTTTTGAAGTTTTTTATTAGTAAGGTTTTCCTAATTAATCTAGCGGTTTTGATCCTAGTTTGGGTGGGGATTGTATGGGGAGAATTGGTATACTTGGATTCTTTTACAAGACATGGACAGAAAATTGAAGTACCCAATTTTTACGGTGTTCATAAAGATGCCTTGGATGATTTGGTTTCAGGAAAAAATATTCAGTATGAAATCGTAGACTCTGTTTATACAACCGATCACCCTCCGGGAGTGGTTATTTTTCAATACCCAGAGCCGACCGATTCAACTGATGTTTACATGAAAGATGGACGTGTCATTAAATTGCGCTTGTCGAAAAGGACAAAACTCGTTGTGATGCCTAAACTTTCAGGTAAAGTTTCAAAAAGGATTGCGGAAAGCCTTCTAGAAAGTAAAGGACTCACTTATACGATCGATTATAAGTTGGATCCGAATGTGTCTGGAGAAGGACAGGTATTGCAACAAATGTATAAAGGTGAGCCAATCGATTCTGGTGTGCTTATTCCAATCGGTTCTAGAATTCACTTAGTCGTGTCCAAAGGAATTGGAGGAAAGGAAGTGGCTTTACCGGATTTTACCGGGATGACTTATTCAAAGGTGAAACAACTATCAGGTAATTTTAGTCTGAAAGTGATTGAGTGTACAAATTGTATCACAGAAGATGATAAAGCAAATGCTCGCGTTGTGAAACAATTGCCTGTAGGGGGAGAGGAAATGACGATTCTTTCCGGAACGACTCTAGAAATATGGTTAGAGAAATAAATTTCGTGTTCAAAATAAATACCATCGGAAAGCGTTATACTTGCAGACTAATTTGAATATGAAACTACTTTATACTTTTTTATTACTGCTGATTGGTACGATCGGTTTTTCCCAAATTGAAGGTGAATCAATAGGTCCATTAATGTACAATATGGAGCTTTGGAATGGTAAAGAGAATGTCAAAAAAATAGGATCCAATTCATTCGACTCTACATTTTATTATATCAGTGATACTATTACACTTCCGGTATTCGATGATTTTACTACAAATTTAACCCAGCCTTACAATGCCGATTATTCGGATGCCAATGTCACCGATTCGGTTTTCTTTTGCTTACTGGATTCTGCAACTTTAGCACCCTTGCATGATTCAAGTAAATTCATGCTTTCACCCACTTACACTTTCCAAGTAGATACAGCTGGAGTGAATGATACGACGATCGAAAATCCAAAAACACCAGTTAAAATATGTTTTCTTGCAGACTATCCTTTAGTATGTGTGGATACTTCAGTTTGGCCGAGATATAATATTTATGATACAATCAATTTTGTGAATGATCCGGATACCTCTTGGATTATTGCGGATATCGAACAGGATAGTGCACGATTGTTTTTTGTTGCCTTAAGTGATCCAGGTTTCATTTGGTTGGACAACTACGCTTGCCATAATTTTCGTTTCCCTCTGAATCCATGGTCTCAGGGCGTGAGAACTTTTGATGGAGTGGATGAAAAAGGAATGCCCTACCAATTTGGAAATTTATCGGCATATGGAGTAGGGGACTATTTGACATCTAAACCAATAGACTTAAGTACAAATGTCTTAGCAGATAGTCTTTTGCTTTCTTTTGTCTATCAACCAAAAGGATTAGGTAATGCTCCTGAGGAAGAAGATTCTCTTTTCGTAGAATTTTTTCAACCAGATTCAAGTCAGTGGTACAGAACTTGGGTCGTTCCAGGTGGTTTTGATACTACAGGTTTTGTTGAAGGTAAAGTGATGGTAAATTCGACCGCATTTTTAAAGAAAGGATTTCAATTTAGATTCGGAAGCTACGCCTCAACATCTGGAGCTCTAGATCATTGGCATCTAGATTACGTGCGCTTTAGAGTCAATG
>JAUICI010000106.1 GCA_030427935.1 Bacteroidia bacterium | reverse complement strand
CTTTAACAATTTCATATTGGTGTAAAGCTCTTTCTTGAATCATTTCATTTTTAGCCGAGTCCAAAAGTCCCACAATCTTATTTGCCATCAACATGGCCTTTTCTGGATCTTCATCTAAAACTTCAATCTTTACTGATCCATATTTTGTTCTTTCGAATGTAAATCTTTCATCATACATTCTGGTCAGTTTGGAATTCTTATGTGGGTCGTCACTATCGATATCGTAAGCATTGTACAAATCAAATAATTCTACGATTCTAGATTTTACTCTTCTCGACATCAGAATTTGAAGCAATTGCTCAGCTTCGTCCTCTGTACCAAAATTCATTACATTTTCATCTGGGTTTAGCTGAGTAACCAAGGATACAGAACTGGTTCTTGCAGGATATACAATCGCTGTTGACTTGTAAAGTTCAGTAATCATAAATGAAAAAACCACGGAACCTACGATTCCGATAAGAGTAGAAATAATGATAATCTTTCTTTTCGCCCAAAGGAATGAAATGATATCTTCCGAATTGTAGTTGTTTTCTTTATTCGCCATTATTTATGAAGATTTTTTTTAAGTCTTTTATTCTAATTAAACCAAACGCAAAATAGATTACGATAGAAAGTGCAATATTAAGGAATATTATCGCAACCCAAGACATTTCAAGTTTGCTTGTGAAGTAGGAAATCAGTCCGATACTGATTACATACAAGATCACTAAAAAATAAGATCTGTATAATTTATTTGCTTGAAACAATTGATGAACCGCCAAAATTTGTAAAACTGCAACCAAGCCCTCCGTGCAGACCGTTGCTAAAGCTGCTCCTTCAGCACCTTTAGTTGGAATCAAAACACTATTCAAAACAATGTTTAATACCAATCCACCAAGAGCGATATAATTCAACAATCGAAGAGATCCTTTTGCTGTTAGCAATGTGCCAAACACAAAAGCCAAACTAATTCCAACAAATGAAAGCATCAAATAGAAAAAGGTTGGACCAGAATTAGGCCCTACATGATTATAAGCAAAGCCCAAAATTTCATCTGAATAGAAAAAAGTCATAACAGCTAAAACGAGAGAACCCGGGATGAGTAAGCGAAAGGATTGATCAACCAAATCCATGTAATTACCCTTCTCTTTCAGCATTCTGGAAACCATGGGATAGAGAATTCCTACAAAAAGATAGCCAATCATATAGAGAGCATCCAGAATCCTGAATGATTGTGCATAAAAGCCAGCTTCTTCCGCTCCAGATATGCGTTCGATCATAACAGAATCTACACGTGTATAGATCATCATGATGATAATCAGTAAAGCATAAGGAAAACTTCTTTTCAGTATGGTATAGGTTATTTTCCGATCCAATTGCACCCGAATATTTCGTGCTTTGTAGAATAAGATGGAGATTCCAATCATAATAGCCAAGACATAAGAAATGGTTTGAGCATAGATGAAATAAGTGATGTCAAAATAATAATCGAATAGGCCACTCCACAAGAGCACAGATGCCAATACAATTAAAATAAGGCGATCCAAAATAGACAAGAGTCCATCCAGCTTGAATAAATGTAGGCCACCGAAATTAGATCTTAAAAACTGAATTCCACTGGCCAAAAATTGATTCAATATGAGTAAAAGAAGGATGTGAAATTGTTCCTGATTATAGCCCAACAAACCTCCTGTACTAAGAACGATCAAGCTATATAAAAGAAACAGCAGAATACGAATTGTAAAAATCTTACCTAAATATTTTTGAAGAACTTGAGGGTTTTGGGCGATGTTTTTGGTATTGTAATTATTGATTCCCATGTCGAGAATCACATTAAACAGAAGCGCCAAACTGTAGAGCGAAAAATAGGTACCATAAATCTCAGAACCAAGTCTATTCTGCACAGATAAGTCGACGCCAAAAACATAGAAAGGCTTAACGATCAAATTGAGTAGAATGATCAAAAAAAGATTTGAAATAAATTTTGAATTCAAGCCGTTCGAGTTTGAGGTCGCAAATTATTAAAATTTATAGGATATAAACGCATAAACGCTTAGTTTCGTCTAGCAAAAATGGAAAAATTGAGAGTTGGAATCAATACACGATTTTTACTTCCGGATAAAATGGAAGGTTTTGGCTGGTATACTTTTGAGGTCACCAAGAGAATCGTTCTCGCGCATCCTGAAGTCGAGTTTTTTTTCTTTTTTGATCGAAAATACGACCCTAAATTCATATTTGCGAATAATGTGACACCGGTTGTTTTAAACCCACCTGCACGGCATCCGATTTTATTTAAAATTTGGTTTAACTACAGCATAACCAAGGCACTCAAAAAGTATAAAATTAATTTGTTTTTTAGTCCGGATGGGTATTTATCCCTCAAAACGAAGGTTAAACAAATTGGTGTGATTCATGATTTGAATTTCGAGCATTTTCCGAATGATTTACCTAAAAAGGATTCGAAATACTTGAGAACTTACTTTCCGAAGTTTGCTAAAAAAGCGGTGCATATTTTAACTGTATCCGAGTTTTCAAAAAAAGACATTGTCGATCAATACAGCATTGACGCAAAAAAAATAACTGTAGCTTATAATGGGATTAATCCACATTTCAAGCCATTAGATTCGAAGCAGCAAAGGCTTGTTCGTGATCAGTATTGCGACGGAAGTCCATTTATTTTATTTGTTGGCTCCATTCACCCTAGAAAAAACCTCAAACGTTTATTGCAGGCTTTTGATCATTTTAGAGACGAAAACGATTCAGAAACACAATTGCTTATTGTAGGCGATCGCTATTGGTGGAACGATGAATTACAGGATGCATTTGACGGACTCAGCAATAAAAAGTCGATTCATTTTACGGGACATCTAAATCAAGAAGAATTGATCCGAGTTACTGCAAGTGCCAAGTTTCTCGCTTACCTCTCCTATTTTGAAGGATTTGGTTTGCCAGTTGGTGAAGCCATGCAAGCTGGCACACCAGTTTTAGCTTCCAACAAAACTTCTATACCTGAAGTTGGCGGAGAAGCTGTTTTATATGCTGATCCCTATTCCTTAGAATCCATAATCGAGGGCATAGAAAAACTCGACTCAGACTCTCATCTTCGTGCAGAATTAGCCGAAAAAGGTTTGGAGCAAGCTAAAAAATTCAATTGGGATTATACTGCCGAGCAAGTATGGAAGGTCATTCAGAATGCCTTATCCAAATAACTTATTCAACAAAAGCTCCGCCTCGATAAGCATTTTGTTTTAGTCCGTTCGATGGATCAACAACCGATTCCCATTGCACTTTAATCTTCTTACCTAGGTAATTTTTCTGATTATCGTAAAGGTCCTTTACAAAATCATCAGCACCACCTTGATCAACAACAAGAGCTGAAGTAAAACCATCTCTTTGTGCTTTCACAACGATAAAGGCACCAGCAGGCTGTTCAATGAAACCACTAAATGTCAAAGCAAAATCGCCATTTAATTCAAGCATATTTACAGCATTATCTGTAGTGGGCACATCACCAGAAAATTCGATAGTAGTTCCTTCACCATCCAATTCTTTAAACTCATCTACCATTTGAAGTTCTCCATTTTCGAAGTAAAACTTCTTTTGTCTCCAGTTCTCTTCATTTTGATAATCCACGTGGATATCTGACAAGCATACCACTTGATCATCTTTGTAATACCATCTTCTGATATCCTGACCTTGTGCCGTGTTTTGATACTCTTCAACCACTTTCAAGACTCCATCTGCATTGTAGTGGAAAAAAGATTGCAATTCGATCTGGTCTTTATTATTCAAGAATGGAAGAGAACTTTTATTGGTGTAGCTCTCAAAACTTGTATCCTGAGAAAATACATAATCATCGATTCTTTGCTTTAAAGGACCTGTTTCCTGAGAATCTGCCACTTCTTCTTTATTCTCTTCTTTTTGTCCTTCTTTTTTCTTGTCCGATTTTTCTTCACCTGAACAAGCTGCAAAGATTAAAGTTACTGCCAATAGAAAAAACCAATTCTTTTTCATGTCTCTTTTGTATTAATGATTAGTGAATTAAAAGTAACAAAAAAGCCCTGACATTTACTGCCAGGGCTTAACTATTTTAGAAATTATTCTTAATCAAACTTGATCGTCATTTCTACACGACGGTTTTTCTGTCTACCTTCTTTCGTATTGTTGTCGGCAATTGGTTTTGTTTCACCATAGTACTCAACAACTAACTTATCGGCATTCGCACCTTTATCAGCTAGATACTTCTTAACCGCTTCAGCTCTTTTCTTAGAAAGAATCAAGTTAGACTGAGCTGCACCTTGGTTATCTGTGTGACCAGCAATAACAAGTGTCCATTCTGGTTTCTTCACGAGAACTTCAGCTAACTCATCTAATGAAGCAAAGGACTCTTCCTTAATAATTGCTCTTGCAGACTCGAATTCAAGGTTATCGAAGGCTGTCTTCAAGATCTCTTCGATCTCCTGCTCAATTACAGGACAACCATTCATTCCTGGTTCCGTAGAAGCTACACCTGGAGTCATTGGACAATCATCTTTTGAATCCACGATACCATCTTTATCCGTATCTGTGTAAGGACAACCTTTATTTGCAACTGGTCCTGCTTTATAAGGACATCGATCATCCTTATCTAACAATCCGTCACCATCTGTGTCTGGCCATGGACAACCGTTGTTTTCTTTAGGTCCTTTTTCAGTCGGACATTCATCTAAGTAATCGAAGATTCCATCTCCGTCCGTATCAGGACATCCTTGGTTCTCAACTGGACCTGGGTGTTCTGGACAAAGGTCTTCAGAATCCATGATTCCATCTCCGTCTTTATCCGGACATCCATTCATTTCTTTTGGTCCTGGAACAGTAACACAAGAATCTTCTGAATCCATGATACCATCTCCATCCGTATCAGGACAACCATTGAATTCTTTCAATCCTGGTACATCTGGACAATCATCATTCTTATCAGGAATTCCATCACCATCTGTATCTGGACAACCTTTGAATTCGATGATACCTGGAGTTGCAGGACAAATATCGTCCTTATCAGGAATACCATCTAAATCAGCATCCGGACATCCTCTAAACTGCCAGATTCCTGGTTTCTCAACACACATATCACGTTTATCAGAAACTTTGTCTCCATCTCGATCTCTAGGATGGCTGTGAAGGATTGGAACTCTAACTCCAGCATATACATCTGCTCCTCTTAAGTTTCCAAACTTGAATAGTGCACCCATGTTTGAAGTCCCAACGAAAAATGGCCCAGCTCTTAAAGAGAAACCAGCTCTAAACCCAGCCACAGAGTTCCAAGTTAAAGGTATACCTAAACCAAACCAAGCATGGTCATATCTTGGGGTAATAGTAATCGAATGTGGTCGGTTAACCTTTCTCGGGAACTTTAATCCGTTTAATGCGAAGTTACCTGTTAAATTCAAGTAGAAATCATTCCAAATATTCCAATCCAACTGCAGACTCATGGTCATTGGAAGGGTCATAACGTATTTATTCTCACCTGGAATCGTATCAAAATTATTGATTAATACAGAATCCAAAGTTGAGAAGTCTTCTACCGCATCAAATATATTGATATTTAAAGAGTCCGTATCAACCGTAAAGTCTCTCGTCATATTCCCTCTTTCATAGCCAATTGCTCCGATATCAAGGAAAGAAAGACCTGCCTTTAACACATATTTATTCTTGTCTTGTCTCCATAAGTTTGTACGACCATCCATGTCGTATTTGTAATCTTTCCATTTCGGACGCCATTCATAAACAGCTCCAATATCGATGGCTCCACCAAAATTGTTTCCTTTGAAGATCAGATCCATATAGGCTGGAACACCAGAGAAATTTCCACTTTCTGCATCATCGATAGCAGTTTGTAATTCTTTATTGTATCCATATGCAAATTCACCTTGAACAGAAATTGCAGTTGAATCGTTCACAAACTCATATTTCAAATCCTCAGTAAATGTGTAAGCTGATCCTACACCTTGAAGAAACTTGAAGCGTCCACCCACTTTCACGAAGTGTTCACCTTTATCCATCACTACCTGAGAATAGTTGAAAAAGTATTCATTCCAAACCATTGCGGAAACTCCAAGATTAACTTCGTTCAAACCTTGAAACCAAAGAGTAGAATCTCCAAAATCAGTTTCAGCCAATCTGATTAATTCAGGTGAAGCTCCATTGATATTCGCGACAGATCTAATTTTAATTCCGGCACCAATACCAATTGTGTTCTCCTTCAAAGTGAACATGAAGTTTAAAACATCAATCTGATTGTAAGTATATCCTGAACGGTCTTTATTCTTTGGATTATTTACCAATTCCATGGTATCATAGTTGAACTCGAAACTTTTGTTTGGATCTTTCGGGTTCCACCACCATTTCTCAAAATACTTGGCAGGATATTTCTTGTAATTTTGGAAAGCATTTACATGTAAACTAAACACATTTACATCAACAACAAATCTGTTATCTGCTAGAGAGGCCGGTTGAATATCCGCCCCCATGATCCCAGCGTAATTACTTTGCATCAAACCAATATAATCCTGTGCTTTGGACTTTGTAGAGAATAAAAGAGTAGTTACAGTTAGGACTAAAAATAAAGTCTTAAACATTTTCATAACAAGCAAAAAGTTAGTTTTGAATTAAGCGTACGTTTTTTTCATCAACCATGCAATTTACAATAATTTTATTGTTTTGAAAGCTTCCCAAATACTTTTTACAACTCATGGGATAGCCGTCAAGAATTGTCCCATTGATATCAATCATGATCAACTCTTCTTTCACATAGTCGAATAAAACGAGCTTTTCGAGCTTGCCATCGATATAAATCAATTCAACTTTGGAGACGTTTTCGGAAGGCGTTGGTATCTGCCTGCTTGTTAAGCCAAACTGATTGACAATATTCACATAACCACTTGAAATAAAAATAAACTCCTTAATCCCATCCCCGTCAAAATCCTTAAACTGAATGAATTTATAGGGTTTTTGAATTTCTGCATCTATGGAATCGGCTTGATTGTCTAAAGTGAGCGTATAGATCTTTTGTGGAGATACAGAGAATAGTCGAGTAGATAAGATATCCTTTCCTTTTTGGAAAAACTGATATTGCTTGTCTGCGACGATTTGCTCTTCAATTCGTTCTTGACCTCTACGATTGAGCATATACACTTTATTCGATTTATCAGAGAAGAAAATATAATCCTTTCCATCAATGATAAAATGATTCACAGGTCCTTTGACTAGGCCATTGGTTTTGGTGAATTCCCATCCCGGAACTGCTAGTCCGTCTTCACCAATATTCAATAATTTATTGTCTTGAGTAGCAATGAGAAATCGATAATTATTGTTTTTATCGTAATCCAAAACGGATACTGAATTGGATGCTTTTCCTGGGATTACAAAAGGGAATTGGGCAACATTATTCCCTTTAATGTCCAACAAATAAAGTTTGGACTCCGTATTGAATAAAATCTGTTTTTTATTGTTTCCGAATAAATCAACCACTTTGGGTTCTCCAAGAATTCTTCCATCAATTTTTGCTTTCCACTTTTGCGTGCCTTCATGATTTACGAAAACAACATCACCTTTGGTAGAAGCTAAAAAATAGCCGTGATTTCCATCGATATGATCTTTAACATGAATAAATTTATCGATTTCAAAAGGTTTTTCGAATTCAGCCAGAACCGAAACCCCTTCCACTTGCTTTACAATGTCTCCGGTAACCAAATAACCTTTATTCCTGAAGGTCATGCCATCAGAGATCAAAACACTTTCTCCCATGATTAATTTTTCAGGATCTACACTTCCTGGATAATCAAAATCCTTAATCTTCTTGGTAAGCTTAAAGTAGTTTGCTTTTGATGGAAAAGAGCGAACAAACTCGCTAAAATCGGGATCAAAATTGATCAATTCCCCCGCATCAAAGTTTGCAAAATAATTGGTCATGGCTGTTTTGGAATCTGCAAAAATCACATAGCTTGAAATTTCGGCATACCATTTATACTTGGTTGCGCTCCCAAATAGCTCATTGTAATTCATTTTTGGATCAAACTGAAAAATGACATGTTCATTTACCTTAAATTGTTCCAAGGAATCCATATCCACATTTAAATTCATAATGGTTGCCGACTCCAATTGAGCTGAAGGAGCTACATCATCTGAAGCTCTGATTAATAGGTAACTTCCGAATTGGTTTTCAAACTTCACTATGGATCCTTTAACCCAGGAAGTCAATTCCGGATCTAATTTTACTTCGTTATTGAATATTTTTTGTGTCTCTAAAAACGGACTTTTACTTTTAATCCATTCTAAACTTTCAACATCTTTCAGAACGAAATAAAAAATCTCAGGATCTTCAAAAGCTCCATAGGTATCATAAGCTTTTCCTTTTTCATGACTAGGCATTTGGACGAATTGAGGCTCAATGACAAGGTCGAATACAGACCATTCTTCTTTTTTCTGAAAAACTTGACAATAGGAATCCGAAACAAAAGTTTCATTTAAGGCCTCTACTTGCTCATTTCTTTCAAATTTTTCAACATTAGCTAAAAACTCTGGCTGATCGGAGAAGATGGCAAACCGTCCTTTCACAAATAAATAAGTTGAAGATTGAAAAGGGTAAACGTGTTTATTCTCTTTATCTGAAAGGTCTACTTTAAAATACTCCGCAAATTTTTTCAGATCCAATTGATAAGGCGACTCCATGACAATATAAGAGTGCCCATTACTTTCGATCATGCAGTAATATTTTTTGTTATTGTAGTATTCAAATGGAATTTCGAGACTATTCATCACAGAATCCAGCTGAATCAGTTTCTTAAATCCTACATCCAGGTTTTTCGCCCCTTGTAAACTTTGATGAATCTCAGATTTATTTACGTGTGTTTTAAGCAAATGTAGATTGTCGGTTTTAACTATAAATACCACATCAGCACTCACAAATCGAGAAAAGCTTTTATTGATTTTTGAAAGCGAGTTAAAATAATATACTCCAAAAACAATCCCTGCAAGGGAAAGCGCAGTCAAAATCGATATGAGGACAATCTTTTTCACAATAGCAAAAACTAAGTTACCAAAGAAAAAAGTGAGGCGGACAAAAAAAAGTTGGAGTATTAAACAACTAGATGTTTATCAAAAATCCATTTTCAATTGTTCGTCAGGAAGTAGTTTAAAAGTGGCCCTGTGAAAAGGTGTAGCACCTAGTTTTTTTATAGCAGCTCTATGTATTTTTGTAGGGTATCCTTTATTTTTCTCCCAGCCGTATTCGGGATACTCTTCATGAATTTTTTCCATGTATTCATCTCGATAGGTTTTTGCCAAGATCGAAGCGGCTGCAATAGACATGAATTTCCCATCACCTTTGATCACACATTCATGTTGAATTTCCTTGTAGGGAATAAAACGATTTCCGTCTACGAGAATCAATTCAGGGGTCGTATTTAGATTATCTAATGCGCGATGCATGGCTGTAAAACTAGCTCTTAAAATATTGAGTTCATCAATTTCATTATTGTCGATAAAGGCTACAGCGTAAGAAAGTGATTCTTTCTCGATGATCGTGCGCAATTCGTTTCTCTTTTTGTCAGTTAGCTTTTTAGAATCATTGAGCAGCTCATTTGAATAACCTTTTGGCAGAATAACTGCCGCAGCTACAACCGGTCCAGCAAGACATCCTCTTCCTGCTTCGTCGCATCCAGCTTCAATTTTTCCTTTTGTATGAAAAGCCTTTAATTTCAAGATTTTCTATTGGATTTAAATTATTTTTTGTTGCCGAAACAACTTTTTTTTTACGATATTCGTTTTGGAGATATAAATATAGTATCAATTATGAAAAATTTAATAGTCGTTCTTTTATCAGTAGTTTCATTCACATTTGCATTTTCTCAAGAGAAAGTAGCAGATTTCGGACAAAACACTGAAACATATAGTAAAAACAGAACAAATGGAGTTTATGTGTTCCATTTGAATGCGAATGAATACACAGAAGCACAAATTCAAAAAGCTTCTAGTTATTACAAAAACAACTTCTTAGTTAGCACTAAAAAGGACGGAGACAAGATTAAAGTTCAAGTTTCATTGAAAGGAATTTCACAGGAAAACAAGAATGTGATTCAAAGATTATTTGTTGGATTGGAAGTTAAAGAGATCTCATACAAGGGAGAAACTTTTAAACCTTTAGATTTCCTTCAGAAGTACATCTAGAAAAACAAAATATTTAGAAAAAAGCCTTCACGTTTGTGAAGGCTTTTTTATTTATAATGGTTTTAATTCTTTAGATATCGAGACTACAATTGCTTAAGTTACGAGCGAGACGCTCGCACCAGCGATGGAGAGATACTCGCACCAGCATTTCTTTTTTAGTACTTCATCATGATTGCATAGCGAATTCGACCTTTGTTCCCTTTTGCTTTTCCTGGGATAAAGTTGGGTAAATTCTGAATTGCTTTTTGAATTTGCACGCGCATTTCTGGGTAGGGATTCCCGAGGAACCTCAAAGAACTAGCATCTACCTTTCCATTTGCAGCAACTTCAAAATCAAAACCGATGACACGGTCGTACTGCTTGCTTAGCTGAACCGTTCTAGGCTTGATGGACCCTTTAATTTCTGCCAAGAGTGCATCATCTCCACCATCATAAGAAGGCAAATCATCTTGATTGTAATTCTTATTGTTTTTGGTTTTATCGATTGTTACGACCTGACCTTTTTTCAATTTGGTTTTTGTTTTACCGTCTTGAGCCGGATTTTCCTTAATGGCGATTGCCACATCCGCCACAACTAATTGGGCAGAACCTGAAACTTTATTCGGTTCATCATTCCTTTTGATATCCTTCTTTTTATTCAGGTTTACAATAATATCTTCTTGATAATCATCTTCATTTGCTTTATTTTCATCAAGGATAATCTCGTCTTC
Source organism: Bacteroidia bacterium (assembly GCA_030427935.1). GTDB lineage: Bacteria > Bacteroidota > Bacteroidia > Flavobacteriales_D > Crocinitomicaceae > JAGQYP01. Next base: position 2,114 of record JAUICI010000106.1, on the reverse strand, counting down.
TATTTTCTTATTTACCTCATCATTCAGTATTTTCTCTTCATCATTCGAAATACTAAAATTGGTAACTGATTCATTTTCTTCTAATTTTTCTTGATCTTCTTCCAAATCTCCCGGAACTACTTGAGATTCTTGATCCGGATTTGGATTATTTTGTTCGATTGCTTCCTTTTCCGCTATTTTTTCTTCCGCATCTGTCGGAAAATTAACGAAGACTATCGTTAGAATCACAACCAATAAAGCTGCAACAGACAAATAGATATATTTGGGGTTCACTGAACCACCTCCAGGGTATTTGGATTGGATTTTAGCATTGACGCTTTGACTTATTGAGCCAACCCAATCTGGATTTTTCTGATAACCTTCCAAGGCTTCAGAAAGAAATGCATCCGACTCCACAGCCATTTCGAATGACTGCTTTTCAGTGGCGGACAATTTCCCCTTTACATAAGCCATAAACTGCTCATGATCGGGTATCCTGGTATTATTATTAAAGTGAGACATACGCTCTTATTTTTCTAATTCAATCTTTAATTTTCTTTTACCGTTTTGGATGTGACTTTTCACTTTCTTCTCATCCAATCCAGTGATGTCTGTAATTTCCTTGTAGGAACGATTCTCTAAATAGAAAAGTTTCAGACATTCTTTTTGGTCTTCTTTTAGTCCGCTCATTTTCTTTTCAAGCAGAACCAATTGTTCTTCTAATATTTCTTTTTCTGCTACACCAGATTCCTCTTCTACAATATTGGACTCTCCGTTTTCGCTAAAGCCCACATAATTCTGATTTTGTTTTTTAAACTTCAGGGCATTGTTCTTCACAACCGAATACAACCAAGCCTTAAAATTTCTTACTTCATGCTTTTTGAGGTCGACAAGTAAAACTTCAAAAACCTGCATGGTGGCATCTTCAATATCTTCTTTTGAATTTAAATACTTGGAATTGACAGCCACGATCAGATTGGTATATCTCTGAAATAATTCAGCCACGTATTCTGGTTTACCCGACTTTTTGAATTTGTCGACCAGCTTTTTATCGCTCAATTTTCTGGTATTTCTCAGTAACTGTAATATCAAATCAAAACTCTAAAAAGATTCTCCTTTTTATCTATAGGTCTCAAAAAAGAAGAATTCCATATTTTTTTTAAACTTTTTTATGGAATCGAAAAAAATTCTTCCCTAAGCTGTTGAACCTCAAATTAAAAAATACGGAAAATGAAAAAGATTGTTGCAGTAATTATCGGTGGAGTTGTTTTAGCAAGCTGTGGATCACATCCATGTCCGGCTTATACGTCTGACAATTATGAAAATTCAAAAAAAGTAGAAAAAAATTATCCCTCTGAATCCATTGATTTTAAAAGGATTGGTGAGATCTGAAAAAATAAAATTAAAAAAGTTGAATTTTTTTTGTGGAATTATGTAAAGTCCTTCCCTATAAGACAGAAACAGAAAACAAAACTAAAACCAGAATAAGATGAAAAAGATTATAGCATTTGTAATTGTAGGCGGATTTGTATTAACGAGCTGTGGACACTCAATCTGTGATGCATATTCTCACAATTACGATCAAAAAGATACTAAGACCATTTTTCAAAAGGTCTTAAACGACGCTTCAGCGGAAGCACAGGGTTAAATACCTGGTTTCAAATTCAAAACTCAGTTAACAAAAAATGCTGTTCCAATCGGACAGCATTTTTTTATTGAACTCTATTTTTTAAAATTTATTCTTCGCTAACAACACCCATCTGGTTGAACTTTTCAATTCTGTTGTGAACACGAGTAACGGGATCAACCGCTTTCAATTCTTCAATATTCTTTAAAATTTGAGCCTTTACCTTTTTAAAGGTTTCCTCTTTCTTTCTGTGTGCTCCACCTAGAGGTTCCTTGATAACAGTATCGACTAACTTCAATTTATTCATATCCTTCGAAGTCAGATTTAATGCTTCGGCTGCTTTTTCTTTGTTATCCCAGTTTCTCCATAAGATCGAAGAACAAGATTCTGGTGAAATTACCGAATACCATGTATTCTCCAACATCAATACTTTATCACCGACACCTATTCCTAACGCACCTCCTGACGCCCCTTCTCCAATCACAATACATATGATAGGAACTTTTAA
>JAUICI010000105.1 GCA_030427935.1 Bacteroidia bacterium | reverse complement strand
TCCAAATTTTAGTTAAAATGTCTTCTGGATGCCCGTTTTTCCCTCCACCTTCAATAAAAAGTGGAAACATTTGATTCAGAATCTCAATCTTCTTTTTACCCATTGCTTTCCGCAAAGCATCGGCCTGACCTTTCGTAAAACCAGCTAATTTCTGCGAAAGCAACATTACCTGCTCCTGATAAACGGTAATACCATAGGTTTCAGCAAGATACTCTTCCATGTCCGGCAGATCATATGAAATCTCTTCTTTCCCATGTTTTCTGGCGATGAAATTCGGAATGTATTCCAAAGGTCCTGGTCGATACAAAGCGTTCATCGCAATGAGGTCACCAAACTTATCGGGTTTAAGCGACTTCAAATGTTTTTGCATTCCGGGAGATTCAAACTGAAAGATTCCAACAGTCTCACCTCTTTGAAACAATTCATAGGTTTTCGCATCATCTAATGGAATTTCATCAGGAATAATTTCGATTCCGTGTCGATCCTTCACAATGGATACTGCATCTTTGATCAAGGTCAAGGTTTTAAGACCCAGAAAATCCATTTTCAGTAGTCCGGCACTCTCCACAACCGAGTTGTCGAATTGGGTACAGCACATGTCTGAGTCCTTTGCTGTAGCCACTGGAACAAAATTGGTGATATCATCTGGAGTAATAATCACCCCACATGCATGAATACCCGTATTTCTAACAGATCCTTCTAAGACTTGTGCTTGTTGAATCGTTTCTGCCTGAACATCTACTCCTTCGGCCAACATTTTCAACTCATTGGCCATCTGAAGTTGATCATTATTTAGCTTTTCCTTGAGATCTTCTTCGGGTAAACCAAACAACTTTTTCAACTTAATATCAGGAACTAGTTTAGCGATTCTATCTGCCTCATAAAGAGGTAAATCAAGTACTCGAGCTGTATCTCTAATTGAAGACTTGGCTGCCATCGTTCCATAGGTGATAATTTGCGCAACTTGATTCGAACCGTATTTGTCTATCACGTAATCAATTACGCGCTGCCTTCCTTCATCATCAAAGTCAATATCAATATCGGGCATGGAAACCCTGTCTGGATTCAAAAAACGCTCAAACAGGAGATCGTAAGCAATTGGATCCACATTTGTTATTCCAATACAATAGGCCACTGCAGACCCGGCGGCAGACCCTCTTCCTGGTCCAACCGAAACCCCCATATTTCTGGCTTCCGTTGTAAAATCTTGTACAATCAAAAAGTACCCAGGGTAACCGGTCTTTGCAATAATTTCCAGCTCAAAATCTAATCTTTCTCTAATTTCATCAGTGATTTCGCCATATCGCTTTTCCGCGCCTACATAGGTTAAGTGCCTCAAAAATGCATTCTCACCTCTTTTCCCACCATCTATTTCATCTTGTTTGTCCTGAAACTCTTCTGGAATATCAAAAGCTGGAAGCAAGACATCTCGTGCCAGTTCAAAAGGTTCAACCTTATCAACAATCTCTTGGATATTAATGATAGCTTCAGGAATATCCGCAAACAGCTCTTTCATTTCATCTTGAGATTTGAAGTAATACTCTTCATTCTCAAGACCATATCTAAAACCACGACCTCTACCCTTGGGAGTTGATTGCAATTCCCCCTCTTTTACACAAAGTAGAATATCGTGCGCATTGGCATCTTCCTTATTTAAATAATAAGTATTATTGGTTGCAACCAGTTTCACATCATGCTTTTCGGCAAACTTTAGAATTATTTCATTGGCGCGATCTTCATCTTCTTGACCATGACGCATGATCTCTAAATAAAAATCCTCACCAAATTGCTCTTTCCACCAAATCAATGCTTCTTCAGCCTGATTCTCACCAACATTCAGAATCTTTGAGGCGATTTCTCCATAAAGATTTCCGGATAAAACGATGAGATCATCTTTGTATTGCTGGACCAAGTCTTTATCAATCCTTGGAACATAGTAAAAACCGTCTATATAGGCCAATGAAGCCAATTTCGCTAAGTTGTGGTAGCCTCTTTTATTTTTAGCCAAGAATACAATTTGATACCCGTTATCCTTGTATTCTTTATTCTTATGGTCATTACAAACAAAAAATTCACATCCTACAATAGGTGTAATTTCTTGTTCATTAAACTCCTCTCCATTTTCTTCCGCTTCTTTCTTTCGAGCCTGCACTCCTTTATTATGACCTAAAACCGCACTTACAAAATGAAAGGCAGCCATCATGTTTCCCGAATCTGTCAAGGCTACACCCGGCATATTGTGTTTCGCCGCGTGGTTGACAAGCTCTTTAATCTGAGTAGTCGATTGTAAGATGGAAAACTGGGAATGGTTGTGAAGATGTGAGAACGAAACACCTTCTAGTTGTTTCAAGCCTTCGGAAGACGAAATTCCCGAATCAGATCCTTTTTCTTTCTCAAGTCTTTTCTTTATTAAAAGGCTTTCTTCTTTAAGGTTTAGATGTTTGAGTCCGACCGGCTGAAAAGGAACCGTGTTGGTGTCTCTAAATTTGGTAAAATAATCATCTTCAAATCCTTCTTCTTCCTCGAAAACATCATGCTTCCGCAGTAATTCAAGAAAACACCTTGTGGTAGCTTCCACATCTGCAGTTGCATTATGCGCTTCTACAAAAGCTTGTCCGAAAAGAAATTCATGCAACTCTGTTAGCGTAGGCAATTTAAATTTCCCTCCTCTACCTCCAGGAATTTGACACAATTCAGCAGTTAGCTCTGTACAAGTGTCTAATTTTGGCATTTCCGTAAAGGAAGTATCCATTTGAGCTCGAAATAATTCAGAGCCCATAATATTGATATCGAAATCGATATTTTGTCCGACAACGAATTTTGTTCTTGTTAGTACATCTAGAAACTCTTTCAGAACAAATTCAAGATCTTCACCTTTTTCAGCTGCTAATTCAGTCGAAATCCCATGAATTCTTTCTGAGTCATAAGGAATATCAAACCCATCCGGCTTTACAAGGAAATCCTTATTTTCTATGAGATTTCCCCATTCATCGTGTAATTGCCAGGCGACCTGAATACACCTCGGCCAATTTTCCACATCGGAAATTGGTGCGTTATAGTCTCTTGGAAGACCGGTTGTCTCAGTATCAAATATTAAATACATCTTTGAGGAAATTTAGAATCTAAAATTAGTCATTAAAAATTTCTATTTTTAACCCTCACCGGATTTATTTATCCACAACTTTTAAATTAAAGCACATTATGAAAAAACTAGTTTTTCTCACCCTAGTAACTCTATTTCAATTCAATTTAATTCTTGCTCAAGAAAACACAAAGTATCAAAAACCGAGCAAAGAGATTATGGACCTAGCTTTGGCTCCAACGCCTCCTTACCCCTATTTTCTCAAGAAAAAGAATAAGATTGTTTTCTTACATCGAAAAAAATACAAATCCATATTGGACCTTTCTCAAAAGGAAATCCGATTGGCTGGATTGAGACTTAACCCGGATTTAAAGGTATCAAGTCGACAAACATTTTATCACAACTTGACTATTCAGAAATTGGGAAGCAAGGAAGCTATTCAAGTCAAAGGACTTCCTGAGAATGCACGAATCTCAAAGTTCAGTTTGTCTCCCGATCAAAACTACATGACCTTTTTGGTTGCTGAAGAAGATGGTCTCAAACCATGGATTCTAGACGTTGAAAAAGCAGAAGCTAGAAAATTGAAAGATATTAAACTAAATGCTGCTTTAGGCTCTCCAATCAGATGGTTTAATGACAATGAAACGGTATTAATTCAAATTGACCCGCAGGAATCTAAACTAATTGACACAGATAATGCGGTTCCAACTGGACCAATCATCTCCTCTAATGACGGTTCCAAAGCGCGAAATAGAACGTATCAAGATCTTCTAAAGAATAAAAATGACGAAGCAAATTTCATCACACTTTCCACCTCAAAACTCTCTTATTTAAATGTGAAAACTGGTGAAATCAAACCATTTTTATCAAAATCAGGCATGTATTCTAGAGTCAATATTTCTCCAGATAATCAATACATTCTTGTAGATGAGATTAAGAAACCATTTTCTTATTTGGTTCCTTATTACAGATTCCCAACAACGGTAAAAGTTTATGACCGTAACGGAAAAGAAGTAAGTCTAATTCTTGACAAACCGCTAACCGAAGTAATGCCAAAAGGTCGAATGTCAACCAGAAAGGGAAAGAGAAGAATTAATTGGAGAAGCGACAAAGAAGCTTCTCTATCTTATGTGATCGCTCTTGATGAAGGAGACCCAAACAAAGAAGTTGAATACAGAGATGCTTTGTATCAAATTGACGCTCCTTTTAAAGGTGAAGGTAAATTACTTTTAAAAACCTTAAATAGAATGTACAGTGTTCAATGGGGAAATAATGAAACGGCCATAGCACATGATTATTGGTGGAATAATAGAAATACCAAAAGCTATTTATTTAACCCTTCTAAATACACTGAAAAAGCAAGAGTTTTGTTTGATAGAAACTACCAAGACGCTTATTCCGACCCTGGGAGTTTCATTGAGGAAGAAAATGATAACAATAGAGATGTTTTGGTTTTTAATGGAGACCAATTATACATGGAAGGCGATGGTCAAACCAAAGACGGGAAAAGACCATTTATCAGTCTATTTAGTCTGAAAACGGGAAAATCAAAGAAGATCTATGTGATTGAAAACAAGAACGAATACAAACGAATTTCAAGAATCATAGACATCAAAAGTGGATCAATCCTAACTTCAGTAGAAACCCCTTCTCAATACCCCAATTATTATCTTGAAAATATTAAAAGCAAGAAGAAAACAACTCAAGTTACCTTTAATGAAAACCCATTTAAAGCTTTTGAAGGTGTAAGCAAAGAACTTGTTAAATACAAAAGAAAAGATGGTGTTGAACTTTCTGCAACACTTTATCTGCCTGCAGGATACGACAAAACGAAAAAGGAAAAACTGCCTATGCTAATGTGGGCTTACCCGAGAGAGTTTAAGGACAAATCTAGTGCGGGACAAGTTTCTGGAGATCCGAATGAATTTAATTATATCTGGTACGGATCGCCCCTATTTTGGGCTGCAAAAGGCTATGTTGTTCTAGACGATGCTGCGTTCCCAATTGTAGGAGAAGGAGAAGAAGAACCAAATGATAGCTTCATTGAACAATTGGTTGCCAATGCTGAAGCAGGAATAGATTTTGTAGACTCTCTTGGTTATATCGACAGAACTAAAGTAGCGGTTGGAGGTCATTCTTATGGCGCTTTCATGACAGCCAACCTTCTAACACATTCAGATTTATTTGCAGCCGGTATTGCACGATCCGGTGCTTATAACAGAACTCTAACACCTTTCGGATTTCAGTCTGAAGAAAGATCTTATTGGGAGGCCCCAGAGATATACAATACCATGTCTCCCTTCATGCATGCAGATAAAATGAAGCATCCTTTATTGCTGATTCACGGAAAGGCTGATAATAATTCAGGAACTTACCCCATGCAGTCGGAAAGATATTTTAATGCTTTGAAAGGGCATGGAGCGACAGCCAGACTCGTCATGTTGCCTTTAGAATCACATGGATATTCAGCTGAAGAATCAATTCTGCATATGTTGTGGGAACAAGAAGAATGGTTGAAGAAATATTGTGGGAAATAACAACAAAAAAAGGCTGTTCAATCGAACAGCCTTTTTCATTTTCATTACAATCTAATGATTATTTAAACTTGAATGTTTTTGCGATCTCAATTCCTTTTCTCGCTTGTTCTTCTGATTTCGCATATAAGAATAGTTTCTCGTCAGCCACTCTCACCTCGATTACACCACCTTCTGTCTCGAAAAAATAAGAGCAATTGTACATTTTCTCATCTTGTCTCTCTGTCTCAATCAAATAGTGATTATCAGAAGACTCCATTACCTTTTCATCAAATGATTTAGCAAAATCCAAAGCTTGCTTTACACCATTCTTTTGAGCTTGCTGAATAATAATCAACATCCCATCTCCATATTCAATCTCGATTGATTTCTCAGACAGTGTCAAAGGGTAGTTTGTTTTCAGATCTCTTGCTTTCACTTCTTTGTAGTCACCAGCTTCAATTGTTGCATCCAATCCATGCTCACTTAAATCTAGTGTTCCGCCTTTTTTCCCTTCTTCTTCTCCTCCTCCACATGAAATTAGTGCGAGTGGCATAAGTAAATAAAGTAGTTTTTTCATTTTCCTTTTTTGTTTTTCAATTAATAATGGATATTCTAAGAAAATTTGAATGTCTTTGCTGCTTCCAAACCTTCTTTAGCTTTTTCTAGACTTGAAAGCTGTGCCTTTGTATCGGGATCACAAACTTTCAACTCAATAAATGCATCCTCTTTTTCAACGAATAAAGAAACGTCATAAACCGGATTACCATCTTCATCTTCTTGCTGAATAATACAGAAATCATCTCCTTTTTCGACAACTGTTTCGCCGAAACCTTCAGCAAATTCAACCTTCATCTCCACCCCATTTTCCTGGCATTCAGAAATTACTACAACAAAATCCTTTTTGGTTAAAATCTCAAGCTTTTTATTTGGAAGAAGTTTTTGCTCGTATTTCGCATCAACATCAACCACCTGAACTTCTGAACCCGCAAGATCAATGGAAGCATTAATCCCATATTCATTCAAAGCCAATGACTTACTTTCTTCTTTAGCTGCAGCCTCTTGCACTTCAGACCCGCATGAGCCTATTAAAAATAAGCTGACTAAAATTGGGAGGAAAAACAAATTTCTAATTAACTTCTTCATATCTGATAATCAGTTTGTTGTAGTCGGTTTTTAAATAATAGCTGACAAAGATATGAAAAAAAGAACTAAACACAACGCTTCTACCAACTTCAAAATCAGAGGAGTAAAAACAGATCGTCAAAGGATCAAGATTGTGGGTTTCTTGTTGATTTCTCGGATTAAATAAAAACAGCTCAGAACTAATAATTGATTAAATTTGCAGCTCAAATTTGAAGATTGATGATTAAGTTTTTTGAAAGTACAGATCGCGTTTTCGCAGTGGAATGTGAAAATCAATTTAACAATGAGGATTCAAAGAAATTAGAATGGCTTTTTGGAGGAGCTCAGGAATTGAAGTCCGATGAAATTTCAGGTTCCTTTGTTGGACCCAGAGCTGCAATGGTCTCTCCATGGTCAACAAATGCCGTTGAGATCACTCAAAATATGAGTCTGACCGGTATCAAAAGAATTGAAGAGTATTTCAAATCTGGAAATGGTTCTAATTTCGATCCCATGCTTCAACAGAAGTTTTCAAAATTGGATCAAAACATTTTCAAAATTGATATTCAACCAGAAGACATTATTGAAATAGATGATATCGCGGCTTTTAATCAGTCCGAAGGATTGGCCTTAAGTCAAGACGAGGTAGAATACTTAGAAGATCTTGCAAAAAGAATTGGAAGAAAACTTACGGACAGTGAAGTCTTTGGTTTTTCTCAAGTTAATTCTGAACACTGTAGACATAAGATCTTCAATGGAACTTTTGTGATTGACGGAAAAGAAATGCCCAATTCACTTTTCAGAATGATTCGTAAAACATCTGAGGAGAATCCGAATTCCATCGTATCGGCTTATAAAGACAATGTAGCCTTTATTAAAGGACCAAAAGTTCAACAGTTTGCCCCAAAATCAGCTGATAAACCTGACTTTTATCAAACTACAGATTTTAATTCCGTAATTTCTTTGAAAGCGGAAACACATAATTTCCCGACAACAGTAGAACCTTTTAATGGAGCTGCAACAGGGTCTGGAGGAGAAATTCGAGATCGATTGGCTGGAGGAAAAGGTTCTTTACCTCTTGCTGGTACGGCGGTTTACATGACATCCTACTCAAGATTAGAAGAAAACAGACCTTGGGAACAAGGAATGGAAGCCAGAGATTGGCTTTACCAAACTCCTTTGGATATTCTTATCAAAGCTTCAAATGGAGCTTCTGATTTTGGAAATAAATTTGGTCAACCTTTAATTTCAGGTTCTGTACTCACCTTCGAGCATAAAGAAGAAGCCCGAAAATTAGGCTTTGATAAAGTGATCATGCTTGCTGGTGGAATTGGTTATGGAAAAGAAGAGGAATCTTTAAAAGATACACCAAAAGCTTCTGACAAGATTGTAATTCTTGGTGGTGAAAACTACAGAATTGGAATGGGTGGAGCTGCGGTTTCTTCAGCAGACACTGGAGAATTTGATTCTGCAATCGAATTAAACGCGATTCAAAGATCCAATCCGGAAATGCAGAAAAGAGCCGCAAATGCGGTTAGAGGAATGGTAGAATCCGGGAAAAACCCGATTGTTTCCATTCACGATCATGGGGCGGGAGGACACTTAAACTGTCTTTCCGAATTAGTAGAAGAAACTGGAGGTAAAATCGATACGGATAAACTACCTATTGGTGACCCTACCCTTTCTCAAAAAGAATTGATTGGAAATGAATCTCAAGAAAGAATGGGATTGGTAATTTCCAAAGAACATATAGAAGAATTAAAGCGAGTTTCAGAAAGAGAGCGCTCACCATTTTATGAAGTTGGTGATGTAACAAATGACCATCGCTTCACTTTTGAGCAATCTTCAACTGGTAAGAAACCAATGGATTTAGATCTTGGAGACATGTTTGGTTCTTCTCCAAAAACCATCATGGAAGATTCTTCGGTTCAAACGAATTATGCTGATTTGAAGTATGATGTGAACCAAATAGAATCTTACCTCAAAGCCATTCTTCAACTGGAAGCCGTTGCTTGTAAAGACTGGTTAACCAACAAAGTTGACCGTTGTGTTACGGGTCGAGTAGCGAAACAACAATGCGTTGGGTTCCTTCAAATCCCTTTAAATAATGTGGGTGTCATGGCTTTGGATTACCAAGGAAAAAGTGGAGTAGCAACTTCGATCGGACATTCTCCTATTTCAGGACTGATTGACCCAGTGGCTGGTTCGAAAAACTCTATTGCGGAGTGTTTAACCAATATTATCTGGGCTCCTATGGAAGAAGGATTGAAATCGGTTTCCTTGTCTGCAAACTGGATGTGGCCATGTAAAAACCCTGGTGAAGACGCTCGGTTATACAAAGCAGTAGAAGCCGTTTCAGACTTTTCGATTGAACTTGGAATCAATGTTCCTACTGGAAAAGATTCCTTATCAATGAAGCAGAAATACAAGAATGAAGAAGTTATTTCTCCAGGTACCGTAATTATTTCTGGTGCAGGTCATTGTTCCGACATCCAAAAGGTTGTTGAGCCACAAATGACTCCAAATAGAGATTTGATTTATATTGATTTATCATCTGATGAACTGAAACTTGGAGGTTCAAGCTTTGCTCAAATACTTTGCGAATTGGGAACTGAAGCACCTTCGGTTTTAGATAGCACACACTTTAAAAACACCTTCAATACGATTCAAGATGCGATAAAGGCAGGTGAAATAACAGCTGGTCATGATATCTCTTCTGGCGGTATCGTTACTACTCTCCTTGAAATGTGTTTTCCAAACAACAAAGTTGGAGCTGAAATCGATTTATCAGGACTTCAATCAAAAGACGATGCCCATTTATTGTTTGCTGAAAACACAGGGATAATTATTGAAACTAATCATTTAGATAGTCTCGAAAAAAGACTGAATAACAACAATATATGTTTTTCGAATATTGGGAAATCAACAAGTTCAGAAAAGCTCGAAATAAATACAGAAAGATCGAATTACTCCTTCAGTATTCCTGAATATCGAGATATTTGGTACAAAACATCTTACTTATTGGATCGCAATCAATCTGGCGAAGTAAAAGCAAAAGAGAGATTTGATAATTATAAGAATCAAGCATTAGATTTCAACTTTCTTGCATCTTTCACAGGAAAGAAACCCGTTTTGGATGCTTCTAAACCGAAAATCAAAGCTGCAATTATTCGTGAGAAAGGTTCAAACTCAGAAAGAGAAATGGCAAACGCCATGTATTTAGCGGGATTTGACGTGAAGGATGTGCATATGACCGACTTAATCTCAGGAAGAGAAACCTTGGAAGACATTCAGTTTATAGCAGCCGTTGGAGGATTCTCCAATTCAGATGTTTTGGGATCAGCTAAAGGCTGGGCCGGTGCTTTCTTATACAATGAAAAAGCAAAAAAAGCTTTGGATAATTTCTTTGCAAGAAAAGACACTTTGTCTCTTGGGGTTTGTAATGGTTGTCAGCTTTTTGTGGAACTAGGACTCATCAACCCTGATCATGAAGAAAAACCAAAAATGCTGCACAATGATTCAGGTAAGTTCGAATGTTCGTTTACATCCGTTGAGATTGCTGAAAATAATTCTGTCATGCTGTCCTCGCTTGCAGGATCTAAACTTGGAATATGGGCCGCACACGGTGAAGGTAAGTTTGCCTTCCCTTATTCGGAAGACAAATACCAAATCGTAGGGAAATATGGATATTCTGGATACCCTGCAAATCCAAATGGTTCTGATTTCAATACTGCCATGCTAACTTCTGATGATGGAAGACATTTAGTGATGATGCCGCATTTAGAAAGATCTACTTTCCCTTGGAACTGGGCCTATTACCCAGCGGATCGAAATGATGAAGTGAGTCCATGGCTGGAAGCATTTGTGAATGCCAGAAAATGGTGCGAGGAAAAGTAATCAACTAATTTTTCATTTTGATGATGTGCTGATGATTTAGGAACAATTTCAGTAAATTTATTAGCACATGGAGGAAGAAGTCAGAAAGATTATTCACATTGACATGGACGCATTTTATGTGTCTGTTGAGCAATTAGACAATCCTTATCTAAAAGGCAAACCTGTGGTTGTAGGTGGGAACTCGAGAAGAGGTGTTATAGCAGCGGCAGGTTACGAAGCAAGAAAATTCGGAATCCGTTCCGCAATGCCCTCCGCAAAAGCCTATAGAATTTGTCCTTCCATTATTTTTGTCAAACCAAGATTCGATAGATACAAAGAAGTTTCGGCCAAGATTCACGAAATATTTAGACGATACACGGACGAGATTGAACCTTTGGCTTTAGATGAAGCCTTTCTCGATGTGACTTACAATAAAATGGAGTTACAAAGCGCAACCATGATCGCAAATCAAATTCGAGAGGCCATCCGAAGTGAAGTTGGAATCACTTGCTCTGCGGGTATCTCCTACTCTAAATTCTTCGCCAAAATAGCTACGGAAGTAAATAAACCCGATGGATTTTTTACAATTACACCTGAACAAGGTCCTGAATACGTTAAAAGTTTGGCCATTGAGAAATTTTTCGGAGTTGGAAAAGTTACAGCAGATAAAATGAATCGATTGGGCATTTTTAAAGGCGAGGATTTATTGAAATATACTAAACCCGAACTATCCAAGCTCTTTGGGAAAAGCGGCCCTTTTTTCTACAATATTTCCAGGGGGATTGACAATCGAAAAGTAAAATCAGATCGGGTTCGAAAAAGTGTGGGTGCTGAAAGAACGTATTCAAGTAATATTTACGACAAGGAAACTTTCCAAGAGTCTTTAGCTGAAATCAAAGAAATCCTGTGGTCTAGAATTCAAAAGTCCAGGAAATATGGTCGAACAGTTACTCTGAAAATCAAATATGAGGATTTCACGAATCTAACTCGCAGTCAATCTATCAAAAAAGAAATCCGAACGCCAAATCAATTAAACAAATGTTTGGAGGAAATCATTTCGAAAGAAAACCTTTTAACTAAGGGAATAAGGCTCATTGGAATACAAATCAGTGGTTTCAAAACGGAGACGAAGGATGGTCAGCTTACATTTGAATTTTAAGTATATTCGCTCCTCAAAGATGAACATGTTTAAGAAATCAGACCTGTATTTTGTTCTTGGATTCGTGATTATGGCCATTGTCTATTACCATGATTTCTTGAACGCACCACCCCAAAATGTACATATTTGGAGACAAACCGATTGCTTATCACTTGCAAAGAACTATGAAGAAGGCGCTTCTTTCTTTGAACCTGAAATGCATTTGCAATATGGAGATCAATTTCAATCTGGTAAATCAGCCGGTGAATTTCCCATTCTTTATTACATGGTGGGTAGATTTTGGAAGCTTTTTGGTTTTTCTTACTGGTCGTATCGGATCTTTTATTTGATCATTTTATTTTTTGGAACCTTTGCCCTTTATCGATCCCTTTTACTTCTACTCGAAAATGAATTTTGGTCAATCTCAACTTCCCTACTTCTTTTCACTTCACCTGTATTTGCCTACTATGGCGTAAGTTTCCTTACCGATGTCCCTTCCATTTGTTTTATTCTGATTGGATTGTATTTCTTTTTGCGGTATCAATTGCAGGACTCTCAAAAATGGTTCTGGCTCGCAATCTTATTTTTCTCCTTAGCAGGTTTGATCAAAGTATCCAGTTTGATTATCGTCATCTTCCTAGGATTCATACTCGTCGTTGAAACCATTACGAAGTTCAAAACTCTGGGAGAACGGAAATTATTTAGGAATCTAAAACTCGAATGGATTGGGTTTGGAGTTGCCTTAGTCTCCATCTTTGCCTGGTATTATTACGCGAGTATTTACAATGCGCAACACGGATTCAAATATACATTTAATGCGATTCATCCTCTGTGGGCAATGGAAGACAATAAGGGTGAAGAAGTCATCGCAGGAATGAAAGACTTTACAAGTATGGTCCTTTTTAGCAGACCCATGCTTTGGTTACTTCTTTTTGTAGGCGGGTTTAATCTGATCAATTTCAAAGGACAAACTTTATTCGCTTATTCGGCAAATATTGTGATTGCTGGAGGAATTCTATTTTATGTGATGTTATGGTTTCCCTTATTGGGAATTCACGATTATTATTATTCCGCTGTGGTCGTTATTTTGCTTAGTACGCTCATTCCTTTCTTGGTTTGGTTAAAAGATAAAAAAGAGGTGTTTCATGATATCAAGACGAAAGCGGTTTTCGCCGTTTTTCTTTTAATCAATTTCATTTATTGCGCTGGAATAATGAGTCTTAAAAAATTCTCAACTGAAGGATTTTACCCGCTTGTAGGAAATCACAAAACGGTAGAATTATTCCGCTGGTTTAATTGGAATCACCAAACCAACACCATGCG
>JAUICI010000278.1 GCA_030427935.1 Bacteroidia bacterium | reverse complement strand
CTTGCCAAACAACTTGCCGCTGTTTAGGGGAGGCTGAATAGTTACAAGAATTTAAGGTTAAGCAATTTCAAGTGCTTTGAGGATGAAGAATTTACCTTTAACCCTCATTTCACAGTGATTATTGGGGATAATGGGAAAGGCAAATCTGCTATTCTTGATGCATTGGCAGTAGCTCTTGGCGGGTATTTACAAGGTATTTCAGAAGTGCCATCCCGTACAATTCACAAAGATGAAGTACTCCTAAAAGATTTCGGGGAACATGTCGAAAGGCAAATTCCATGTAGGGTTGAAGCCAGGGGTTATTTTCAAGATAATGAGATTTCCTGGTATCGAAGTATTGAAACTATTTCAGGAAGTAATACAAGTAAAGGAACAAATCCCATAGCTTACCAAGCTCGAGATATTGCAGCGGAGGTAAGGAACGGCAAAGAAGTCACATTACCAATTATGGTATTTTTTGGGACAGGAAGGCTTTGGGTTACAAAACGTGGAAGAAAAAAAACGCAATCCAAAGGTTCCCGCCTAGTTCTAGGATATAAGGATTGTCTTTGGCCTTCTGTAAATAGCAAACGATTTTTACAATGGTTCAAAACGTATGAGCTTTCTATTTACCAAAAACAAAAGGATAAAAAGGTCCTTGATTCTGTAAAAGAAGCCATTTCAACTTGTGTGGATGAATGGGATGAAATCTTTTTTGATTTTGAAGAAGATGATTTAGTTGGCTACGCTCATAAAGGTCCCAGAAATCAACTACCCTACCGGTTGTTAAGTGATGGGGTTAGGAATATGATAGGCATGGTCGCCGACATAGCTTATCGGTGTATCGTATTGAATCCCCATTTGAAAGAAAATGCAATAAGGGAAACTCCGGGTGTTGTATTAATTGATGAATTAGACCTACATCTCCATCCAAGTTGGCAAAAAAAGGTGGTAAATGATTTGAAGAATACCTTTCCCAAGATTCAGTTTGTTGCCTCCACGCATTCTCCATTTATTGTTCAATCACTTAAGAGTGATGAGTTAATTAATCTTGATCGGAAGACAGATTTGAACCTTCAAAGTTTAGGAATCGAAGAAATTTCAGAAGGCGTGATGGGGGTCACGCATAGAAAAAGTGCGCATTTTACAGAAATGGAAGAAGTCGCAACTGAATATTTTGAATTGGTCAATAAGGGAAAGGCCACAGAGGATGCTCAGGAACTTGAAAAAATCAAAGAGAAACTGGATGAATTGCTCATTCCATTTTCAGAAGACCCTGTGTTCACGGCTCAACTAAAAATGGAAAAATTAGCAAAACTTGGTATTTAACCCTATTCATCATGCGACCAGTAGAACGTGGGGCATGGCCCTTAGACCCTATTACCAATCAGCCCAAACAGTTTTCAACTTATAGCGCTTCCAGAAAAGATCTCATCAATCGCATGGGGCAATACTGTTCGTATTGCGAAAGCAGGCTGAATGCCTCATTAGCAGTGGAGCATGTACAGCCAAAAAGCGTTGTTCCTGGATTAGAGTTAGATTGGGAAAACTTCTTGCTTGCTTGCACCAACTGCAATTCAACTAAAGGAGCTACTCCTATTGATTTACTCGATTATTTTTGGCCTGATCTGCATAACACTTTTATTCCATTTCAATATCATTCTGACGGTAGAGTTGAATTGAATCAAGCCCTTTCTTCTACTGAAAAAAGAAAGGCTCAGGGCACCCTAAAGTTAGTAGGTTTGCAAAAATACCCAGACACCGATTCCGCCTCTGATAGGAGATGGATAAATCGAACAGAAGCTTTCCAAAAAGCCCTCCGCGCCAAACAACAACTAGCAGATGCCACTGCCTTAGACGCCAGAATTCCGACCATGACTCTTCTTATTGATCTGGCAACTGCTACAGGTTTTTTCTCTGTATGGTTTTCGGTCTTTTCAGATCAGTTGGATGTATTGGGGAAATTATTGGCAGCATTTCCTGGTACAGATCATGCATCTTTTGATTCAAGGCAAAATTTTCGAGCTATAAGGCGGAATTCGGAAATGTAAGTTCGAACTTTGAGTATCATATATCCTTCTTCAAGGATTAATTCTACTTTATCCTTGATTGCATATTTCTCCAGCAAGGTCTTGCTGAGTCGAATTCCTTTTGAGTTGCCGATGGAGATGATGGGTAGTTCCATGGTTTTTTTTTGTGGTTAGGGTGTGGATATTTTCCTACAATCAGCCAAAACCAGGTCCAAAAACACACTTCTGGCTGCAAGATCATGACTTTGCAGCCAAAACATGTTTATTTATCCTAAAATTGGCTGATTATGCATGTATCACACGGATATCATAGGTAGAAAAAATAAATACACGAATCTTTGGGCCCAAAATGAAGTGACACAAAATGAAGTGACAATGGATGATTTGTTTTCATGAAGGCTGGCACAGCCTATTCTTCGAGCTTTTCAAGCTCTTCAAGGGTGGGGAGGACTTTATCGTAGTAGGATATCAGGCTGTCCTGGGGGATGGAGATGTCTACGACTTTGA
>JAUICI010000104.1 GCA_030427935.1 Bacteroidia bacterium | reverse complement strand
CGACCACCAAGATTCGGATTCAGCAGTATCTGTAGGATTATCTTGTTCCGAATAAATCTCTTTGATGTCTACAATGTCTTTGGTTGTATCTACTGCAACATCCAAAATCTCAATAAATGTGGAAGGGGTGGGGTAGAGTGAATCGTTAATTAATATTTTCATTGTATCAATCACGAAGATTCCCGTATCCCACGCTGTAATGATATAGTTTTTTTCAAATGAAAGAATTCCTGTATTAATGTCTTTTAGAGTATCAAGAAAAAAATCGACTACCTCTAGAAATGCGGTCATGGGCGTATCTGCTCTTTCAACCAAAAGTTCCTTATTGTTATCAGGGAAAATAACCAGGGCATTCGAATCTTTTTCTGTTAAAGTAACACGGACTTTTAAAGTGGTTTGTTCACCAAGCTTCATGGATTTTCGATCAAGTTGGGAACTCACCTGAATTTGTCCAATTGAAATTGAACAAAAAAGAAAACTTAATATGATGATTAATGGTCTCAAACTCTTTTCTTAAACAAATGCATTAATGGTTTAACATAAGATTCGTTTGTTGCGATATTTGCGGAGTCTATACCAGACTTTCTAAGTTTATCAAGAATTTCTCTTTCTCTTTGCTCGTAAGCTGCTTTGTACTTTTCTCTGACAGTTTTGGACATGGTATTCACCCATTTCCATGTCCCGGTTTCAGGGTCTTCAATTTTAGTGAAACCAAGTTTTGGTAGATTTCTTTCTGCGTGATCATAGACTCTCAATGCAATCAAATCATGTTTTCGGTTCACAATTTTTAGAGAATCGTCATAATCTTTATCATCGAAATCTGAGATTAAAAAAGCGATGGATCTTTTTTTGATTGTATTTTGAAAAAACCTTAAAGCTTCTTTAATGTTTGTTCCATTATTTTCCGGCTGAAATTCGATCAATTCTCTCACGATGCGGAGAATGTGTGAACGACCTTTTCCAGGAGAAATAAATTTTTCCACTTTATCCGTAAAAAAGAGAGCTCCAATTTTGTCATTATTCGACATGGCCGAGAATCCCAAAACGGCAGAGATTTCGGTAATCATTTCTCTTTTGGTTTTTTCTAATGTTCCAAAATCAGAAGAACCAGATAGGTCAATCAAAAGAATAACGGTCAGCTCACGCTCTTCTTCAAAAACCTTAACATAAGGATCATTAAAACGAGCGGTAACATTCCAGTCGATTGTTCTGATCTCATCTCCATTTGTATATTCTCGAACTTCACTAAAAGCCATACCTCTTCCCTTAAAGGCAGAATGGTACTCCCCAGAGAAAATTTGAGTAGAAAGACCCTTGGTCTTAATCTCAATTCTTTTGACTTTTTTGATCAGTTCTTTAGTGTCCAATCCAAATCGATTTAAGGAACTTCAACTGTATTCAGAATCTTATTAACGACATCATTTTGAGTCACATTCTCTGCATCGGCCTCATAAGTTAGACCTATTCTGTGTCTCATGACATCTGGAGCTACAGCTCTTATGTCTTCTGGGATTACATATCCTCGTCTTTGAATAAATGCATAGGCTTTTGCTGCAAGGGCTAAATTAATACTCGCCCGAGGTGAACATCCGAATGATATTAAAGGAGCAAGATCATTTAATCCATATTGATCCGGGTATCTGGTAGCTTGAACAATGTCTACGATATAATTTTCAATTTTTTCATCCAAATAAACCTCTTTCACTGTTTCTCTCGCCTTTATTATCTCCTCTGGGCTCACGACCTTTGAAGCTTTAGGGAATGGTGTTTTTTGGATGTTCGCTCTTACGATAAGTTTTTCTTCTTCCTTTTTAGGGTAATCAAGAAATACTTTTAGCATGAAACGGTCTACCTGGGCTTCAGGTAAGGGATAGGTTCCCTCTTGTTCAATTGGGTTTTGTGTTGCCAAAACAAGAAATGGTTCCGGAAGTTTATAAGTAGTATCCCCCAAAGTGACTTGTCTTTCTTGCATCGCCTCTAATAAGGCTGATTGCACTTTAGCTGGAGCTCTGTTGATCTCGTCAGCAAGAACAAAGTTTGCAAATATTGGACCTCGCTTAACTGTGAACTCATCTTTCTTTTGGTTAAAAATCATGGTACCAATCACATCCGCTGGTAATAAGTCCGGAGTGAATTGAACTCGACTAAAATCAGCATCAATTGCCTGTGAAAGCGTATTGATAGCTAAAGTTTTTGCCAATCCTGGAACCCCTTCTAAAAGAATATGACCATTAGCCAATAAACCAATCAATAGTCTTTCAACCATGTAGTTCTGACCAACGATTACTTTCTGCATTTCCATGGTCAGTAAATCAACAAAGGCACTTTCTTTTTGGATCTTTTCATTAATCGCTTTAATACCTTCTGTTCCAACTAAATTTCCTTCCATTTATTCGCCGTTTTGTGTTTACGAACAAATGTCACGAAAATCAGTTTTTTTATAAGCTCAAACGCTGTTAAAAAATGTTAAGCAGATAGTTAAAAATCCTTATTTATCAGTCGATAGATGGTGGTTCAGATTCACACTTTTCTTTTAGGTTTTCCAGTCCTTTATCGTAGTCTTTACCAACGAATTTATCCATGAAGAGCCCCATGTATCTTCCAGCTGGATTATTACCCATGTCAGTGTCCATGGTCCATGTGACCTTCGAGCCATTTTCTTCTTTTTCGATGATAAGGGAGGTGAAAGAAGGTGTTTTGCTTTGACCAAAATGAAGCTCAAAGTCTACTTTCTCATTTTCGATCATGTCAACAATCATCATGGATCCAGATCGAACGGACTTATTGCCTGACCAAGCATATTTTGATCCCTTAGCCTTTCCAGTAATGTCCACTTTCATATTAGGGTCTTTTTCTGCCCAAGGGTTCCAAATTTTAAAGTTTTCGAAATCTGATATTTCAGACCATATTCTTTCTGTGCTAGCCTGAATTTGAATAGATCTTTTTACATGAATCTTTCTTGGTAGTAGGAATCCAGCCAAAGCAACCAAAAAAATAAGACCGAAAAGTGAGGATAAAATTATTAGGATCATATTAAAAAGTTTAAAGCAAAATATAGAAAATCTCAATAATTTCCGTAAAATTGCATTCAAATAATTCGAACAAGAATTAAATCGCGCGGGAGTAGCTCAGCTGGTAGAGCGTCAGCCTTCCAAGCTGAGGGTCGCGAGTTCGAATCTCGTCTCCCGCTCTGAGAGAAAAAAGGTTGTCATTTGACAGCCTTTTTTTGTTATAAGTGTGAAATTAATTTTTCCAATTGAATTCCTCTAGAACCTTTTAGAAGTATAAGTTTGTTTTTAAATGCATTTAAATTCACTTGTTCAAGAAGTTCTTCAGTATTATGATAACATTTTGAATTATTGGAAACTTTCATGAATTCGTTACCTACGAAATAAGTGTCTAAGTTGTTTTCTGAAATAAGCTCAATGATTCTCTTATGTTCTTTTTGGGATTCGGAGCCAAGTTCAAGCATATCTCCTAAAACGCAAATTTTATTTGGGTGATCGATTCCGATCATGTTTTTAACAGCCGCCTGCATGCTTGTAGGGTTTGCATTATAGCAATCGACAATAAGTTGATTGCGATCTGTTTTTGTAAGTTGTGATCGATTATTACTAGGAGTATATTCAGTCAATGCCTGATTGATTTTTTCCATTGAAACGTTGAATAATATCCCGAAAGAAACTGCAGCCATAAAGTTATTGATATTATAATCCCCAATGAGATTTGTTTGCAGAATAGGAGAGTAGTAGTCTTTATACGAATATTGAAATTCAAGAAATGGAGTTGCTCTGACTGATTCAATTTTTAGTTCTTCATTTTTTCCAAAAGAAAATTTTCGAACATTTGGAACGATATCAGCAACAATTGGATCATCTGCGTTGAATACGATCGTATTTTCGACATTTCTTTCAATAAAATCGAATAGTTGCTTTTTGGTAGTAAGGACACCTTGGAGGTTTCCAAATCCTTCAAGGTGGGCTGCACCAATATTCGTGATGAGACCATAGGTGGGCTCAGCTATTTCAGCCAATTCTATGATATCGTTTGGCTGATTGGCACCCATTTCTACGATTGAAATCTCTGTATCATTGGAAATATCCAATAGAGTGAGTGGTACCCCTATATGATTGTTTAAATTTCCTTTAGTAGCACTCGTTCTATATTTTTTGGAAAGCACAGCATGTATGAGTTCTTTATTTGTGGTTTTTCCATTACTTCCTGTAATACCAATGACTGGTATCTTCAGTTTTTTTCTTTTGTGATTCGCTAGTTCTTGAAGAAAAGTAAGACCATCTGGAACGACATGGATATTTTCCTTGTTAAGGTTTGTGGAAGAATCAGATATACACATTGCAGCTCCTTGTTCAAGTGCTTGGTCGCAATATGAATTTCCGTCAAAATTATCTCCCTTTAATGCAATGAAGACATCTCCCTTGTTTATATTTCTTGTGTCTGTTGATATATTATGCTTCAGACATTCTTCAAAAAGCGCAGTTTTATCCATAAAAAAATCCCCTGAAATTTCAGGGGATTAATTTACTAATATTTTAGACTAATTAGGATTTATCATCTAGAGTTCGTTCTTCCTCCGCCTTTTCCTAATCCGTAAGGAGAACCTACTCTGTGCATTGCACATCTAAATCCGATTGTGCAATCTGACATGTCCTCTTCTAAGTATCTTCTGTTTGAACCAACAAGCCAATAAGCTCTGTCTGCCCAAGATCCACCTTTATAAACTCTCGTTTTATCGGAGATCAGTGTTGTTGGCCAATGCGTATTTCCGTAATCGTTTCCAGACTTAATTTGTCCACCTGTACGATTTACTTCTTCATACTCATCTTGATACATTACAATATCTACATTTCTAACACCTTGGTTCACTTCCTCTCTATATTTTTCATTATCGTAGTTTAGAGAGTAGTCGATGTCACCGTCTAAGTGATCGATGTAATTAGAATGCTTGTAATTTCTTCTGTTGATGTTTTCTTCAGCAGTAACTTCTCTCCACTTCAATCTACCAGGAGTGTTTACGATGAATTCTGAAATTCCAGCTCTCAACATTGGTACAATATCAAGTGAATATTCATAATCCAATGAATCTCTTAAGGCTTCATCAAGGAAAATTCCATCAAAAATTTCATCCTGAATCAATTGAGAAGCTTCAATATAGAACTTCATATCTTTTAATTCGATCGCTCTATTTACTACATCATTAACTCTGAATAGAATGAATTTCTCTAAAGAATCCAATCTTCTATTTTGAGAAAGGTAATACTGATCTGGTGGTAAACCATTCTCAACAGGATTCGATGTTCTGATGTGAGAATTGATCTGAGTTCCATAAGGCGTCTTAAAGAAAGCAGTATCTGCATCTTCTTGCGGGTTGTATGGATTACCAGTCAATCTTTGGTATCTAATTCTTTCGAACTGGTTCAAATATTCTTTGATACCGTGTACATCGTAAAGTGTAATCGTGTTCTTGTCGTCCACCTCACTTGCATTGTTCAATACTTTTGTTTTGAAAACATTTCCTCTAAAAGGTCTGAATTCATCAAAATCTTCATGCGAAAGTGGTCTGTATACATCCATTACCCACTCAGAAACATTACCAGCCATGTGGTAAAGACCGTAATCATTTGGCCAATATGCCATTACAGGAGCTGTAATGTCTGCATTATCATTTAATTGACCAGCAACTCCCATGTAGTCACCTCGTCCTCTAACAAAGTTCGCTCTAATTTGACCTTGGAATTTTTGATCATCTTGTCTAACCCAGTGACCATCCCATGGATACAATCTTCTGTCAGTAATAACCTCGGAACCTTCATTTTGAAGATTACCAACTAATCCATAATAAGCGAACTCCCATTCAGCTTCAGTTGGTAGTCTATAACGTGGTAATAAAATACCATCAGCAGTTCTAGGGATTCTTTGTCCAAGATCTTTTCTTCTTGTTCCACCAGCTCCTTTAGCAGGATCTAGATCTGGCATCAATTGGTTGATTTCATTGTCATACTGACCAACCATGAAGGCGTCTGTTGTAAATGGATCATCTTCTTGGAATGGATTCATGTTAAGAATACCTTCTCTAATAAGAATGAACTCATTAACTCTATCCGTTCTCCACTTACAAAAATCATTTGCTTGTAACCACGAAACTCCAACTACAGGATAGTCTCTGTAGGCAGGGTGTCTTAAATAATACTCAACATAAGGTTCGTTGAACCCTAATTTTGATCTCCAACTGTTTGTATCTGGTAAAGCATTTTTATAAACCATTGGATAAGTAGTGTAAGTTCTCTTTACCCAGTAAAGGTATTCACACCAATAAAAGTTTGTAACCTCAAATTGATCCATGTAAAAAGAAGAAACTGTTACTCTTCTCGGTACATTGTTCCAATCATACATCACATCTTGTTCAGCTCTACCCATGGTAAATGTACCACCTTGGATAAAAACCAAACCAGGTCCAGTTTCTTGGTCGTAGTATGGGACTTTTTGAAACCCTCCATTTTTCGGGTTATTATATTCCCAACCAGTAGAACCAGATCTTTCCCTACCACAACTAGCAATAAACACTGCCGCCGCAAATACAGCGATCATTTTCAGGTTTTTCATCATGTTATATTTAAGTTCTTTTTTTCTCAATTTCAATTTTCATTAACTCAATAACGAGTTCAATTAGTTTGGTTACAACTTTTTTTAGAAGGAAGGACAAGAAATTGTTCTAAACCCTCTTGGTTTCTTTTTACAGTTCAGGTAAAGTCCCAGAGAAACCTCATGTGAACCTCCTGAAGCGTTAGTTAATCTCGAAATTGTAACATCGTAGCTATAGGCTACTTTAAATACTTTTGTGTCTAATCCAAGCATGATGATGAAAGCATCGTTGGTTCTCCACCAAACTCCACCTCGAATCACACCATATTTCACGTACAAACCTAGGTTCAATTCCATGAAACCTTGTTGGTATTGGAAAATTACGTTTGGCGAAAGTGATGTAGTATTGGAATATCTCGAACCTTTTCCAAATTTAATGTCTGCTCCAACATGTGCAGTCATCTTAATAGGCATTTTGGATTCTCCAACGATCATCGATTCATTTGGCATGTTTAAGTGCTTCGCAGTAAATCCTCCATAGAAGAATTCGTTGTAAACCACAAAACCAGCAGAAACATCGAAGAAACCTCTAGTTCCACCTCTTGGTTGATCACCAGTATTGTAAATAAATCCTCTTCTAGGGTCGATTTGGTCACCGAATGAAAGTTTATCCCAATCCAAAAACTTCTGATTCCAAGTTGCCTGAGCACCAAAAATCAATCTCCATTTTCTTCCCAGTTTTAAGTGGTAAGCATAAATGAAGCTAAATGTCAAATGATTAATCGTTCCTTTACCGGCCTGATCCAAAGTGGCCAAAACTCCAATACCGCCAGAGATATTATCGAAGTACTGATCGTAGGAAGCACTATAGGTAACAAATGTTCCTGATAGGGCTGGCCATTGATTTCGGTAATTGAAATTCAATCTCGGACATCCGTGAGTTCCCGCTAAAGCCGGGTTCAAGTAGAGCGGATTTGCATAAAATTGTGAAAAATGCGGATCCTGAGCTTTTGCTTCATTGCTAGCAAATAAGCTAAGCCCAATCATTAAAAATAGTATCAATCTCTTCATATATCTGTCCTCCTTATTTTTAATATTCTAAGTTTTTAGCAAGTGAACGTTTCGGTTTAATGGTGAACCTAAACATCACTTCGTGTGAGTGACCTTTAACTCCCATCAATTCTGATTTTGTCCAGTCGTACTGGTACATCATTTTAAATTTCTTGAATTGGATCCCGGCTTGAGCAGAGATATTACCTTTATCTGATACGCTTATTCCGGCTGTTCCCCAGTAGAATCTGAAGTTTGAACCAAAATAGAATTCGTTGTTTTTGTCATAGTGTTGGTAAACGATGAATGGAGATCCACTAAAATTCTTATTTCTAGATTCAAAGTCCGTACCAATTACTGCATTGATTCTGTATGGCGCTCTTCTTTGATCAACTAAATCATTGCTGAAAATATTCTCTTTATGTCTGAAAATATTATCCATCGAGAATCCAGCATAAAACCATTTAGTATTTACAAACAAACCAACTCCTAAATCATAATATATTTTCTGACTTCCAATTGGCGTTTCTCCAGATTCAAAAGTTTGGTAAATATTTCCTCTTTCCATTTCAATTTGTCCTCCTGGCTGAACTTTATCTCGATCCAACGTGTACGCTCCAGCATTAAACTTGATGGAAGGCTCAATAGCTAAGAATTTTCCAAAATTGATTTTAGGAGAATAGATTAAAGAAGCATCGTAATTTCTATACATGCCTTTTCCGAAATCTCTAAACTGAAGATTGAATCCGATTCCACCTCTCATCGCGTAAACATAGCTGTCTACTGATAAGTTACCCATATGCTGCATTTGTGAAGTTCCGGTCCATTGGTTCATATAAGATAATTGGATTCTTGTTTTCAACATTCCTCCTGCTAAAGAAGGGTTGAATGCAATTGGGTTAAATCCAGGGATGACCAAATTCGGGTCTCTCAAATTTGTTACACCAGAAGGGTTGTTAAAGGCTCTTTTGATGTCTCGGATAAACTTGGATGTGGTCTTTCTTGAAGAGTTCTTCAAATTAGCTGAAAGATCAATGTCGGATGATTTTGAGTAATCCGGGTTGCCATCATAAGATCCTGAGTAATTCCCAGAATCAAAGTCTAGTTTTCCTAAAGCTTGGTATAAGATAATGTCCTTATCTACTTCTGCTTTAACAGGCTCCAAATGAGCAAATTCATTTTCTACAACTGGGTTGTTGGCATTTCCAGGGATAACGGAAATCAGCTCGTCATTCGACTTATTATTTGCTACAACCTCATTGTTTAACTCAATATCATCCGACTTCAAATCTGTTTTAAGATTGGTCTTTTGATTTTGAGCGATGATGTGATTTTGCCCATCGGAGATGTTATTTTGATTAAGCGAATTGTTTGATTTATTTACAACAAGTAAATCTTCCTTCGCATTATTTTGAATCATTTTAAGATTTGAATCCTGATTTTTTAGGTTGGCTTGTTTTTGATCCATTTTTTTCAAGTTAACCACAGCTTTATTAGCGTCATTTTTCTTGATTTGATCTACATTCTTTTGCTTATATGGATGAACAAAGCCTTCGTTCATCGCTAAATTTTGATCATTCAACTCATTCGTCAATTCGATGTTTTCATCTGCGACGATAGGATCATTTGAAGAATTTGAAGATGTAGAATGGATTCTATTTTCAGAAACGATAGAAGGATTGAAAGCATCTTTTTTCTGATTTGGTATTTCAACAGCCAAGTCTAAATTCATTTCTGCAGGTTGAGAGAAGAACAGGAATGAAAGAGTGATACCTGTAATAAGTATAGCAGCGGCTGAAGACCAACCGATCCAACCAATTTTTCTTTTCTTTTGATAAAGGGATTCTGTATTGTGATACTCGAATTCTTCGTTTTCAACATAGGCCTCAGACCAAGCATCCATTTCAGATGCGTACTCCGGGTTAAGAAGAACGAACTTCTCAAGAGCTTCTCTCTCCTCCTGATTCAAGTTACCTTCATAGTAATCGAAGAGCCACTTTTCAATATTGTTCTTATTGATGCCTGTCATGCCACTAATTCTGTTAAATCTTTTAGCTGCTTCTTTAATTTTTTTCTTGCACGGAACAAATAAACTTTAACCTGAGACTCTGATAGATCAAGTGCTTCACCAATCTCCTTGTAATTGTATCCTTCCAAATCCCTCATCAATACAATTGATTTCTGTACTGGAGGTAAATTCTTCATGGCTTTTTCAATGATTTCTCTAGTTTCTAATCGCTTAGAGAAATAAGCCTTTGAAGAACTTTCCGGAAGAATCTCCATGGAGACCATTCGGCTGTTCTTAATCTTGTAATTAATCATCGCATTGTGAGCTGTTGTAAAAAGCCAGGATTTACTTTTGGCGAAGTCAACCTTTTTTCGGTTTTCCCATAACTTTTTAAAAGCATCTTGTACAATATCATCGGCATCTTGCCTGTTTTGAAGAAACTTCAAACAGTATCCGAAAAGTCTTCCGGAGTGCTCAGTTACTGCGCTATTGTACTCTTTGCGATTCAAATTATCTCAGTAGTTTTTAAAGTTTTTGGTTCCTTTTGACAGCTAAAACAACTTAACAGTGGCAAAAGTTACACCTACTTGAAATTTTTTTTACTAAATGTATAACTCGATTTAACTTTACAAGTTACAATATTAATTTCGTATATCATAAAAATTAGTCGAATGTACTGGTATTTAGGTGGTTAAAAAGGGGTGTTGCGTCGAATTTAGCCTAGAATTCGGCCTTTTAAGGCGGTTTTATTTTCCAATAATTTTTTTTGAAAAAGTTGACTTTCTTCGGACTCAGGAAAATGTGATCGGTGTTTTTCCTGGGAAACAATGTTTTGTATTTCTTTCAAATCTTTTCTTTTCTCTTCTGAAAAAACAACTTTGGAGAACTCTTCAAATATCAGGTCAATGGCTTGATCACTGGGGTGGTTCAAGTCTCTTGAATAGAATCTATAATCTCTTAATACATCTAGCTGGATTTCATATGAGGGGAAATAGTGACAAAATGCATGGTTTTCCAGTTGCTCACAGGCAATTAACAATTCAGCTTTGGACCTGTTGTTTGCCACTAAACCATCTCTTGTATGGCGAATTGGACTTACAGTAAAAACAACCTGAATATTTGGGTTAATTCCCCGGATTTCATCCAAAAGTTCGTCATAGATTTTAACAATTTGATCGGATTTTACTTTTTTTCGATCAAAAAGGCTCTGAGGCATTTTATGACAATTTCCTACTACTTTTTCTTCTTCTTTCAATTCAAAATAAAATGAAGTTCCAAAAGTGAGAATCAGTATATGTGCTTTCTCAAGTTGTGTTTTCAGTTTTTTTAAGGCTGAATTCGCATTGTCTAGAACTTTTTCCGCTGAGGTGTCTGCCAGTTTCCCATGTGTCTCAAAAAGAAAATAAATGTCCTTCCGCTGTTGGATATCCGTTTCCGTAAAAAACTTTTCTTCCAATGCTCTTTCAATCAGATTGGCAATTGAAATGGGGTTAAACATGACACCAAAAGGATTGGTTAGTATGTCAAACCACAACTCGTCTAATTTGCTTCCAATATGATCACTAAAACAAGATCCCATGCTTACAATCGAGTCTTTATGATCGATTTCAAAAGGAAATTTGGGGATGTCCATCGGACTTATAAGCGTTTCCATTTTAACTAAATTTGAAATTACCTTTTTCGTCAGTCTGAATATTGTAATCCTTGAATACTTCTTCCAGAGTTTTACTCGACTTTACTTGTTCGGCTTCCATTTTCACTACCTCCTGATTTAGGATGAGTAAAAATTCATGAGCCACACTAAAGGCCAGTTCCAGATCATGCGTTGAGATCAGGACTGTCTTATTTAAATCAAGTTGAATTCTTTTCAATAGCTGTGCGAACTGATATTTATTCCCAATGTCCAGGAAATTGGTGGGTTCGTCCATCAACATGATCGGGCAATCCTGAACGAGAGAGGCCGCAATCATGACTTTCTTTTTCTCACCGTCAGACAATTCGTTGAAGTTCTTTTCTACAAGTTTTTCAATTGAAGTCATTCGGATAGCCTCCGAGATTTTTACATGATCAGTTTCATTTAATTTGCCGAGAAAGTTGGTGTGTGCAAAGCGATTCAAAGCAAGAAATTCATCCACCTTAATCGCACTAGTTGGATTCTGTGAAGGGGTGAAGGAAATCTTTTGAGCAAGTTCTTTTCTACTGATTTTGTTTAAATCCAATGATTGAATTTCAATTTTTCCTTGAAAATGATCTTTTCCTGAAAGTGCATTGAGTAAACTTGTTTTACCGGAACCATTTGGACCAATTAAAGCATAGATTTTTCCCGATTCCAAATTTAAATCTGGAATATTCAAAACTTCTCGTTCGCGGTATGCAATCCGAAGTCCATGAATCGATATGTCATTCTCTACATGCGCCATCCTGCTTTTTTACTAATCAAAATCCAAATGATAACGGGTGCTCCGATCAAGGAAGTAACTGCATTTAAAGGTAATGGTACTGGATACTTGGTGAAAATCACGCCAATCAAGCAAACAATCGATCCAACTAAAATATTGACAGGTATGGAAACAAAATGATTGGACTGTTTAATCAGCATGCGGCTGATGTGGGGAACAGCAATTCCGATGAAAGCAATCGGTCCGCAATAAGCTGTTACAATTCCGGTTATGATTCCCGTAAATATAATTCCAACAAGTCTTGTTCTAAAAACATTTAATCCCAATGAAGAAGCCATGTTCTCTCCTAACATTAAGGCGTTCCAGTTTTTTGAAAAGAGGTAAATAATAAACGTCATACCTATTATAAGACTTAATAAAGACCAAACCTCATCGGGATGAACCGCCGAAAAATTCCCGAATCCCCAGCTAACAAATTGTTGAATTTGGTCTTTGGAGGAATAATTAAGAATTATGTTAACTCCAGCTCCACAGACATAAGAAAGCATCAATCCAGAAATTAGTACTATGACATTATTCTTTACTCTTAGGCTAACCAGGATTATCAAAAGTAATACAGCCAGTGATCCCAAGATAGCGGCAGAAACTGTCAGCACTCCAATATTACTTTGAGCACCAAAAAAAAGAAAGACCAATGCCACGCCCAAATTCGCTCCTGAAGTAATCCCCAAAACTCCTGGTCCGGCTAAAGGATTTTGAAAGATATTCTGCATCAATAAACCGCTAATGCTGAGTCCGATTCCGGCAAAAATCGCGGTGATTGCCTCTGTTAAACGCGATTCTACTATGAGTGTCCACGACTTTTTAGGGGACGTTCCTCCCTGGAGAATATTTAGAATTTCTTCCGTAGGAATATCCACAGATCCGATACTCAAACTAATAAAAAAGAGCAGGAGTAAAACCGGAATCAATATGAAAAATGCTATTTTTTCACGAATTTGCATGCGAGGCGCTAAGATACTACGAAATGAATTATTTGAAGAATCAGGCAATTATTAAGAAATCTTTTCGTCCTTTTAATAAGATGAAGAATTTATACACATTGGTTTTTAGTCTTTTTAGTCTGACTCTTTTTGGTCAGAATATCGATTCTCTTGGTCACTTTGATTATGTTGATCAAAGAGGAACCTTCATTAGCGATATT
>JAUICI010000103.1 GCA_030427935.1 Bacteroidia bacterium | reverse complement strand
AGCTAAGAAAGCGAGCTTACACAATAAGAAATTAAGAGATTGTCGTATTCACTATAATGACCAAAAGAATGAAAGAAGAGAAGAATCTTCCATCTTCATTACCGAGGGAGATTCGGCAAGTGGATCGATTACGAAATCTCGGGATGTCAATACTCAAGCGGTATTTAGTTTAAGGGGAAAGCCTTTGAATTCATTTGGTTTAACCAAAAAAGTGGTTTATGAGAATGAAGAATTTAATCTGATTCAGGCCGCTTTAGATATTGAAGATGATCTTGAAAACCTTAGATACAATCGAATTATTATTGCAACAGATGCCGATGTAGATGGTATGCATATTCGAATGCTATTGATGACCTTCTTTTTACAGTTCTTCCCGGATCTTGTAAAGAAAGGGCATGTATATATTTTGCAGACGCCCTTGTTTCGAGTTCGGAATAAAAAAGAGACGCGTTATTGTTATTCCGAAGAAGAGCGTATTGATGCCATTAATAGTTTGGGTAAAAATCCTGAAATTACGCGATTTAAAGGTTTAGGAGAGATTTCGCCAGATGAATTCAAGAATTTTATTGGAGAGGAAATGAGATTGGAGCCGGTTTTAGTCGGTAAGGACAATTCGATTGAAAACATCTTGAAATTTTACATGGGAAAAAATACACAAGAGCGGCAAGAGTTTATTATTTCCAATTTGAGATTAGAAGAAGACGTAGATGCAGACGTAGCCTAAGTAATAACTATGGACGAAGAAAAAGACAAACAAGAGGAAGAAAATTTAGATCCACAGGACAATTCGAATGATGGTGGAAAGTCAGACTCGGGAGGGGAGAATATCATTCCTTTGTCTGGAATGTATGAAGACTGGTTCTTAGACTACGCTTCATACGTGATTCTTGAAAGAGCTGTTCCTTCTTTATGGGATGGTTTTAAGCCCGTTCAAAGAAGAATTCTACATTCCATGAAAGAAATGGATGATGGTCGATACAATAAAGTAGCGAACATCATTGGGAATACGATGAAGTATCATCCACATGGAGATGCTTCTATCGGAGATGCTCTTGTGCAAATAGGTCAAAAAGATATTCTAATTGATTGTCAAGGTAACTGGGGGAATACCTTAACGGGAGATTCTGCCGCAGCACCTAGATATATTGAAGCAAGATTATCGAAGTTTGCGCTTCATGTACTTTTCAACCCTAAAACAACCGAGTGGACTAAATCTTACGATGGTAGAAATAATGAGCCAGTAGAATTACCTGTTAAATTTCCGATTCTTTTAGCTCAAGGGGCAGAAGGAATTGCGGTTGGGATGGCTTGTAAAATTTTACCTCACAATTTTATAGAACTAATTGATGGTTCCATAGATGTCTTAAGAGGAAAGAAACCAAAAGTTCTACCTGATTTTCCTAATGGGGGAATGGCTGATTTTTCCAATTACAATGATGGACTGCGAGGAGGGAAAGTTCGGGTTCGATCAAAAATTGAAAAAGTAGACAAGAAAACCTTGAAGATCGTTGAGATTCCCTATGGTACAACAACGACATCCCTAATTGATTCCATCTTGAAAGCGAATGATAAAGGGAAGATAAAGGTCAAAAAGATTGAAGATAATACGGCTGCAGAAGCTGAAATCATGATTCATTTACCTCCTGGGATATCTCCAGATAAAATGATTGATGCTCTATATGCTTTTACAGATTGTGAGGTTTCGATTTCTCCGAACGCTTCGATTATCGATAAAGATCAGCCAAGATTTATTGGAGTAACGGAGATTCTGAAAAATTCAGTTGACTCAACGGTCAATCTCCTAAAAATGGAATTGGAAATCCGTAGGGGGGAATTGGAGGAACAGTGGCATTTTTCGAGTTTAGAAAAGATATTTATCGAGAACAAGATCTATTCTTTGATTGAAGAAGAAGAGACTTGGGAAGGTGTGATATCTGCAATTGATAAAGGATTAAAGCCTTTTACAAAAAAACTGAAGCGAAAAGTGACCGAGGACGATATTGTTCGTTTGACAGAAATCAAAATCAAGAGAATATCAAAATTTGATGCTTTTAGAGCGGATGAAATTATTCTAAGGATAGAAGAAGAGCTAGCAAAGATCAATTTCAACTTGGAAAATCTGATCGATTATGCGGTAGATTACTATAAAGATCTTAAAAAGAGATTTGGAGATGGTCGAGAGCGTAAGACAGAAATCAAAGTATTTGATAATATTTCAGCTCAGAAGGTGATTGTTTCCAATAAAAAACTCTATGTTGATGTAAATGAAGGGTTTATTGGTTACAATCTAAAGAAAGCCGAGTATGTGGCAGATTGTTCTGAAATATCCGATGTCATCATTTTCTTCGATACCGGTAAAATGATGGTCACCCGAATCGCTGACAAGAAATTTGTTGGAAAAGGGATTATCCATGTGGGGGTTTGGAAAAAAGGAGATACCCGAACAATTTACCATTTAATTTATCAAGATGGTAAAACAGGGCCATCCATGATGAAAAGATTCGCAGTAAAATCGATTACAAGAGAGAAAGAGTACGATTTAACTAAGGGGACAAAAGGTTCGAAAGTCCACTATTTTTCTGTAAATCCGGATGGACATCGAGAGGTTGTAACGGTTCAACTAAGACCAA
This sequence comes from Bacteroidia bacterium, assembly GCA_030427935.1. Lineage (GTDB taxonomy): Bacteria > Bacteroidota > Bacteroidia > Flavobacteriales_D > Crocinitomicaceae > JAGQYP01. Next base: position 10,973 of record JAUICI010000103.1, on the reverse strand, counting down.
GACAACATCTGAAAAGACTGAAATTCGATATTGATTTTGGTGAATTATTGATTAAAGGAAGAGGTTCTGCTGGAAACAGAGTTACCAAAGAGTTAATTAGTAAAGTTGTACAAAAGGAAGTAGGGGCCTCAACTTTAGCCGCTATCAAGGTTTGGTATGACGATGTTGTTGGCCGACTGAATCATGAAGGTAGAGGAAAATATCTTGGTCAGTTTCGAGGAGAAGATAAAATTTTAACCTTGTTTAAGTCAGGTCATTACAGGTTAACAAATTTTGATTTATCAAATCGATTTTCAGATGACTTAATTAGTATAGAAAAATGGCATCCAGATAGACCAATTTCCTGTGTCTATTATGATGGGGAAAAAGAGCTGCATTATGTAAAGAGATTTTTATGCGAAGTTACTTCAGACAAAAAGGTCTTATTTATTTCAGAAGATGAACACTCTCATTTAGATTTTGCTTCAACAGCTTATAAACCTTTGATTCGAATTGTCTACAATAAGCATTTAAAGGCAACAAAGCATCTACCAGATAAAATAGAAGATCTTTCAGAGTTCATTGATATCAAAGGAATGAAAGCTCAAGGGAATCAGCTAACAAAACTGAAAACCAAAGAGATTTTGGCTGAAATTCCTGAAGGTGGATTAGAGCCATGGCCAGATGAGCCGGAAGAGGAAGAAGTTGATGTTCAAGAGCAGGAGCAGGAGCAAGAGGAAGGAGAAAAGGTTGAGGCTGAAACTGATGGTGATGCTGAAACAAAGGACACTGAGGTGAAGATGGAGGAAGAAAAGAAAACTCCTAAAGGAAAGTCGCTAAATAGTTTGCGCGGAGATCGTGTGGAAGGAAATTTGGATGGTGACAAACCGATTGAAATCAAATTTGATATTAAGCCTTCAGGTAAAGCCATCAAAGACAATACGGATGATGACCCGGAGCAACCCAAACTTTTTGAATAAGAATCAGTTAGTTGTACAAATCGAATTATTGGATCGGAATTCATTATGCGGATAATTCGATCAAAGGTCTAATTTACTTGCGCATGAATAATATTTTTCGTATTTTCTCTTAATGCGCTTTAAAGTCAGATTAAAATATCTCCTTCGACTTATTTTCAGGTTTTTTCCTGTTCAATTATTGGTGCTGCAATTCAAAAAAAACCTGCTAACCATCATTTTTTGGTCCATCATCTTCGGATTTGTTACTGAATCCATCGCATCCAAGTACGGTGTACCATATTTATTTCTTGCTCCCGAATACATGGGGGAAGTGAGTTTTTACTCATTTGTTTTACTCGGCTTTGCTACTGGAGGGTTTATCATGGCTTTCCATACATATAGCTATTCCATGTTAGGACCTATGTTTCCGTTTTTGGCAACCTTACATCGACCTTTTTTTAAGTTTTGTATTAATAACTCAACAATTCCAGGAATATTTATAATCCTATTCATAGTTAAATTCAGCATTTTTCAAGTACAGGAAGAATTGGCGCCAGTTGGAGAACTCTTGCTTGACATTTTGGGCTATCTTTTAGGGATTACGGTCTTCCTGGTTTTGTCGCTTTTGTATTTCTTCAGGGTAAATAAAAATGTCATAACGATCACAGGTGGGAAGCAGGGCCCCATTGAAGAGCCGATTAATACCACTTTTAACAAGCCAAACCCTTGGTATTCCACATTTATGAGGAAAAAGACCTTTCATACGGACGTGTATATTGGTTCGGGTTTTAGATTTAAAAAATCCAGAGATATTTCCCATTATGATGAAGAAACGATTCAAAAGGTTTTTACCCAAAACCATTTTAATGCTTCTTATTTTGAAATAGCCATGGTGCTTGGCTTTTTTCTATTAGGTATTTTTAGAGAGTTTCCTTTTTTTGTAATTCCAGCGGGAGCCAGTATTTTACTTTTGTTCACCATCTTTTTAATGATCATTAGTGCGGCCTATTCTTGGTTTAAAGGATGGACTTTTGCAATTTTATTTTCAGCCTTTTTATTATTTAACTACCTATCTTACAATATTCCATGGCTACAATCCAAAAGCTATGTTTATGGTCTACAGTATTCAGGTGAGCCAGTTGAATACAATCTTAAAGTTTTATCGAATATCATAGATAATAAATCCTCCATCATGCAAGATTTGGATAATCAGATCAGAATAATGGAGAATTGGAAGGATCGAACCGATGATGAAAAACCCAAATTGGTCATCATTAATTGTTCCGGAGGTGGATTGCGAAGTGCTTTATGGACTTTTAATGTCTTGCAAAACATTCATAAAGAAACAGGAGGTAGTTTTTTTAAGAATGTAAAAATGGTCACAGGTGCTTCCGGGGGAATGATCGGTGCGGCCTATTTTAGGGAACTTTATTTATTGGAGCAACAAGGTGAGATAGACAATCTTCTCGAGGAGCAATATCGATCAAAGATTTCCTTGGATCTATTGAATTTCATGTCTTTTACGATCGCAACAAATGATATCTTCATTCGGTATCAAAAGGTTCATGATGGAAAGGAATCCTATACAAAAGATAGAGGGTATTCTTTTGAACAAAGCTTGAATAGAAATACAGATTTTGTAATGGATAAAAGGCTAGGGGACTATACTGAAGCCGAGTATTATTCACATATTCCGCAATTGGTTTTGACTCCAACGATTATCAATGATGGACGCAGATTGATCATAAGTTCAAGCCCTATGAACTTTATTAATCGTGTCAAAAAAATGAGTCCAAGAGGATTGCCTTTGTCTTATGAAAATGTGGAGTTCCAAAAACTACTGAAAAACAAAGACCCCATGAACACCAAATTTACTTCAGCCTTAAGGTTGAATGCCACTTTTCCTTACATCATGCCCATGGTTTCGCTCCCTACAAAACCAAGTTTAGAGATTATGGATGCAGGTTTAAGGGACAATTATGGTGCTAAATTTACAGTGGATTATATACTTTCTTTAAAAGATTGGATCGAAGCTTATACTTCTGGAATTGTATTGGTTGAGATTCGGGATACACAGAAAGATTACCATATTTTAACGGATAAAGGATTGAGTTTGTTAGATAAACTCCTAATGCCACTAGGTAATTTCTACGGTAATTTCCCAAGAGCTCAAGATTTTGACAAAGATGAATTATTGGCAACTTTAAATTCGAATTTGGATACGCCCTTTCATGTTATTTCCTTCAACTTGAAAAAATCCCCAAAAGAGAACATTTCCTTATCCTGGCATTTAACCACAAGAGAGAAGAATGTTATAAATGAGGCAATATTCAACGATCGAAATCAAAAAGAAATGGAAAAATTGATTAATTTGCTGAATCAAAAATAAGGCATAAAATGGCTGAGGAACCAGAAGACGATTCCATAATTGACAAGGATAAAAACAAGAAGAAAGATCCCTTAGATGATGAAAATCAATCAGCTGATGGTTCTTATTCGAATCGAGACAAGATCGATGATGATCCTACCAAAATTCATCTGAATAAAGATGTGATTCATGCTTCTTCGAGTTTTTGGGAATATCTGAAAGGGATATTTGCCATAAAAGAGGATGTCCATAAAGCACAAGCTGAAAGTGAAATAAGATCCAATGTAACTTTTGCCGGAATCAATGTATGGGTATTAATTTGCTCCATTATTGTAGCCTCGGTTGGATTGATGTCGAATTCCATTCCTGTTGTTATCGGTGCCATGCTTATTTCTCCCTTAATGGGTCCAATCCGAGGGATGGGGCTTGGAGCAGGTATCTATGATTTTAAGTTGATGGTGGATTCCCTGAAGAACTTTGGGGTTATGACAATCATTGCCATCGTAGCTTCTTTCTTATTCTTTTTGGCAACTCCTTATCAAGAAATTACTCCGGAACTTCTCGCAAGAACACATCCGGATTTTAGAGATGTATTGATTGCCTTTTTTGGTGGTTTAGCTGGAGTTATTGCATCTTCAAAAGGGAAATTGGAAACGGTTGTAGCAGGAGTGGCAATTGCAACGGCCTTGATGCCACCATTATGTACCGCTGGGTTCGCCCTTTCGATTAAAGAATGGGAGTTTTTCATGGGGGCTTTTTACCTGTTTCTATTAAACTCCATCTTTATTTGTCTTTCAACTTATTTATTCGTTCGCTATCTCAAATTCCCAGTCGTTTCCTATGTGAATGCAAGGGTTGAAAAGAAAGTTAGAATTTATACCATCATTACGATTGTCTTGTTGATTGTGCCTGCAGGTTATTCTTTTTACAAAGTAACCTTGGAAGGGAATTTTAATAAGAAAGCCCAGAAATATGTAGAAGACGTCATTAACAAATCAGATTATAAAGTACAGGCGACTTATACATTTGGATACGGCAGTCATAAATCCAAAATAGAAATCAAACCCATTCTTGGAGGAGCAACGAAAATTCCACCTTCCGTAATTATTGGTTGGAAAAACCAGATGGAGGTTTATGATTTGGATACAAGTGAAGTTGAATTGATTGTTTTTGAGGATTTACAAAAAGATGTGAGCAACGAGCATCTCGAGAAATACTCAGATTTATCCAAGCAGTCTCTTGATATTATCGGAGCAAAAGACATTGAAATTAGTGAGCTTGAAGTCGAAAATGCAAATTTGAAATTGGAGATAGATCAAATGAGAAGAAGAGCATTTAAGGTGAATTATTTGGATAAATCTCTGAAAGTCGATTATCCAAACTTGAATAAGTTCATCATTTCTTATGGAATCAGCTTTAATAATGGAGATCCGGATACGATTTACACTTTCATTCCTGTTTGGAAAAATGGCATGGATGATTCCTTGAGACTAAAATCCAATATCAAATTAAAGAACCGAATCAAATTTGAGATTCGTGATCGTATTGGAAGCGAAAATGATTCGGTCTTATATATCGATCAATTTCATTTTTAGTCTTGAAGCCTCTGATTGGCATATTGATGCTCCATTTCTTTCTGTATTCCTGTCAGAAACCCGATTCAAATTTGAATGTTCAATTGGTTGGTCATGCAGGATCCGGTCTGATTCATTCAGATTTCCAACCAAATTCATTGGCATCGATACAAAATGCTTTGTCTAATGGCTTGGACGCAGTTGAAGTAGATCTTCAGATTACGAAAGATACGGTTGGACTTTTATGTCATGATTTTATCCAATATCAAGACAAGTACATTCATGAGCTTGAATATCCAGAATTACTCACGATGGGTCTCTGTAAGCTGGAATCAGCCATTGAAATAGTCCAAGATTACAATGCTAAAATTTATATCGATATCAAGTCGGATGCAGCTATAATGGATCTTGAAGAAGAAATAATAAGGTTAAATGCACTAATCAACCAGTTGGATAGTGTGCTAAGTTTTGAACCTGGTCAGGTATGTGTGGTATCAAGGAATTCCTATTTGCTAAACAAAATAGAGAATTCAAAAATATTTAGGATATACGAAAGTGATGATTTTCAAGAGCAATTTGCAGTTGCTGTTCAGCATGGCTTTGATGGAGTACTATTGAAAGAATCCAGTTACCATGTAGCCAATGTGCGCGCCTGTCAGAATTCAGGCTTAGTTGTGGGACATCTAAATACAAGTTCCTATCAAAACCTGGTAAGAGACTTCAATTTAGCTCCTGATTTTATTATATTAGAGGATGTTTCAAAAGCACTTAAATTAAGGCGGTATGGGGAAGAATAAGAAGGAGCGATTAAATGTGGTTTATTCCACAAATAAAGATTTTGATTATGATTACGATGAAGAGTTCGAAGAAGAAACCTTAGAACCCGAAGATCAAGATTTAAGAGTTCAAATTGACCGCAAGAATCGAAAAGGAAAAGAAGCCACTTTGGTGACGGGTTTTATTGGTTCAGATGAAGATTTAAAAGATCTCGGTAAAACCTTGAAATCCAAATGTGGAGTAGGAGGAACCGCCAAAGACGGCGAAATTCTCATACAAGGAAATCACAAAGAAAAAGTGTACAATCTTCTGCTAGACATGGGCTATAAGGTGAAAAAAGCTGGCGGGAATTGATGTGTTAATTTACTGATGTGTTGATGTGCGGATGTGCTGATTTGGATGATAATTGACTAGATCTTGAATTGAATGAAATACTTGACCTTTATCTTTTTTTTGGATGTTAGTGCATTCAACTCAATTTTCATGACATTTTAGACCAAGTACGTGAATCCTTCGACCTAGCGTTAGGTGGAAGAAAACGTAGTGCTTAAATTTGTAACTGAAAAATTTAAGTATGCCCACTCATTTGTCAGACATAAAAAAAGGTTCTAAAAAACCTTTTAACTCTAAGAATGAAAAGAATGAAAATTCTGAAGTTCAAAAAGAGAAAAAAGAAAAAATTCAGCGTTCGGAAGACATGAATTTTTTCAAAAGAATTCATCTTTGATTCAAAATCCGATACAAATTTTCTTCGTTTGAATTAGCTTTGCAGAATGATCAGTGAAGAAGTTCAAAAATGTGTTGAAGTTATCCGCAATGGCGGTGTCATTCTATACCCAACAGATACGATATGGGGCTTGGGCTGCGACCCCAATAACGAAAAGGCAATTCAGAAAATCAATGAGATTAAAAATCGACCCGATTCGAAGAGTTATATCATGATTATTGGAGAGGAAAGACAGTTGAACTATTATGTTCCCTTAATACCTGATGTTTGTTACGATTTGATTGATTTTGCAGAAAAACCTACAACCATTATTTATCCTAATGCTAAGAATATTTCTAAGTTAATTACGGCAGAAGATGGTTCGCTAGGAATACGAATTTCTAAAGATAAGTTTAACCAGCAGCTTTGTCAGAAATTAAGGACAGGATTGGTCTCGACATCTGCGAATGTCTCTGGTCAAGAGTCGCCAAAATCCTTTGCTGACATCGATCCATCTATTGTTGAGTCTGTGGATTATGTCGTAAATTTGAGACAAAATGAAAAAATGACTACTCCTTCATCCATCATTAAAATCGGAGAGAAAGGGGAGGTTGAAATCATTCGAAAGTAGTGGAAGAAGATTTTTCAAAATATATAGACAAACCCATTTTTAGGACGGTTAGTGAAGTTTGCAACGAAAACGGTCTTTCTGCTTTTGTAATTGGTGGCTATGTGCGAGATTTGATCTTAAAGAGACCGAGTAAAGACATCGACATTGTTGTGCTTGGTTCAGGTCTGGATTTGGCTGAGAAAGTGGCAAAACGATTGGATATTGATAAGGTTCAATACTTTAAAAACTTTGGAACAGCCATGTTTGTGCATGAAGGGGATGATATTGAATTTGTTGGTGCTCGAAAAGAATCTTATAGCCGAGATACCAGAAAACCCATCGTTGAAAATGGAAGCTTGGAAGATGATCAAAATAGAAGAGACTTCACAATCAATGCCTTAGCACTTAGTTTAAACAAAAGTAGTTTTGGCTATTTAGTTGACCCTTTTGACGGTTTAGAGGATATGGAGAATAAGATTATTCGAACGCCTTTGGAACCGGATAAAACCTATTCGGACGACCCACTCAGAATGCTGAGAGCTATTCGCTTTTCATCTCAATTGGGATTCAGAATTGAAGCCGAGTCACTTGCCGCGATAGAGAGAAATGCTGATCGATTGGAGATTATTAGTGCGGAAAGAATCATTGATGAAGTCAATAAAATTGTGCTTTCGCCAAAGCCTTCTGTTGGTTTTAAAAAGTTATACGATACGAAGTTATTGCATCAGTTTTTCCCTGAAATGGTTGCTTTACAGGGAATCGAAACTAAAAATGGAAAGAGTCACAAAGACAATTTCTATCACACACTTGAAGTGCTCGATAATATTTCAAAAGAGACTGACGACCTTTGGTTGAGATGGGCGGCTATCATGCATGATATTGCCAAACCCAGAACCAAAAGATTTCATGATAAACAAGGTTGGACTTTTCATGGACATGAAGATTTAGGGGCTAAGATGATTCCAAAAATCTTCAAGAAACTCAAGCTTCCCTTGGATGCAAAGATGAAATATGTTCAGAAATTGGTTCGACTTCATTTGAGGCCAATCTCGCTAGTAAAAGGTAATGTAACAGATTCGGCAATTCGTCGCTTGCTATTTGAGGCGGGGGAGGACTTAGAAGACCTAATGACTTTATGCAATGCGGATATTACATCGAAAAATGAATATAAAGTCGAGAAGTACAAAAGGAATTTCAAACTCGTTGAGAAGAAGTTGAAACAGATTGAGGAAAAAGATCGCGTAAGAAATTTTCAACCACCAATTTCAGGAGAGCTCATTATGTCTACATTCAATATGGGACCTTGCTATGAAGTAGGCGTTATCAAAACGGCAATTAAAGATGCTATTTTAGATGGGCATATTGAGAATGATTATGATCAAGCCTATCAGTTTATGCTGGAAAAAGCTAAAGAAATCGGAGTTTCTAAGAAATGATTGTACAACTCATAGAAGAAAATATAGAAACTAAGAAGTTAGTTAAAAAGATTCGAAAAGGAGTCTGGAAAGCTATTGAAGAGTACGGTATAGTTCAAGATGGCGACAAGGTCATGGTTTGCCTTTCCGGTGGGAAAGATAGTTATACCATGCTGGACTTATTGCTTTTTGTTCAGTCGACCAAAAAAGTAGATTTTGAGATTATCGCCGTCAATTTAGATCAGAAGCAACCTGGTTTTCCAGAACATGTATTGCCAGAATACCTAGAAAAAAAAGGCGTCCCATTTAAAATTCTAGAAAAGAACACATATAAGATTGTCACTGAGAAAATTCCAGAAGGCAAAACGATGTGCAGCCTTTGCTCTAGATTGAGGAGAGGGACTTTGTATGAATACGCCAGAGAAATTGGAGCAAATAAAATAGCCTTGGGTCATCATAAAGACGATGTTGTAGAGACCTTTTTACTCAATATTTTCTTTAATGGTAAGATCGAAACCATGCCACCCATTTTTAAAACAGATGACGGGAAATTGAAAGTCATTCGGCCTTTGATTTATTGCGATGAAAAATGGATTCAAGAATATGCTGAATTAGCAGAATTCCCTATCATTCCCTGTAATCTTTGCGGATCTCAGGAACAGCTGCAAAGGAAAAAAATCAAAGAAATGTTGGCTGATTGGGAGAAAGAATACCCCAAAAGAAAAGACATCATGTTTAAATCTTTGAGTAAAATTCATCCAACACACATGATGGACAAAGAACTCATGAATTTCTTAAGTCTTTAAGATGAGCAAGAATTTGGTTATTGTTTTTGCTAGAAATTTAGTTTTTGGAAAAGTAAAAACACGACTTGCTCTCAAATTAGGCGATGAAAAGGCTTTTCAAGTCTATCAGGACTTATTAAAAATTACTTCAGAAGCCGTTGAATCTCTTCAGGCCTGCACCGTTCATGTTTATTTTACGGATGAAAAAGAGGAGGATTTATTTCCATTTGCAGAGCATTTTGTTCAAAAAGGAAAAGACTTAGGTGAGCGGATGTTTCTCGCTTTTAAAAATGGATTTGAAATGGGCTTTGATAAAATAGTTTTAATCGGTTCTGATCTTCCTGATTTAAATAAACAGGTGCTCTTGGAATCTATCCAAGGCCTAAATCATACAGATTTTGTTTTTGGTCCAGCCGAAGACGGAGGCTACTATTTGATTGGTATGAAAAGTCTACATGAGTTTCCTTTTATTGAAAAGCCTTGGAGTGATTCTTTGGTATATGAATTAACTAAAAAAGAAATTCAGAATAAGGAGTTGACGCTATCGGAACTGGAAGTACTAAATGATATCGATACGGCTGAGGATTACCTCAATTCTTCTCTTTTTCCATCTTAGTTTTTGGATTCACTTCTGGTAAATATTTTTCAAAAAGTTTTGCGATCAGGTAGGCCATGGCAGCTCCGATAAGCGCTCCTGCTAAAACATCAGAAGGGTAGTGCACACCGGTAGCAAGTCTCGTGTAAGCCACAATAATCGCCCAAGCCAAGAAGATATAAAAGGCAATCTTGTTTTTTAAAATAAAAAGCATGGAAAATGCCAGAGCAAAAACCTCTGCGGTGTGACCAGAAGGAAAAGAAGGACTACCTCCTGAACTCATTTTGACAATTTCAGAATAAGTATCAAAAGGTCGTGGTCGGTTCACAATAGCTTTTAGAATTCCAATCACCAAGGCATTCATGATAATAACCACAAGTGTCTTTAATCCAATCAAAGTTAAATTCTTGTATTTATCCTTGATTATTAATCCTAAAAAGATCATTCCGGATATCGCTCCAATTGTAATTGATGTGGTTTCCTCAGAGATTAGGATTATCAATTCATCTAAAGAAGCCCATCTGTGATCTTGAATATATTTTAAGATACTGTAATCCATAAAGCAGATTCAAAAATACAATTCTTTATCTTTGTCCGACATGCAAAAACTGAGTAAATATCTTGTGCTATCGGCATTGACTGGATTTCTACTACAATTCGGAGCCATGCTTTTTGTCGCTTTGTTTTTAGTTTGGTTTCATGATAATGCGAAAGAAATCACTTCCATAATTGGGGTTCTGACCTTGATTATTGGAGTTGCGGTTGCACATTTAATTGCAATTCGCATTCATCATTTTATTGTTCGAGACGAAAAAAAACGGGAGGTAGCTCAAAAGGGGAATAATATTGCCACAGTAATATTGATCGTTGGAGTTCCTTTTTTGGTTTATCCTTATCTGGATTGGTTGGAAAATAATCTGACCCAAATGATGTATTATTCCTCGGCTTTAGTCGCTTTCTTGGTTGGAATTAGCCTTTGTTTCTTTCTGAATTTTCAAAAAATGGATTAATTCAGTTTGAAGATTTTCACACCTTCAAAGTCTCCCACTTGATTTTGCGTGTATTTGGGCACAAAATCGAGATTGTAGGTTTCTTCGCGATCAATTAAAAGGTATTCAGCTCCAGCATCGATGTATTTTTGCATCAACTCATCTGTGATTGGAACGAAACCAGTCCATCCCTTTCTATTTGCAAGCCATAAAGTA
>JAUICI010000102.1 GCA_030427935.1 Bacteroidia bacterium | reverse complement strand
ATAGGGAAGCTTGAGCGACAATTCATGAATTTTACCCGGCCGATTTACCTCAAACTCTACACCTCTTTTGAGGGGGAATTTTTTGGCATTCAATTCAACTCCAGCGGTCATGTAAGAAGTCGCCCAAAGAATTAAAGTGATGAGTAAAAAAGCTAGATTCCCAATGAAAATCCCAGCATATTTGACTTGTTTTTTCTTCTGTCTTCTTTCTTCACGAATTTCACGAATTACGGATCGACGATAATAATTTCTCGACTCACGACTATATCCGATATTTCTTTCGTACCAACCCATTCTAACTAAAAAGGAAAACAACGTAATACACGCTGAAACCTGTCAAAAACAGTATCCCGAAGATAGCCAAAATATTTAACCAAAGCGGGGGATTTGCCTCATTTCCGATAAATTTTTTCTGAACCAATAGAAAATTAAAAATCGCAATTATTGGCGCAATTAAAAAAGAGGATATCGTTGCTACTTTAATCAAATTTCCGAATCCTTTGGGATCGTTTTGAAAATAGAAAATAACGAAAAAAGTTCCGATTACCAGAAATAAAAGTGATAAGCGGTACATCAAATGTGTGCCTATCTTTTTTCCTTGTTCTTCTACTAAGATTTCAGAACTCCTTTTAATGGATCTCGCATAACCGTCAAACACAGCGATTGCGGTACCAAACATGATACAAAATGAAGAAATAGCAATAATGAAATAAGACCAGCCACCAATACTTTTGGTATACATTCCAACAACAAAATTGGCGAATTCTGCAGGTTTACCCGGAATCGGAGTCCCAGTTTCATAGACCAAGATCGTTCCTAAACTAATAAAGACAATCGCCAAAATAGCTGATACAATATATCCGAAATTGAAATCAAATAAAGTCTCTTTAAGTGAGGGTTTATAGCCAGTTTCTTTAATGCGTTCGACCGTCCATAAACTATTCCAAGTAGATAAATCCACTGCTGTTGGCATCCACCCCATTAAAGCCAAAAGAAAGGGAATATTCTCTTCCTTGGATAAAATACCCGTAGGAAATAAATTTTTGTCCTGATACCCGAATTTGAACAAAGCCACAAATAGCGCCGTTAATGTTGTTAGCAACAAAGTGATTCCAATTATTTTGATCAATTTATCCAGTACTTTATATTCTCCAATTAGAAGAATCCCGCCACAAATCACAAAAAGAATAATCAAGGTCGCATTCTTAAACCCAAGCAATTCATTCAGCCCAAAAAGATTTTCCATGAATCCTGCCGTTACATAGAGCACTGCCGAACAAACCAAAAACATGGAAATCGCAGTAATGAACAAATACAGATAGAAGGCCATCTTCGACAATTTATAATAACCGTCGATTATGGATTTCCCCGTACTATTGGCGTATCTAGACCCAAATTCAAAAAAGGGATATTTGAATAAATTTGCGAGTACGACTGCCCACAAAAGCCCATAACCAAATTTTGATCCCGCCATGGTTGACTGCACCAAATGCGAAACTCCAATCGCGGTTGAAGCGAATAAGATTCCTGGTCCCAGAGTTTTGAGGAGCTGTTGCAACTTCATATTCCCAAATAAACTAATTATTTTTGAGCCAAATCGGATCAGAAGCTATTTTCTAAATGAAAGACCTTTCAAAATATTTCCCTCTATTTCATACACTTAAAGATTATGATGCGAAAACTTTTAAAAGTGATGGTCTTTCTGGATTAACGCTCGGTCTCATCTTAATTCCCCAAGGAATCGCCTACGCCATAATCGCAGGATTACCTCCTATTTTCGGATTGTATTCTGCCTTGATCCCACCAATCATATATGCTTTCATTGGAACTTCAAGAAGAATGTCGATAGGTGCAGCCGCGATGGATTCCTTGATAATTGGAGCCGGTTTATCCGCCTTGAATTATTCCAGCCCCATGAATTATGTTTCTGCAGCCATTACGGTATGCTTTTTGGCTGGTATGACACAACTTATTTTCGGGTTCTTGAGATTTGGCTTTTTTGCGAACTTCCTTTCCAAACCGGTTATTAGTGGCTTCACTTCAGCGGCTGCCCTGATTATCGCCATGAGTCAGGTCAAAAACGTTTTGGGTCTCCAAATGGAAAACTCCAATCAGATTCAAGTAGTTGTTCGAGAATTAGCTGAAAATATCGGTGACACCAATACCCTTAGCTTTATTCTTGCCTTGGCGAGTGCAACGATATTAATTAGCCTGAAGAGAATTTCAAAATTGATTCCGGGACCAATCATCGTCGTCATTCTTGCAACCACTCTAACTTATTTCCTGAATTGGGAAACCAAAAACGACTTGAATGTTGTAGGAACAGTCCCTTCCGGATTCCCGCCTTTCACCGGTGATTGGATTCTATGGGATGATCTTTTAAAGTTAGCACCACTTGGACTTACCATTGCTTTGATTAGCTATATGCAATCCATCTCAATTGCCAAATCCCTGCAAGACATGAAGAACGATCATGAAGTTGACAATAATCAAGAAATGAAGGCCATTGGAATAGGGGCAATAGTCGGTTCCATGTTTGGTTCTTACAGCAGTGCTGGAGGTTTTTCAAGATCTGCCGTAAACCAAGAAGCCGGGGCCAAAACTCCTATTAGCTTGATCATTGCCTCCGTATTTATTCTAATTGTTCTATTCTTTCTCACCGGTCCCTTTTACTTTTTACCAAAGGCAGTCATCGGAGCTATTATTATCACAGCCATTTTAAAACTGGTAGATCTAAAATTTGCCCTTGAATTATTGAAAGTTTCAAAAGAAGATTTTGCCATGTTGATCATCACCTTTTTGGTTACTTTAACGGTTGGAATCATTGAAGGACTTGGAATAGGGGTTTTTGTCTCAATTGCTTTGCTACTTTTCAAATCGACTAAACCTCATATCGCAGTTTGCGGAAGAATCAAAGGCACACAAAATTACAGAAACTTGGATCGATTTGACGATTTGGAAACCTGGGATGAAATCTTAATACTTAGAATCGACACCAATCTATATTTTGCCAATATTGATACCGTGAAGTCTTTCATAAAAGAAAAGCTTCAAAACGATGACAAAATCAAGTTAATTATTATTAAATCCGAATCCATCAACTCTATTGACATGAGTTCATTAAAAGTATTGGAGGAATTTATCAAACAATTAAGTGATCAGCAGATTCAAGTTTATTTTAGTGGGGTAATTGGGCCTGTAAGAGATTTATTCTATCAAACTAAATTCATCGATACTATTGGAGAGGATGTACTCTTTACGGATACAACCAGTGCCATTCAAAAATTTCTAACCGAAGAAGACGACCAGGGACATTCCATTGCCATCCAACACAATTAAAAATTTATTTAGAATCTTTATAAATAAAAGCCGATTCCTTATTTTTGCAGCATGAAGAAAGATGGAATGATTGAATTAATGGCTCCATGTGGAGGTTGGGAAGCTCTGCAAGCAGCTATTGACAATGGTGCGGACTCCGTTTATTTTGGTGTAGATCAGCTCAATATGAGAGCTAGAGCTACCATGAACTTTACTCTTGGTGATTTACCTGAAATCTCGGAAAGATGCGGTAAAGCAGGAGTGCGAACCTATTTAACACTGAATACGATCATTTACGATCACGACCTTTCTATCATTAAAAAAGTAATTGACGAAGTCAAAAAAACGGGTATTACGGCGGTTATTGCGTCTGATCAAGCAGTTATTGCCTATGCACGACAGCAAGAAGTGGAGATTCACATCTCGACTCAGTTGAACGTTACGAATATCGAAACGGTTAAATTCTATTCTCTTTTTGCTGACACCATGGTCTTATCAAGAGAGCTTTCTTTGAGCCAGGTAAAAAAGATTACAGATCAAATTGTCAAAGAAGATGTTAGAGGACCGAACGGAGAACTCATCGAAATCGAGATTTTTGGGCATGGGGCGCTTTGCGTAGCTGTTTCGGGAAAATGCTATATGAGTTTGCATACGGATAATTCCAGTGCCAATAGAGGTGCTTGTATTCAGAATTGTCGTAAAAAATACACCGTAATCGATCAAGAAACTGGTACTGAATTGGCCATTGATAATGAATACATCATGTCTCCGAAAGACCTTTGTACCATCGACTTTCTCGACCAAGTCATTGACGCCGGAGTTAAAGTACTGAAAATCGAAGGACGAGGGAAAGCTCCTGAATATGTGGCCACAGTAACCAAATGTTATAGAAAAGCGATTGACGCCTACTATGCTGGAACCTATACGCCAGAATTTGGTAAAGAGTTGATGAAAGAACTGGAAACGGTATACAATAGAGGATTCTGGGGTGGTTATTATCTAGGTCAAGAATTAGGAGAGTTTTCTTCCAAACCAGGTTCATTGGCAACCCAAAAGAAAGTATACATCGGAAAAGGTGTTCATTATTATCCAAAAGCAAAGATTGCGGAATTCAAAATTGAGGCTCAAAATTTGAAAAAAGGCGACAAAATCTTAATTACAGGTCCGACCACAGGAGTTTATGAAACCACTGCTGAATCCATCATGGTGGACGACGTTTTAGTTGATGAAACCAAGAAAGGAGATCAGTGCACAATTCCTATGGAACAAAGAATTCGTCTGAGTGATAAACTTTATAAAATGGTTGAAGCCTAATGCTAGTTGTCACCCTTCAACGAGATAAATGCATTGGCTGTAATTATTGTGCTGAATTATGTCCAGAACTCTTTCGTATGTCGAAAAAAGACGGCAAAACGGTTTTGTTAAAAAGTCGCGATCGAAAAGGTTTTCATACCATAAACACCAATGAAATTCACGAATACGAAGCAGAACAAGCGAAAAAAGCCTGTCCAGTAAATATTATTTCTGTAAAAACAGTTTAGCCTGTTTCTTTTTTGAGTAATTTTCGAAAAAATACTCATCAATTATGGAAATTGCAGTTGTCGACTACTCGGATTATATATCTAGAAATCAAGAAAGAAGAGATCAATTCATTAAAGATTTAGGAGATTCATTTGCGAACATTGGTTTTGCGATTGTAAAAAACCATGGTGTTTCAAAAGAACTTCGAGACAACCTGTACAATTCCTGTGTGGAATTTTTCGAAAAGGATGAGGATCTTAAAAAGAAATACGAGATCGAAGGCATCGCTGGACAAAGAGGTTATATTTCGAAAGGAAGAGAAACTGCAAAAGGTGCCGATATTCCAGATTTAAAGGAGTTTTACCATATTGGTCAAGAAGTTCCTGAAGACAATCCTTATAATTACCCCGTTAATATCTGGCCAGAAGAAACGCCATCATTAAAGAAACATGGATTGGAAGTATTTCAAACTTTCCAAAATACAGGGAGAGATCTCTTGCGAGCGATTGCATTGTATCTGGATCTTGAAGAAAATTATTTCGATGACAAGATTGAAAAAGGAAATTCTATTTTGAGATTATTACATTATTTCCCTCAAAAAGATTTGACTGACATACCAGATGGAGCAGTTCGAGCAGCTGCACATGAAGACATCAATTTGATTACACTTTTAATGGGTGGGACAGCTGAAGGACTTCAAGCAAAAACCAAAGCCGGAGAATGGATCAATGTTAGTCCTCAACCGGATGAGATTGTGATTAATGTAGGTGACATGCTACAAAGATTGACGAATGGGAGATTAGTATCGACAACGCATCGCGTAATTAATCCTCGCATCGAATTATTGCATACTTCACGATATTCGACACCATTTTTCTTACATCCGATTTCTGAAATGGATTTAACTTGTTTGGATTCATGTATCAGTGATGAGCATCCAAAAAAATTCTCCGACATGACTGCCGGAGAATATTTAAATGAAAGACTTATTGAATTGGGGCTAATTAAAATGTAGTCCCGATTAAAATTTCTCGATTACTGCAAAAGCAGTTCTTCTGTTCTTTTGGTGAGCTTCTTCTCTTTCCTTATAAGTCTGAAGCGTTTTCTTGATATACTCTTCAGTAAGTGTAATTATCTCACCATTTTCAGTTTCGATTTCCGCTGGTTTCGTTTCACCATAACCTTGTGCTACCAATCGCTCAGTTGACACATTATAGGTCTTGGTCAAATAATCTACAACCGATTGTGCTCTTGCTTGAGACAAAGTCATGTTATAAGTATCCGAACCACGATAATCCGTATGCGAACTAATTTCAATTTTAAACGATGGGTTTGGTTCGATCCAATCTCTGTAAAGTTGATCCAAGATCTCAATTGATTTTGGTCTTAAGTTAGCCGAATCGAAATCGTACTCAATACCTTCAATCGCAATTTCTCCACCATCTGCTTTCGGTAAGTAGAAATCTTTTACAATTTTTGTGGATTCCGCCAAGCCTAGTGTGTAAGCAAAATCAGATTTCGCCCAATATTCTTGAGGCTCATCTTGCGCTCTAATATAAAGCTCCCAATTAGCCTCCAATTTCATGGAATAAAAACCATTTTCATCACCTCTTAAAGTAATCACATCTCGATTTCCACGGATATCTTTGATTGTAATCACTGGGTTTGGGATTGGAAGCATGGTAATTTCATCATAGACCGTTCCTTCAAGAGCAAATTCGATATTCGGCATGGACACCATATACACCTTGTAACAGTTTCCTCCAATATCCAAAGTATCTTCATCACAGTGCTCACATTTGTTTCGATCTGATGACAAATAAGCGATGCCCGTTTTTGCATCTAGATAGTAATAGGCATCATCTTTTGAGGTGTTGATAGGCGCACTCATGTTCTTCGCCTTCTTAAACCAATCGGTATCTGGATTCCAGGTTGCAACATATACATCAAATCCTCCAAAACCAATATGTCCTTCTGAAGAAAAGAAGATACTCTTCGAAGTATTATCATAAAATGGAGAAATCTCATCCTCCAAAGTATTGATGTTTGTTCCCAAGTTTTGTGGAGCCGAAGTCACTCCATCATCATTGATAGACGTATACCAAATATCCATTCCACCTTCACCTCCCGGTCGGTTCGAAGCAAAGTACAAAGTCTTTCCATCAGAAGATAAAGTCGGGTTCATGGATCTAAAACCTTTTTTATTCACATTGGAATCCAATGCCATCGGTTTCATCCACTGACCATTAAAATTTCTACTTACATAGATCTTGGTAATTCTGTGATCCATTGGATCCATTCTCGTAAAGTAAGCCGTTCTTCCATCCTCAGACATTGTAAGGTCTGCCTCGTGGATAAAAGGCATACTCAAGTTTTCTTTCGCTCTTTTTGGTTCTTCAAACTGACCAGCGGTAACGGATCTAACCTCATAAATATCCAACATGTAAAGCGGATCCAAAATCGGATTGTATTCTTCCTTCTTTTTCTTTTTTCCGTCACCAAGTGCCTTCTCAAATTCCTTGTCGAATTGATCCATTTCATCTAAAGCCATCTGAACTGAATCCACTTTTCTTTTTCTTGCACTTGAGAAAACGAAAATATCATTCTGTAATCTTCTAAATCCAAAAGAAGTCGATCCAGAATTGATTAAGCTATCCATTTCAGCTACCGCAATTCCTTCTTCCGTATTGTTTGGGTTCAGGGCAAACTCACATGAAATAATTCGGCTTTGTGCTTTCTTTGAGATCGGGTGTTCCTCATTGTTCAATTCAGTTACCACTCCTTGAAATTCAGGAATTGCTTCTTCGAACTGATCACTTTTCATCAAAGAAACCGCATAGAAATACTGTACATATGGAAATTCATCCAATCGATGTTCCATGGCTGATTTATACCAAACCACAGCATTCTTATAATCTTTTGCTTCACGGTAAGCGTCTGCCAATTTATTGATTGCAAGAATCTCTTTCTTCCCTGGGTTTTCCGGTGGTTTTATCGACCCATCTTCTTGCTTTTCCGGTTTTTTATAGAAGGTTACCGTTTCAAATGGCATATACTCTGTTGAAGTACCTCCCGCAAGTTTATTGATTACCAAAGAGTAATAATAAATGGCTGAAGTGTAATGCCCGTTTTGCATCGCCTCATCACCCAATTCAAACATCTTCTTATCGCTTTGAGCGAAAGAAGTCAGTGAACTAAGAAATATAGCCGCTATAATTAAATAATACTTTCTCATAATCTCGGACAACTTGGAATTGGGTTTGGATTAAGTTTCTTAAACACGTAAGTCAGGGACAATTCAGTTCCTCCTCTACCTGTCGTAGAAGTATTTAGAGTACTAATATTGATATCATAAGTAAATCGGAATTCTAGATCATTCCACTTCACTCCCAAATCAATGGCAAATGCATCTTTTGATCTAAATGTTGGGCCTGCCATTAAAATGATATCGGCGTTTTTCAAATAGTACTGAACCATCACACTTGCCAAAATCTCATTGGCTTGTTGTTGATGCTCATACATGAATTTTGGCATTAAGGACAAGGTCTCCGTGATTCCAATTCGCACACCAGCATTAATCACATAGCGCAATGGAAGTTTATTGTTTTCTCCATAGAAAGACTCTTTCGGGAAATTAAAGTGATAAATAGAAAACCCAACAAAAGGATTAATTCTTGACGCAATATTGGAGTAATAATAAGTAATTCCAGCTCCACAATCGAAATTAATGTCGAATGTATTTGTCAAGTTTTCACCACTTGCTAGAGACATGTCAAATGAACCACCATTCGCATCTTGGATATATTGCTGACCAAATGCCAATTTATTTTGATTCACACTTTTAGTAAAGAAACCTGCCTGTAAACCAAAAGAAAGGTTGTGGTGCTTCTTCTTGTCAATAGACATTTTATAAGCCCCAAACAACATCAATTGAAATTCATTATAGGATCCTGTTCCTGCATTGTAATTGGCAATAGATGCCCCAGCAGAAAAACCTTTCTTTATCGGCATGTCAAAACTGATATATGCCGTTTGAAACGGTTTATTAGCTATTGCCTGCCATTGTGTTCTATAATGACCATGAATTCGGTAGTTCCCATTAAACAATCCTGTCAATGAAGGATTCAAATTCAATGGAGCTGCATCGAACTGTGTCAAGTGAAAATCTTGTGATTTCACACTTCCAACGAATAGTAGTAAACTACTAGTAAATAAGAGTAGTGATTTTCTCATACCCGGCTTTTTATCTAATTAGAGTTACGTCACCTTTGAGAGTGAATTCCTGATCGTCATGAGCTACAACTCGTGCCGTCCAGACATAGACTCCTAATGGTTGTTCTGCACCTTTGAAGGTTCCGTCCCACCCTTCGTGAATATTATTAGACTGATAGATTCGTTCTCCCCAATTATTGTAAACAACGAATTCAAATTCTTGATAAGGTCCACCGTATACAAATAATCTGTCGTTATTTCCATCTCCATTAGGAGAGAATCCAGAAGGAACGACAGGTGGCACAAAGATGATCACTTGGTTGAATGCCGTGTCAATACATCCATTCTCATCTGTCACGATCATCATCACATCGTAATTCCAACCTTCTTGATACTGATGAATTGAGACCGCAGGATCGGTACTTGAATTACCATCACCATAATCCCAGAACCAATCAACAATTGGGAAATCAGTTTGACTCACATCTGTGAAAGTAATATCCGTCTGTATTCCTGCAGAACCCGGGTTAACCGTAAACTCAGCTTGAGGCCCCGGATAGATATCATAATTCTTAGTAATCGTATCGGTACATCCAAAATCTGAAACAATAATCAAAGTCACATCATAATTACCAGGTACCGCATATTGGTGTAAAGGATTTTCTTCAGTTGAGGTATTTCCATCACCGAAATCCCACAACCAACTATCCACAACACCTGTCAACTGAACCGTAGAGTCCAAATATTGAGTTCCACCGTTAAAACAAGGTGTAGATGGACCAAAATCTACATCTGGAAGATACTGAACAACAACAGAGTCTACTATCGTGTCTTTACATCCATTTTGAGAAGTAACGATCAATTCCACTGGCCAAATCCCTCCATCAGAGAAAATATGCGATGGATTGATAGCCGTTGAGGTTTGACCAGCTTCAAAAGTCCATTCATATCCAGCAATAGGATCAAGAGAAGTTGAAATATTGGTGAAATCAGTGGCAAATTCCTGACATACTTCCGTTGCCGTAAACCCAGCATCTGGAGAAGGTAAAATTACCACAGTGACTGTATCTCTTTGTACTTGACATCCTCCATTATCCAACGAACTGAAATAGATGGAAACTGTGCCATTATTATCATCGTTTGGTCCTGGAATATATGAAACGACATTACCTGTATCTGATGGTGCAAATACACCATCACCGGAAGTCAACCAAACACCATTTCCTGTTGAGGACTGCCCATCTAAATCAACAGGATAACCTGTACATATAGAATCAGCAGATAAGATTCCAACTGATGGAGGTAAGAAGAATGTAATCAACATGGAATCCACACTAGGAATACAGTTCCCATTATTCGTGGTCGTTGCATACACCCAAACCGAACCACTTATCGTATCATTTGTTCCTGGGAAATAAACCGTGGAATCTGCAAATTGATCGTCAAAATTCCCATCTCCTGCAGTCGTCCACTCTATTCCACCGGAATAATCATATGTACCTACTACCGGCACATAAGCTGTATCCTGACAAACAGATTGATCCGCACCTGCGTCTACAATCGGACCAGGAACGTAAACAATATTCAGTGTATCCACCTGAGCCGGACAAAATCCATTTCCTTGTGTCGTTAAAATCAATTGTGAGGCCCCTGCATTTGTTTCACTTGTATCGGGATCATATTGCACATTTAAGAAGTTGTTTCCTGGGGTGAAAGTACCACCAGAGCCTACCCAAATACCACCACCTGCATTACTTACAATACCACTAAGATTGATGACCGGGTTGTTGAAACAAGCATTCGTATCTGGACCAACACTAACTGTTGGAAGAGGTTGTGCATAAATATCATGTGTCACTGTATCCAGACAACCTACGCTACTTTCCACAACAAGCGTAACTGTAAAATCACCTCCTAAAGCATAATTATGAGAAGGGTCAGGAATAATCGCCGAATCTCCATCACCAAAATAATAAGTCCAGTTTGCTAGCGTCGCATTTGGTTCAACTGTTGATGCATCTTGAAAGTTGAAAATGTCTACTACACAAGCTGAATCCGTAAAAGTGAAATCCGCAAAAACATCAGAAACCGGAAGTACGATCTGAGCCGTATCCGCACAGTTTGTTCCTTTTTGAGCGATCAATGTAACTGTATAATCTCCCATTGCTGGGTAAGTAAATTGTGGATTTTCCAAATTGGAAGTATCCGCAGCCACCCCGGTACCAAAATCCCACCAGAACCCTTCAGCACTAGCTCCAGAATTGTTCACAAATTGAACAGTAGTTCCTCCACAGGCAACAGTTGGCAAAATTCCAGCTGTTTGAGGAGGAGGACAAACCACCACATTAAACTGGAAATCCCTTACGATTTCTCCAATCTTTACACCATCTCTATATTCTTCAACTTTGACACCCACTACATATTGTCCAACGATGCGAGGAATTCCATGAAGCGTTCCGTTTGGTTCTAACCATAAAGTATCATTCGGAAAAATACCTCCATTTAATGCTCGAATCGAATCGTAACCGGGCAACCAAGTTACGTTAGGGTAATCGATATTTGCTGGCGCCATACCATTGTTTGTAATTACAGGGAAGAAATCGTAATTCCCTAAACCACCTTGACAATCACTCGCCGCATTCCGAGGTCGACCTTGATAAGGGGTATAAAGGGAATAGACCAGTGAATCCCCATCGGCATCTGTGGCTGAATGATCAAAATTCAAATCCTGTGTGGCACAGACATATACAGGTGGGAAATTTGCAAATACAGGACTAGAATTGGTTAATAATAGTGCTGTATTTGGGATATAGGTATTAAATGTTTCACCTGCAGCGTTTGTACTTGATGCAGGATCATCATTAGAAATAATATTATCCAAAGTATAATTTCGTGCCCAAGTCCTGTAAAACAAATGATAACCTTCCGGCCTCGGAGGCAATGAAACCACAGATTGGTAGAGTGCTTCCTCCACACAAATACCAGGATCAAAAGCACATGTATCCAATGGCGGATTCAGTGTATCACGACCAATTCTTGGCATATTAAAATCCAAGGCGTCATCATTACAGTTTGGAAGTGTTCCATCTCCAAGCCTTACTTCAATCCAAGCGTTATTTGGAAAATTAATCGGTGTAATCCACTGACCACTAGTGGAATCATAATACTGGGCTCTACAATCCTTGTACAATCTTAGAGTTACTCTAAAAGATGACCCTCCTAAATGTTCATATGTAATGTTACCACCAACAATATGAGTCGCAAAAGAGTTCATAACAAACCCTAGTGAAACAAGTAGTAAAGATAATTTCAATTTCATAAACAATTGATTTGCGATGCAAAATTAAGAATTCTTTTTTTAAAAACGTATTTATCGTTAAAAAGGTTGAATTCATAGAAGGAAAAAATGACTTTATCTGAAAAAAAATTATTTTTTATTAACCTTTTGACTAATTTTGTCGTCTGAATTTTTGAATACGAATCAATAATCAATTTATGATTAAATCAAAATTACTTTCTTTACTACTGTTATTATCGCTTTGCTACACAACTACTTATGCTCAGGTAAACATCCAATGGCAAAATAGCTACGACAACGCGACAAGCATCGATCAACCAACAGGAATTGTGGTTGACAACGGAGGTAACTCTTATGTAACAGGAACCTCTTGGAATGGTACGGATTTCGATATCGTGACTATTAAATACGACCCAAATGGAGTTGAAGAATGGGTTTCTACTTATGATGGTTTAAATAATTTCGTTGACGAGTCCAGAGGAATTGCAATTGATAAAAATGGATTTATATACGTTGCTGGTCATTCAAATACGTCAGGTTCCACTGACTATGACATTGTTACAATTAAGTATGATCCAGCAAATGGAAATGAAATCTGGAGTGAGGAATTCACAGGTACAGGAAATTATGATCAGGCTGGTGGAATCACAACAGATACTCTGGATAATATTTATGTAATTGGAACACTTGAGGCGAGTGCTGGAGATAATGATGTTGTTGTTTTGAAATATGATGACGCTGGAAATTTGCAATGGTCAGACACTTACAATAACGGAATCACAGGTATTCACTTTGGGCGAAAAATCATAACAGATAGAGAAGGAAATGTCTTTGCACTTGCTGAAGTAGAATCTAACTCGAATTTTCAAGATTATGCGGTGATCAGATACGATGTAACAAGTACGGGTAACATCGATTGGTCGCAGTCTTACGATGCGGATGGTGCTTCTGATGCTCCGAAAGACATCTTTGTTGACACTTTAGGTTTTGTTTATGTTACTGGTGGTTCATTTACTTCAAATCTAGCTCTGAAGGAAGATTATTACACGATTAAAATCAATGGTGCCAACGGAAACGAAATTTGGGATGCACTTTACAATGGGCCTGGTGATGATACCGACATTGGAGCGTCAATTGTTTCGGATACAAATGGGTTTGTATATGTAACCGGTTCTTCGTTTGGAGCAGGTACAGCTCAAGACTTTGCTACTGTCGCGTATGATGGCAATGGAAATTTCAAATGGGATTATAGATATGTTGGTCCTGGTTCAGCTTATGATGTGGGAACAAAGTTAATCCTAGACGATACTGGA
>JAUICI010000277.1 GCA_030427935.1 Bacteroidia bacterium | reverse complement strand
ATTTTCTCTCGTTTGCATTTTACTTCACTTCGCCAATCCCTCAAATCTTTTGATAAGACCAGTGTTTGTGATGTTGCCTGAATATTTCTCAAAGCTTTCATAACTTTTGTTTTACTACTCTATTAATGTGTACCGCCTTACCGTCTTCCTGGTTGATGGAAATACTTTGGAAGGCTGCATCTCTCATTATATCAATCACCCTTTTGTCAATGGGCATTTTCTCTTCGCATTCCACTCTATCAAGCTGACCTTTGCGTTTGATTACTTTAACGCTGTGGTAGTTCTTGTTTTGTATAAAATCCAATGCTTTAGATTCCTTTTGTTCGATGGCTATCAGATTCAATTCCTTTGCCCAAAGGTATATTCCCGGAAAAGCCTCCTTTATGAGTTCAGCAAGATGGATTACATAACAGCCTATTCCATGCAAGCTTTCAATCAGCTTTCCACTCTTATCAAATGTGATAAGGATGGATTTTTCACTCACCAACACATCCAATACACGGCTTTCTAAATAACTAAGCCATATACCATTTCTGTTAGTTTGTTCGTTAAGCGAAGACGATAATTTCTGAATGGCAGTTTGATTCAAATTAAAATCGGATACCTGAAATAGAATTGCTTCATTAATACCATCAATAAATGAAAGGCTTACATTTTGATCAGAAGACAATAAAACACAGTCCACCTTTTTGTTTCGCAAACAAAAAAGCAATTGCTCCAATGGAGATTGACCAGTTACTATGTGATTATTGCTCTTCATAATCCTACTTCTTCTTTTTGTAAACTTCAATCAGTTCGCATTGTGCCTGATACAAACGCTCGTCTTTCTCTTTAATTTGAGCATGTGCGTCATTGAGCTGTGAAGTCATGTTTGCGATTATTTTTTTTAATTCGCTGACTTCGTCCTTGAATTTGCTGTTTTCCTTTTCTAGCAGCTCATACTTGGTTTGCAACTGTCTGATATGTTCTCTTAACTCCGGTGGAGCTTGATTGATTAGCTTCTCTACATTATAGAAGTCTCCGTGAACAACTCCATCATTTTTGGAAACATTCTTACCAACCATTACATCCTGATTATCCCCTGAAATTGTTGGATTAATGTTCAGCTCACTGTATTCGATTGGCTCCTTTTGATTCTCAAACTTTAGAAAATAGTTTGCATTCAGGTCGAAATCGTTTACAATTTTAGTTAACTGTGTGAGTGAGGCATTTCTATTTCCTGACTTAATTTGAGAGAATACTGTGGGATTCTCTTCCATTTTAGCAGAAAATTCACGCTGATTTTTAAGCGCATGTACTCGCATAAGGTGTTCTATTGCAGATACATACCGTTCGTTCAGCATCTCTCTGGTAATTTCTTTATCAACCATAGTTTACCATTTTTATCAATTTAATTTGTATTAGTTTACTATTTTAGTATATATTTGCAGCAAAGATAGATATTTTTATTTATTAAAGGTAAACAAATTTACAAAATATTTACAACATGTTTACACGAGAAGAAATAAAAGGGTTCAAAGATGAGCTTCCTTTGAAAGGAATACAGATGATAAAAAGCCGTACAGGTATCTCACGTCCAACGATTTATAAGTTTTTGGAAGGAGAAGAAATACGTCTTCACCTCGCTGAAAAAATTTGGAAAGAGGGTTGGTTAATCATCCAAGAAATGAAAGAAAAGCGTGCTGAATTGAAACGTCATGCCGAAGAAGTGCTAAACAAAGAATACTAATTCTGCTTATGAAAGTTATACAAAATAGTAAATATCATGCTTTCCTTTCAGAATTGAAGGCATTGATTGAACAAGTAAAGGAAACAAACCCTTCTTATGGTCAGACCTGCTAACATATTTTTCAAGGTTTTGACTGGTGAAGGGCGTTCACTAGAAGAAGATTGCTTACAATTCAGTCTTCCTAGAGGCGTAAAGGACGGTGAATGGCACAGCTTCCAATCAGAACTTGGCTGCATGCTTTATAAAAATCCTTTACCCTTCTATAAGCATGGTTTCCAAATTTATGTTGCTCAATTCGATGCAGCAGACATTACAACATCCTATCAAGAAATAATTTGGGTGAAAAGATTCAGGTTGGTTAGACAAGCCACGAACCTGGACTTAAAACCCTTCGGAATATATCGAGCGATAGCTCAGGTCATTTAAAATATATCATCATGTTGGTCATCAATTATTCAATCTCCTATAAAGCACTGGATCAGTTCGTGGAATACCACAACGATTCACACGAGGCTTTATCGGATAAGATTAAAGCAAGTGTACTGCTAACCGCCAAGGAAATCATTCGCATTTACGGAGCCTTTTTAATCAAGGCAAATGGCATTATGGAGCTAACGGCTGAAAATCTACCGGCTCTAAAAACAAACAACTCTCAATTAGCGGGATTGGTCAAGGTTAGCCCAAGAACCATTCAAAGACATATCATCAAACTACAAGAAGCAGGTATTATCACTAACAAGGAATTTTGCGGAAGTAATAGCGGATATGAGTTGTTGATAAACCCTAAAATACTGTTAGCAAGGTGTCGAAAAGACCTTTTGGAAGCCGAAAAGGAGTTGCAGGAAGCAAAACAAAAAGACCTTGA
>JAUICI010000101.1 GCA_030427935.1 Bacteroidia bacterium | reverse complement strand
TGATAAGATCCATCCCAACCGATATCGGCATTGTTTGATTCCCAAACAATCTCACCCCATCTGTTGTATACAGATACTTTGAAATCATAAGGATCGAATCCGTAACCATGAATTTGCCAAGTTTGGTTAAACTCATCTCCATCAGGCGTAAATGTATTCGGGATAAAGAATTGAACTTCCTGCTCAACCGTAATAATCATCATTGTAGTATCTGTACATCCATGATCGTTTGTTACAGTTAAAGTAACAGGATACTGTCCTTCTTCTAAATCCGGGAATGTAAACTCAGGGCTTTCATCAGTGGATGAACCAAGTCCTGCGAAATTCCAGAAATTAGTGGTGTTGTCATCCGATGTATTCGTAAAGATTACATTCGTAAACTCAGTTGTTGTTACTTGCGGTGATGGTATGAAAGCTGCGTTTGGATAATCCCAAGCACATACATACTGATCAAAAGTTGTATCAACTAAACATCCTTCTGCAGTTTGGATTTGAAGTGTAACATCAAAACATCCTGGCGAGTTGTATGAATTTGTAACTGCCATATTCTGACCGAAACCAGTAGTGTTACCGTCTCCAAAAATCCAGTTGTAAGATACCGCTCCAGGAACATTCGCTGTGAACTGAGCTTCAACTGGATAACATCCTTGAAGATTCGTTCCTACAAAATCAACATTTGGTAATGTAGAGAATGTTACTGTGAACTGATCTGTATAAGCTGGAGTTCCACAATCATCTGTAACCGTTAATGTATAAGTTACTGGAGAAGTCGCAGGAGTAACTGTGATATCATCTCCACTGTAAGTAGATCCATCACTTCCTACCCAACTGTAATTATATCCAGTTCCAGATCCTCCAGAAGCCACAACTGTTTGGTTAAAGCTCTCACCTGGACAGATCACTCCATCTACAAGTGCTGTTGCATCAAGCGGCGGATTCAATGTAATCAAAATTGAATCTGATGGTGATGTACATCCGTTTGCATCTGTCGCAAACACGGTGTAATAAGTATCAACCATTGGGTTTACCGAGTGAGGCCCATCTCCAATCAATCCTTGATTCCAAGTTAATGTATATGGACCTGTTCCACCACCAGCAGTAGCTGAAACCGTAGCAGCGTCTGTTAAACAGATTGTTGCATCTGGTCCCACAGTAATTGTAACAGGTGCTGGTTCAGTTATTGTAAATGCTGTATCAACTAGACAACCACCTTGATCCAAAATCTGAAGTTCATAATCACCTGCCGTTAGAATTGTTACATCTGCAGTATTCACTACATTATTATCCGTTTCAACAATTGCACCACCAGGCATTTCAACCCAGTTCAATGTATATGGTCCAGTTGAACCTGTAATTGTTACCGTAGCTGTACCATCAGCGTACCCACCACAACTTGTGTTTGTGGTAGTCAAATCCGCAACATATGGTTGTAATAATACCATCGTCGAATCTAAGTATTGTGGTGTTGTACAATCATCTGTTAATGTCAAATAGTACCATGTTACTAATGAGTCTGGAGTTACATTAAATGATGCTCCAGTGTAAACGTTTCCGTGATTATCTACCCATTGATAGTCATATCCAGATCCAGAACCACCAGCAGCAGTAGCTGAAATTGTAACCTGCGTACCTGGACAAATCGAATCATAAGGAGATAAAGTTGCAGACAATGGAGGATTCAATGTGATACAGATAGAATCTGCAGCAGTTGTACATCCATTATCATCTGTAACTGTTACTACATAACATGTATCTGTTGCTGGAGTCACGGTATGTGAATCCATGTTTCCTAAACCTTGGTTCCAGTTGTAAGTATATCCTGGAGACCCTCCAGCAGCTGTAACTCCAACAATCACATCATCTCCAATACAAATTGTTGAATCAGCTGTAACCGTCATTGTTAGCACTGGTGGTTCACCCACAAATATTGAATCCATTTGAGAACATGCGTTTTGGTCTGTTGTTGTACAATAGTACCAACCTGTTGGCACGTTGTTCAAAGTATCAAAATCCGCATTGTTTGTTGTTTGTAAGATGTTTCCACCTGCATCAGTCCATTCGAAAGTCCAAGGTCCATCTTGACCGTTTGCTTCAGCATATATAACACCGTCAGTTCCTGCGTTACATTGAACAGAGTCCATTGCTAATGTTGGCGGAGCGCATACAGGATCGTCAACTACAATTGTAATCGTTGCTGAATCTACACAACCCGTAACGTTGTCAGTTACTGTTACTGTATAGGTAGTTGTTACACATGGATCAACTTCAACAGAATCTGGCTGAAGAATATTGGTTGCAGCAGGGTTGTATTGGAAAGAATAGTTAGCTGGGTCTGGATCACCAGAACAATAACCAAATCTTGTCACTGGTCTATTCATTGAAGGAGAAGACCATGCCATACCTGCGTTTCCACAAGCAACTTGAGAATCTGAATAGTAAAATACAGAAGAATTGAATGTAGTTGTTGTATATGGTGTTGACCAGTTATCTGTATAAGATGAACCTAAATTGTCATAACAAATTTCGACTACTAGGTTTGAAACACCATCCCAGTCATATCCTTGAGTGAATTGGTGTGTATTCCATCCCAAAGCAACTGTTATGTTGGTTGGTCCGAAAACTTGAGTCAAACCTGCTGTAGGCTCCCAGTCATCCAAAGATGCTGTGGCTGTACAACCAATCCAAATTTGATAATCATTAAAGTTTGCGGTTGCTCCATTGTTTACAAGAGCTTCCCATGAAATTTCTGAAATTTTTCCTCCCATGAATCCCATTGCATTCAATTCAGCAGCTGTGAATAAGAACTGGTGTCTCGCATTTCGGTACCAGTTACCGTAAGGAGCTGGCCAGTTCGTTCCGGTGTTTTGACCAGTCACATTACCTGCACCTACATCAGCATTTACTGTAGCACCACACACAAGAGGTGATGGCTGACAGAAAGCAGGAATTGAGGAATTAATATTTACTTCAATATCTGTGATCTCTCCACAATCAATTGTGTCATCCTGAGTTAATAAATCAAAATCAGGAGTGAATCCAGGGTTTACCACAACTTGAGCAGTATCATAATCTACACATCCTAATGGAGAAGTGATTTGAACAACCATGTCATATGTTCCCGGAGCTGAAGGGATAAAGCTTGGATTTTGAATCGTATTATCTACAAAAGATCCTCCACTTGCTGGTAAAACTGACCAGTCATAAGTGTATCCAGGATCAAATGGGTTTAATGTAGTTGTTAAGTCTACAGTATCCGCTAAACACGTAACACCACCTGTTTGCGCTAAAGAGAAAGTGTAATCAGGAACAACGGTTACTGTTACAGTATCTGTTTGCGTACAACCAGCAGGCAAGTTTCCAGTAACAACATACGTTGTCGTAACTGAAGGCGTTGCTATTGGGTCTGAACAAGGATTACAAGAGAAATTTGTTCCAACTACAATTGGATCTCCTCCTGGAAGTGCAGTCCAAGTAAAAGTGTTACCTCCAGCAGCTGTTAACTGTGCTCCTTGACTATTACAAATAATTTGATCTGGACCTGTTACAACAGCGTCAAATATTGTGATGTCAACAAGTATATTATAAGGGATAGAAGCAATTGGACAATTATCATCTTGAAATGACAAAGGAAGTCCTACATAAGCTGGAGAACCAGCAGGAGGTGTCCAACAGAAAGTTAGTGTTGCGGGATTGACACCACTTTGAGTCATCGTGTATCCAGGAACAACATTTGATAATCCAAATGTGTCTACCACAATTGAGTCACCATCTATATCTTCTACGATAATATCAAAACAAAAACTCTGACCTTCGCATATTTCAACTTCGGTTGGACCAACTAGGTTACCCGTTGCTGATTGAAAATTGGAAATAGGGTTTAAGGGGTCTGGAACCGAAATAGGGTTATTTGTACATGTCATAACAACCAATTGTATGTCACGCATAACTGTACTCATTACATTTCCAGCCGCATCATATTCAACAACAGCAACTGTCACAATGAAATTTCCATTTGTATTTGGGGTGACAGTGACCATTCCTGTGACTGGATCAATTGTTATCCCCGTTAAAGGTTGATTGGCTGTATATCCACCTCCATAAACCAAAGGAGTAGCTCCAGCCTCCATCGCAGCAATAAATTGATAAGAGACAGAATCACCATCAGGTTCAGCGACTCCAAAAAAGTCCATCGAATACGATTGACCGTTACATACATAAGGAATTGGCTGACCAGTAAAAGCAGGAGAACTATTATCAGGGTAGTTTAGGTTGTCAAATGTAGCCATCAAAAAGACATCATCCGATGTAGACGTTGGTACATTCACTGTTGTATTTCTACAACAGGTACTCCATGAAACTGTCCAATCTGTACAATTTGCAGGAAGGGTAACCGTATCTTGATATACATACAATTGCATACCTGGTAAAGTACCTCCATTACATGTTGAGTTTGGAATCTCAGTGTCACACAATTGAGAGATGTCTGTGAAGTCATCTCCAGTTAATGCATTTGGAACAATTGGTAATGAAACCGTGAACGACTCTGCACAAGAAGCCGATTCAATTGTCACCGTGTTGGAGGTTGACATGGTAATTCCATCACAGTCTCTAAAAAGACTCAGCGTGATAATGTAAACATTGTTTCCTAAGCTGGTGAAAGAGATATCTCCACCAGAAATGTGAGATGCTTTCGAATTGAATGTGAAAGCCATCACAAAAGCGAGTAATAATCCTAATTTTTTCATATCTAACAGTAAACTTTGTTGAAGTTAATAGCACATTTATTTAACCTCTGACAAAAACTAGACGCGAACTTAATCCCGACCGTTGCCAATATTCTACTTAAACGCGAAAAAAAACTGAAAGTCCGCAATATTTAACCATAAACAAGGGTATTGTTAAATAAATAACAAAAAATAAGGCAACTTTCATCTTTTCGGCCTAAATCCGATCACGATCCGCTAAAAAATATAGAGTTATCTTTACATGAAGTATGTAGAATAACTGACATGAGTAGTAGCGAATTTATCAGACTACGTCCAATCCAAAAATCGGACGACTTGAAAGTTAAGAAAATTATCCTTGAATCCCTAGAAGAATACGGGGCAAATCGAGAAGGTTTTGCAGCGAAAGACCCTGAATTGGAGTCACTTTTTAATTTTTACCAAAAAGTAGGAGGTGTTTATTATGTTAGTGAATTAAAAGATAACTTAGTTGGAGGTGCAGGAATTGCACCTTTGGCGGGAGATGATCAAGTGTGGGAATTACAAAAAATGTATGTTAGCAGGGGCGGGAGAGGTAATGGAGTCGGAAAACTCTTGTTAAAAACCTGCATTGATGAGGCTAAAAAAAGAGGATTGAAAAGTTTATATATTGAAACACTGGATTCGATGAAAGAAGCCAATCACCTGTATCAGAAATTTGGATTCGAACGTATTCAAAAACCTTTAGGAAATACGGGTCATTTTGGATGTGATCGTTATTACTTGAAGAAGCTAAATGAGTAAAAAGGAACTAAGACATAAGTACAAATTGAAAAGAGAAAGCTTAGAAGACACAAAAGGACTTTCTTTGCAAATTATTGAGCGATTAAAAAAACATGTCAACCTAAAAGATAAAGTAGTTAGTGTTTTTATTCCGATTGAGAAGCTAAAGGAAATAAATACTTGGCCTTTATTTGAACCAGTTCATGATAATACAAGCTATTTCTGTGTTCCTAGAATTGAGAGGGAAAGTAAGGAGATGCAACATTTTCTTTTTGAAGGTAAAACTCAATTGGTTGAAAATGACTGGGGAATTCTCGAGCCTAAATCGGGTTCGATCTACGGTGAAAACGAAATCGATATAGTATTAGTTCCCCTTTTAGCCTATGACCAAAAAGGCAATCGAGTTGGTTATGGAGGAGGTTACTACGATCGATTTTTGTCAAAATGCAGACCCGATGTCTTGAAAATCGGCTTAAGTTTCTTTCCACCAGAAAAGCATGAGATTGCGTCTGAATCCACAGATATTCCTTTGGATTATTGTATTACTCCGGAAAAAGTATATGAATTTAAAGGATAAAAAATATCAAGGCCTGTTTCATTTAGCAGGTATTTTTTTAATTCCAATTTTCATTGTGGGTATTGGTTTGAGTCAGAATTATTACCTTATTATTCCTCTAGTAATTCTAATTGTCTTCATTGGAATTAAATTTGTTAGAAGAAAGGAATAATGAATTTCTTAAAGAAAATAGTGTTGGTCTTGAGCAGTTTATTTCTTTTGAGTACGAAAGAAAGTCCAAAAACTGTTTTCCAACAACATGTTTTTGCTTTGGGAATCATTTCAAATCCAACTGGAAACGATCCTCTACTTTCTTTTGCACTTGTTAGTTTTTTTAATGGAGACATGGTTGCTTCCCAGCCTTTGACCAAAGAAACATTTATTCGAATGGCTTCAGGAGATTGGCCTTCAAAAGCAAACCCTAATCGAGAAGATTTGTTTTTAGCCAATGGAATTGAATCTTGTGGGCGTTTTGTCGATACCATTTCCAAGCAGAAAATTTATTTATGTGATCCACTGGATAGTCTCTGGAAAATTAGGTTTGGAGAGCACCCTTATGTTTTTGATGATTCTGGCTGGAGTCATGGGAAATATAAACCAAATGCGAGACAAATGGCCTTTTTATATCAAGAATATGAGGTTTCGAATATTACTGTCGATTATTTCATAGGGAATTTCATGTGGAAACTATTACGAGATGTTCAGGACTCAACTTGGGTTGCCAACTACAAAAGTCTTGAAGATATTAAATAGATCAAATTCAGATTCTTATATTTGACTTCATCTTAATTTCTGGCCATGAAAGATATCTACGCTCTCTATAAATATGAAATTTTAAAGAATGATGATGGTTCTGTTGATTTCATTCTCATGTATAATGGAGTTAAGATTAAAACCATTCACAATCTTACACCAGTTACCAAAGACAACATAGCTTCTTTTGTAAAAGATGATGAATTGCATTTGAAGGATGCCATTGTTCTAGATGCTAGAGATTTTAATGAATTCGAACAATTTAATAGCCATCGAATTTTCAATGAAAAAACAGTTTTTATTTGTTCCGATGGAATCGATTTACATGGACATGAATTCAAAGATGAAGTCATTTTTCAAGATTGTATTTTCGTTGATGGAGAGGGTTTGAATTTCACAAACAGCGTATTTGAAAAAGGCATGGTCTTGGAAAACTGCCGATTTTACGTTCTCGACATTGCCTTTAACGATTCCGTTATAAAAGAAGAGTTCCTCTTTAAAAAGAATGAATTTTATGGTCGTTCCTTACAATTTTTAAATACAGAGGTTTTCTCAAAACGCTTTATTTTATCGGATTCTATTTTTAACTGCGAAGAATTTAATTTTGCCTTTTCCAAATTTCATAACTCCAAGATCAATTTTTCTAAAAACCATTATGAGTGTAAAAGGCTGGGATTTAGAAGGGTAGATTTTGAGCATTCCACATTGGACTTAAAAAGGTCAGAATTTGAGGATACCGATATCAACTTCAATGAAACCTTAATGAAAGAAGGGAAAATCAATTTGAAGTTTTCCACTTTTGATAATTCAAAGGTGTTCTTCAAAAATGCCGATTTAGGGAGTTCTGAATTAATTTTTTCTTCGATTTATTATAATTCTGGAGAATTCAATTTCGAGCAAACTATTGTGGGAAAAATCTTGTTCGATCGCTCAGAACTGGACGGCTATATTGATTTAAGAGTTCAGCAAGCAGATTATATCGATTTATCGAATACGATAATCCGAGATGTGGTTGACCTTGATGCAGGGTTCTATGACGTTAAGATAAAGACCATGATTTTCACCGGAACAAGACTTTTAGGTCGATTCATCATGGATTGGAAAAAGAATAAAGTTCGATCCTTCATCATGTCGCAGACGGAAACATCCATTCAAGAAAAAGCAGATCAATTTAATTTATTAAAGGAGAATTTCAGAACGAATGGTCAATACAATGATGAAGATAAATCGTATGTGAATTTCAAAAGACTTGAATTGAATGCTGAAATTGCTAGAATCCCCTCTTACGGTTGGTTCAAAGGAACTTGGACTTCTGTAGCGGCTACACTTCAAAAAATTGTATACGATGGCATGGGCTTGTATGGAACTGATCCCTTAAGAGTGTTGATTTCCATGTTCGTAGTTTATTTCGGTTTCACTCTAGGGTATTATGCTTTGGAGATCTCTGACATGGGAGATTTGATTAATTCGGTTGGAGTTGTTGACGGACCAAATGATTGGCAAAAAGCCATGTATCATTCAGCGATTACCTTTTTGACCATTGGTTATGGTGATTTCTATCCTACTGGAATATGCAGGGGACTCTCTATTGCAGAAGGCTGGGCAGGTTTGTTTATGATGGCCTATTTTACGGTTGCTTTTGTGAGAAAAATCTTGAGATAATCATTTATAGAAATTCATTTCATCCACATATTTGTGAACCGCTTCCGTTAAAAGGTACCGAACATCTTTACCCTCCTTTATGGCCTGTCGAATAAAGCTTGATGAAACTTTCATTACTGGAGCATCGCACATATGAACATTGGGTAAATTTTTGAATTCATTATTGCTCGGAAAACCTTCATCCTTCAATTCCTCTTCTTCTTGGATTGTTAGAACTCTTGGATAGACATAAAGATCATGATTCTCCAAAATGAATTCGTGGTTTTTCCACTTGTGCAAAGTTCTCAGGTTGTCTTCTCCCATGATCAAGGAAAAATGATGATCAGGGTACTTCTCTTTCAAGTAAACTAAGGTGTTGATTGTGTATGAAGGTTTTGGTAAATTAAACTCAATATCCGAGGCTCTCAACTTCTCATTCCCATCAATTCCCTCTCTCACTAATGCCAAACGATGATAATCTGTCAGCAGTGAAGATTTCTTCTTAAGTGGATTTTGCGGTGAAACAACAAGCCAAACTTGGTCTAAGTCAGTATAGTCTGCCATGTAATTTGCGATTACCAAATGCCCAACATGAATTGGGTTGAACGTGCCGAAGTATAGACCTATTTTCATTTTAATTTATAAAGTTGGCTACGAGTTCCTCTGCTTCTTTAAACGCGTCTTCGAGCTTATTGTTCACCAGAATGGTATCAAAATCATGTGCTTTTGCAAGTTCTCGTTTTGCTTTGGCCAATCTTTGTTTGATTTTTTCTTCGGATTCGGTAGCACGAGACCTTAATCTTTCCTCGAGAATTTCCAATGATGGTGGTTGAACAAAAACAGCTAGTGCGTCTTCAGCAAAGAATTTCTTTAGGTTAAGTCCGCCAATGACATCCACATCGAAGACTACTGACTTGCCACTATCCCAAATCCGCATGATTTCTTCTTTCAGTGTACCGTAATAATGGTTGGTATACACTTCTTCCCACTCAACAAACTTATTTTGATCGATATATTCTTTGAATTTTTGTAAACCAATGAAGTGGTAATCGATACCGTCTTTTTCATCTCCTCTAGGTTCTCTCGAGCAAGCTGAAATTGAGAATTCTAGTTCTTCAAATTTCTCCAATAGATGGTGAACAATCGTTGTTTTACCTGCTCCAGATGGGGCAGAAAATATGATGCATTTTCCTTTTCCCACTTACAATACGTTTAAAACTTGTTCTTTGATCTTTTCGAGTTCATCTTTCATTTGAACCACTATTTTTTGGAGTTCTGAATTATAAGACTTTGATCCAAGAGTATTTATTTCTCGACCAATTTCCTGACCAATGAATCCTAGTTTTTTTCCATTTGATTTTGGTAAATCTATATTCTCAGCAAAATAATTAAGATGGTTGGCCAACCTTACTTTTTCTTCAGAAATGTCTAGTTTTTCTATGTAGTAAATTAGTTCTTGCTCAAACCTATTTTCGTCTGCTTCATTCGAAAAATTATCTTGCAGAGATTTGCGCATTCTCTCTTTGATTCCTTCAATTCTAGAGGCTTCATGTGGATCCACCATTTCGAGTAAATCTCCAATGTTTTTGATTCTCAACCGTAAGTCATCTTCAAGAGATTTACCTTCATCCATTCTGAATTGATCCAATTTATCCGAAGCTTCATCAATCAGATTCAGTATGGCTTCCCATTCTTCGTCTTCCAAATTATCCGCCGAGGCAACGAAGACATCCGGCATCCTAAGAATCATCCCAAGATAGTCCACATTTTCCTGACCAATACCCGTTTCATTTAATGCCTTTATTTCAGAATAGTACTGCTGGGCAAGTTCTTGGTTGATCTCATTTTTCAAAGATCCACCAACATTCTCAACTTGAATATTGAGTTCTACTTTTCCTCTTTCAAGTTTTGTGGAAACTAATTTTCTTGCCTCAATTTCCTTTTCCTTGTAAACAGATTGAGATCGAACAAAAAGATCTAGATTCTTAGAGTTCAGAGATTTGATTTCGACCGTAATTTTTTTGTCTTTGTAATCGCCAGTGGCTTTACCGTAACCGGTCATTGATTTGATCATAGAATGACTTTTCAGGCAAAAATAGGAATATCCTTTAATTAATAAAAACTAGCGTTTTTTCAACTTCAGACTAATCAGAAAAACACCGGCGAAGATTGCAAGGGTGCACAGAACCTTAATGAAGGTGATTGAGTTGGTATAATCTTCCATTCCCAGCCAGCTGAATAGAAATAGAAAAGCTGTCGCCAAAACAGGTTGAAGATAGATATAGCTGGATGAAACCGCTGGTGATACTCGTTTGAGGGCATAAATATTAAGCAAATAAGCAAGGAAAGTCACAGCTATGATGACAAAGATAATCCGTACCCATATTTCAGTTGGAAAATCCCATTTCACGTAGGACAATTCTTGAAATGTTAGAGGAAAAACCGAAACATAGATTAATCCGAAAGTAAACACCCAAGTGATCACCGTTATAGGTTTATATTTTTTCATCAATGGTTTGGTAAGAACCAAATACAGCGCATAAGAAGCTGCATTTATAAAGATGAAGAGATCTCCTTGAACACTATCACCCCGAATTCCTTCACTTGAATTATTCATAATAAACAGAATGGCTCCCGTTCCGCCGACGGCTATTCCTAAAGCTCTATTCCAAGTTATTTTCTCCTTTAAAATCAGCAAGGCGAGCACTACAGTAATAATCGGATTTGTAGACATGATAATGGCTGAATTTATGGATGAGGTATTTTGTAAGCCATTAAAAAAGAAAAGCTGATTTACCGCTACGCCAAATAAGCCACATGTTGCAAGAAGCAATAAATCCTTCTTTGCCACTTTTTGATATTGAAAAGAATAGATAATCCAGAAGAGAATCGTGGCGCCAAATACTCTGAGAAAAATCATGGCATTGGCTTCCACATAATCGGGCATTATTTTTTTAGCGATTACATAGTTGGCCCCATAAATGAGGTTTACTGTTAATAAAGCTAAGTGTGCTTTAAGCAATTCCATGAAGATCTTCCATTTCGGTAATTACGGCTTTCGAGTTGCCAGCTAAAACTTTGTTTCCATCGATCATCAAGGGTCTTTTCAAAAAGGAATATTCACCTAGGATGAGTTCTTCCAATTGTTGTTCTGTTTGATTAGATAGGTCGATTCCCAGTTCTTTAATCTTGCGAGCTCTTTTGTTAAACAAGTCTATATAGGATTCATAATGTTCTCGGGCCAATTTTAGATCCTCTGCAGAAATCATCTCTTTTTTTATGTCAATAATTTCGAAACCATTTAGATCTAGATTTTTCATGATTCTTTTGCAGGTATCGCAAGTACTTAAATAATAGAATTTTTTCATTTCCAAGAACTGTATTATCTCTATTTTTGGCAAATCTAATTTTTTTCGTTGACACAATCCGCAAAAGACATATCTGAATTATTAAGTGGTAAAAGGATTCTGATTGCAATTTTCATTGGTCTGGCTTTTTCTGTTTGGATGGTAGTTTCTGCAGTATTTGATGTCACATTCGAAAAAGTAGAACAAGGGGAAGGTGATTATGTTCACATTGAATCCTCTGAGAAATTTGATAAAACAGATGAAGCTCAATTTGAAAAAAGCGAGCACGGGGATTACGTGAAAAGAACCTATGAAGATGCTTTAAAACAAGTAGATTGGACCTTTTACTCGGGGCTATGGCTTTTCTTGGCCATATTGATGATGGGGCTCCGAGATCTTGCTTACATGATTCGGATTCGAGTTTTGACTGACAAAAGATTGAGCTGGAAACAGAGCTTTTTTGTCATCTTAATTTGGGAGTTTGCCTCTGCTTTATCTCCTGGAGTTGTTGGAGGAGCTGCTGTAGCCATGTTTATTCTGGCAAGAGAGAAAATCGAAATGGGAAGAGCTACCGCGATTGTTGTAATCACTGCTCTAATGGATAATTTATTTTATGTCGTTATGACCCCTCTGGTCTTCATTTTCATCTCAAATGCAGATCTTTTTCCTTCAGGTGAAGGTGCTTCTTTTTTATCATCAAATACCCAATCCATATTTTGGCTAGGCTTCATGATTATCGTTGGAGTTTGTACAATTTTATTTACTTCCATTTTCTTTTATCCTAGATTAATCAAGATCATCATCATCACCATTTTCAAATTACCATTTTTAAGAAGATGGAAACGAAATGCCTTACAGACAGGTAATGATATTGTTGTGACAAGTAAAGAGTTAAGAGGAAAACCTGCGAAGTATTGGTTGGCCTCTTTTGGAGCAACGGTTATGTCTTGGGTAGCTCGATATTTGGTCATTAATTTTATTCTTATGGCCTTTGTTGAATTGGGATTCTTGGACAATGTATTGATCTTTGGAAAGCAACTTGTCATGTGGTTGATCATGTTGGTTAGCCCAACTCCTGGTGGTTCAGGTATTGCGGAAGTTATATTTGCTGATCTTTTGGGTAATTTTGTCGCTTCGAGTTTATTAATCTCCGCTTTAGCAATTTTATGGAGACTGATTTCTTATTTCCCCTATCTATTTATTGGATTTATCTTATTTCCGAGATGGTTGCGGATGACGGCGAAGAAGAAAGATTAGTCGCCAAGAAATTTCTTTAGGTCTCTTTTATCTTTTTTGGATGGCTTTCCGCCCTGCAAACTTTGTCTGTAGGATTGATTGATTAGTTGCAGTTGTATTTTCTTTTCGATTTCTTCTTCAGAAGTGATATCTAATGCATAATTAGAAACAAGTTTTGCACCTACTCTTTTCTCAAGTACTTCTAGAATTTTATAAGTATAGGTTATTCCATCTTTTTTTACCGAGACAATATCATCAATGTTTATCGTTGATGAAGGTTTGGCTCCTTGGCCGTTAATATGAACTTTTCCTTTTTTAATTTCAGATGTAGCAAGAGAACGTGTCTTAAAGACTCGAATGGACCAAAGATATTTATCGATTCTAGTCATATTTCAAACCGATCTTTTTTGGGAAGTGAATTCACGATTAGTTCGAATGAATGATCGATTAATTCATAGAAAAGTTCATCGGGCACATCCATGTCTTTGTAGACAGAATTCCAATGAATTTTACTCATGTGATAACCCGGTTGAATACCTTCATACTCATCCCTTAGCTGAATCGCTCTTTCTGGATCACATTTTAGATTCACAAAGTTGAAATTGTCGACATCACATAATGCGAACATTTTGTTCTTTACTTTAAATACCAGGGTTTCCTCTCCAAACGGGAAAGTTTCTTCCACAAAGGGTTTGGCCATACAATAATTGTAGAAGTCTTCGATATTCATAAGATGAAGATACTAAAAAAGCCACTCTCATTAGTGGCTTTTATATTTTGTTATTCTGGTGAAAATGGCGCAT
>JAUICI010000276.1 GCA_030427935.1 Bacteroidia bacterium | reverse complement strand
GGTCGAATTACCGGGACGGAAGAAGGTCGAGAATTCATGTTGTATCTCAGAAATGAAAATATCGCTAATAGCATGGATTCGATTATCTCGGGCGGACAAAAACTCTTCGCTGCTGTTGGGGCCGCACATTTGCCCGGAGATCGAGGAGTAATTGAAGAAATGCGCAAAAAAGGTTATTCGGTGCGACCAGTATACGGTGCCAAAAGTAGAGACGAAAAGCAAAAAGAGGAGATCGACAAGCTTGTTCATCCTTTTAAATTGAAAAAGGAAATAGCCGAAGATGGTAGATTCTCTGCTTATCTCCCTGCAAAAATGATTAACACTCCTGAAGCACCCAAATTGAAAGAAATTCAAGTTCCAGACATGGCCAATGGAGGAATTTACTTTTTGAGACAAGCTAACACTTTTGCTCCTTTGAAGAATCAATCCATGGATGATCAAAAAAATCTGATTGATAGTTTGCTTTACGAAAATATTCCAGGAAAAATTATTGAGATCGATCGCGATCAAAAAGATGAATATGGTCACCCAATCATCTTACTTAAAAACAAAACGAAACAAGGAGACATCCAACAATACAAGATCATCATCACCCCTTTTGAATTGTACATTTTTAAAGTTTCTGGGATTAAAACTTATGCCGACAGAGAGGATGTTCAGCTTTTTATAGACTCCGCTCGAGTGCATTGTGATTATGATAAAGATTGGAGAAAAGTGAGTCCTTATTTTGAAGGATTTGAAGTGGAACTCCCAGGAGATGTGAAGATTCAAGATGCACGAAAATTCACCACACTCAATAAAAATGCTTTGATTCAGGCCTATGACCAAAACAGCAAAAACTACTATGCCCTAATCCAAAACACACTAAACGACTTCGATTATATTGAAGAAGACACTTTTGAACTTCGATATCTGGCCGAAAGATTTTCAGAGCAACTCGATTTTGAGGAATTCCGAGATGCGAAGTTTAGCACGACAGATGGACAACCATCTTATACTCATACGGCAATTAATAAGGAAGGAAAAACATTGCAAATCAAAACGATTATTAATGGCCCACATTATTATTTACTCTTAACCAATGCAAGTAAAAAAGACCGAAAAAAATTCTTCGAATCCTTCACTTTTACAGATTTTATAGCTCAAGAAAAAGTCAACGAAATAGAGGACACGCTCTTACTTTACACCGTTTCTACAACAGCCAAAGACCCACGATCTGAATACGATAATTTGTATAAATACTCGTATTACGACCAAGATCTTGTTGATTCAGATTATGAAGAAATGTCAAGTGAAATCACCTATTTCTTTCAATCTACAGGAGAGGAAATTCGCGTTTCTTTTGAGAAATGGCATGATTTCTATTCCATGGATGAAGATGAAGCTTATGAAAGTTGGAATTATGCTTTCGACTTCATTGAACCCGATAAAAAATGGAATCCAAAGCGAAGAGGCTTCCCTTCTGACATCCCTTATAATGATTATCAATTGAACTATGGTTCAAATAACTTCATGACTTCCTTAAAATACATGATTGATGAGGATTTCAACTATCATTTGTCTCAAGACCGCTTTATTGAAAATCACCCTAGTGGGCTGAGATGGAAGGAATACAAAGCCGTTCACAAAAATTCAACTCGGGCTATCTATGGTCGTTATCTTTTTTACAAGGGAAGAAGCTACGACCTAAGAGTTTCCATTGATTCCGCTAAAGGTCCGAGCAAAGAAGTTTTACAATTCATGGATAATTTTATTCCATCCGACACCCTGATTGGTCAGCCTTTGGGTCAGTCAAAAGACTCTTTATTCTTTGCCTATTTGGCTAGTGGTGATAGTCTTTTAGAAACAAGAGCGATTGAATCCATTTACATGGTGGATTTTAGCGAAACAGAGCCTCAAAAGATGATCAATTTAATGGATACTTTGAATTTTGAACGATTCGAAAAAGGCTTTACCGTGCGAACAGATTTCATCAAAGCTTGCGGAGAGATTGATGACCCAAAGATTTTAAAATATCTAGAAAAGAAATACTTCGAGGCAGAAGACACCTCATCTCTTCAAATAGCCATTTTAGGGGCTATTCGTAAAAACCGAACCAAAGAGAATACCGAGCTCTTCATGAAACTTTTATTGAAAGAAACCCCTTTAACAAGCAAGTACAAAATCAATTCGATGTTCTTTTCCTATACCGATTCCTTAGAGCTCAACCAATATTTTTACCCCGATTTTTACGCATTAGCAGGAGTGCCCGAATACACGGACCTCGTATATGGCAGATTAGTGGGGTTACTGGATAGTGGGATTATATCGAAAGATTTTTATGCTTCGAAACTAGACGACATCTACCGTGAAACGAAAATGGAAATCATCCGATTCAACAATCAAACAATTGATGATCAGAATGGTGTCTACGGCTATGATATAGGCTACGACTATTACGATTATCCGGAAGTAGATTACAAGTTCAATAAGGGAGTAGCCTCCGTCTACGGATTTTCCAATATCAAGCTCGCAAATCAACTAAAATTATTGGTTCCTTTTTATGAAGAAGAAAGGATAAAAAAGCTCTTCGATAAGATGTTGAAGATTGATGATCTGGGAGCCTA
>JAUICI010000100.1 GCA_030427935.1 Bacteroidia bacterium | reverse complement strand
GGCTTAACTTTTTCAACATAGATTACCAAATTGTTAATAACTTTTGTTGAAAACCTTCATACAGGGGGATTCGTGAGCATATACATAGAAATTAATTTTGTGTTTAATTATTAACAGGGAAGTCTATGTTTAATCTATTGCGAAAGAAAAAAGTTGATGAAGACAAAATTGCAAACATCGTTGTCAATTCAATTTTTGATTCAGTCGATAAGACCTTTCACGATGTTGCAGCCATGATCAATGACGATCCGGCTTTTGAAGAGTCTCCAAATTTATCATCAGAAGACTCTGAATACTTTTTGTTTATTGTGATTTGTGGAAACATCAATAATCTATATAAGCATTTTACAGTAGAGCAAGCTTCAAAGATTGAAACAAAGATTATCGAAAAACTTTCTGTTATTTTTGAAAAGGAATTCCTTCAAGTAGAGCGATATCTAGGGAAATTTCAATCTTATATTAGTTCAATCAATAAGCCCTCTA
Organism: Bacteroidia bacterium; assembly: GCA_030427935.1. Taxonomy (GTDB): domain Bacteria; phylum Bacteroidota; class Bacteroidia; order Flavobacteriales_D; family Crocinitomicaceae; genus JAGQYP01. The sequence goes on along the minus strand of JAUICI010000100.1, from coordinate 13,372 downwards.
AGAATTTCCTATACGGAATGTCAAAGGCGCTTTTTTATAAGTACGATTTGAATAAATATCAGGATGAGTACTTTAGAAAAATGAGAACCCCGAATCCAATATTCCTCAAAAGAATGGATGAAGTCATGGACAGATTCCTATGGGACTGGGGCAATTTTAGTGAAAAATATAAAGTATCGGTATAAAAAAAGGCGAATCTAAGATTCGCCTTTTTTGTTTTACTTATCTTCTAAAAACTCTTCTTTTGTTTTCTTTGGATCAAACACTTTATCCGGAAACTCTTTGGAAGTAAAGTCAATAAACCTGGTAACTTCTTTTAAGAGAATCTTTCTATAACTTTCATAAGCATCCGAATGGGCCGTTTCTAACCCTCGTAGATTCTTAAGCTGATTCTTTCCAGGACGTCCGGGATATCCAGCTATGGTTCCAAATAAATCACTCATTTTTTCCCTTAACCTTGGCTCTGCCGCTCCAACATAATTATCCCCAGAAGTAATCACCAATGTTTCTTTCAGTTCATTCAATTTCTCAACCATTGGTAAAACCGACTTCTTGTACTTTTTATGGGATTCAAAAGGTTTTGCAAGTTCTAAGTGATAATCAATTTGATAAACCAAATAAGCTAAATCCTCGATCATATTGTACATTGCAGTGACTGTTTCGTATTGCAATTGTCTATCTGAAGCTGTAAATACGGATTGTTTCGGATAAGCGACCTCAACATGTGAAGTATACTCTTTTTTTCCTTTTTTAATCACAACTGTATACTTTCCTGCTTTGACTCTTGGGGCAACAAATCCACCAAAATCAAAAGTTTTTCCTTTTGCAATTTTCGGAGCATTCATGGAGTAATTCCATTCCACGATGTTCAATCCTTTTTTCTTCCCAGGCCCCATTCGCGTAATCAAATTCCCTTGATCATCTTTAATCTCCATGGTCATTTTACCAAAAGTGTGTCTCTTTTTTAGGAAGTAAATAATCTTTGCATTATCTGAAGGATTTGCTCCTACAAATTGGGTTTCCGTAGAAGTATTTCCAAAATTATTCTTTTCGTTCATGTGATAGGTAGGCGTCGGCAAAAAAGTAAGTGCTTCTGAGAAAGCATTTCCTTTAGCCTCAATTTCTTTAAGGTTTCTAATTGGTGTAAGATCATCAATAATGATTACTCCCCTACCATGTGTCCCCATAACTAAGTCGTGTTTTTGAGGATGCATCTCCATATAATGGATGGCAACACTTGGCATATTATTTTCAAATTTCCCCCAGCTGTCACCTCCATTTACACTCACATACAATCCAAACTCAGTACCTAAAAATAGGATGTCGGGGTTTTTATTATCCTGTTCGAAAGATCTTGTAAAACCAACTACCGTACTATCCACTTTCAACTCCCAAGTCTTACCGAAATCGGTGGTTTTAATCAGATAGGGTTTATCATCATTATTTGTATGCCCGTCCAAGACAGCCCAAGCCGTTCCTTTATTGAATTTATCGGCCTCAATATGATAAACCCAAGTATTTTTTGGAGCTAATTTCCCGCTAAAATTTGGTGTTACATCCGTCCAAGTTTTTCCAGCATCTTTCGAAACTTGTATATTTCCATCATCAGTTCCGACCCATAATAATTGGCGATCTATTGGCGATTCCGCAATTGTAAAAATCGTACAGTGATTCTCTGCACCTGAATTGTCTTTTGAGAGTCCACCTGAATTTTCTTGATTTTGTTTTGCAGGATCATTCGTCGTAAGGTCTGGAGAAATAACTCTCCATGTTTCCCCCATGTCATCCGAAACATGCAAATATTGTGATCCTAAATACAATCGATCTGGATAATGAATGCTGGTTGATAAAGCCGCATTCCAGTTAAATCTCAACTTCTGATCGATATCTTCCGGGTAGGGCTTGATTACTTTTAGTTGCTGCGTTTTGAGATCGTATCTCCAAACATTTTCAGCTCCTTGCATTTCGGAGTATACAATATTTGGATTCGTAGGATGCGGAAAAACACGAAAGCCATCCCCTGCTCCAACACTTTCCCAATTTCTAGCTTCAATTCCCCCTGGGCTAGCTGAAGGCCCTACCCACGAACCATTATCTTGAAGACCACCGTAAATTTTATAAGGCTCTTGATTATCCATCGACACATGATAGAATTGAGATATTGGAAGATTTTCAATTCTTTCCAAGGTTACAAACTTATTTAAAGAGCGATAGAGCCCTCCATCTGTTGCCACATAAGTTCTAGTTGGGTCTTCGATATCAAACCAAATGTCATGGATATCTGCATGCATACTTCCCATTTGCTTGAACGTTTTTCCTCCGTCTTTTGAAATTGCGCCAAACAATCCGGCTTTTGTAATAACTTCAGGATCTTTCGGATCGACTACAATTCTAGAAAAGTAAAATGGTCTTACAGTCAGTGCAAAATCATTGTTCAAATGCTTCCAATTTGCTCCACCATCATCCGATCGATACAAACCTTTATCTTCATCTTTTTCTGATTCGACTACTGCATAGATAATTTTTGAGTTTGATGGAGCTAATCCTACTCCAATTCGACCAAGTTTTCCTTCTGGAAATCCATTATGGATTTTATTCCATGTTTTCCCTCCATCGGTAGTTTTATAAAGAGCACTATTTGTTCCTCCAGAACTAAAAGACCAAGCCGTTCTTCGAAACTCCCAGAATGAGGCATACATCGTTTTGAAATCATTTGGATCCACAATTAAATCAGAACATCCGGTAGTTGCATTGACGTAAAAGATCTTTTCCCAAGTTTGCCCGCCATCTGTAGATTTATAAACCCCTCTTTCTTCAGAATCTCCCCAAAGTGCTCCCAAAACACTCACATAAATCTCATCAGAATTATCAGGATTGATAACGATATTGGAGATTCTTTCTGACTTCTCCAGTCCCATCTTCTTCCAATTCGCACCACCATCTGTCGACTTATAAATTCCGTCTCCTACAGAAGTTGAATTTCTGGTCCAAGTTTCTCCTGTACCAACCCATACCACTCTGTCTGGATCATTTGGATCTACCTTCACAGTTCCAATGGACTGACAATGTTTATCAAAAATTGAGGAAAACAGCACTCCTCCATCTTCCGATTTCCATACACCTCCACCAGCGGTTCCGATGTAGATAATATTTCGATCTGTTGGGTGCCCTTCGATATCCGACACACGTCCGCTCATCAAGGCGGGACCAATATGTCTTGCTTGAATCGACCCAAACAGTTCTTGTGTAGATAAATTACTTAAAAAGTCTTGCGCACTGGCAATTGTTAGGGAACAAATCCCTAAGATTCCAAGGAGTTTTTTCATGATAGTGAATTATTTTTTCTCGAATTCTGAGAAATCGAACATTGATTTGTCCGCTTCTACATTCAGTTCGATTTTATCGAAAGTAATGGTTTGACCCATTCCTTCACCTTCTTTTAGTTTTTCTTGAATAGAGAACGGAAAATAGAGTCCATCTACCTCGTCATAATCAGACATCACAGTTTGGGACGTTTTTCCGGCCATTGGTCCCATTTTTATTGTAGTTTCTACCACAATTGGAACGAAGTTTTCTTTATCAAAATAATAGTAAGTTACATCATCTACTTCCTTTCCTTCTGACAATTTTTTTCCTGCTGTAAATTTGATTTTAAAACAATCCACACCTTCGACAGTCGCATCTTCCAACTTCTCAACTGTATACCCTTTTTCTTTGTAGTCGATAAACGGGGAAGGGAAATCACCTTTATTTCTTTTAAGGTTTTCAACTGATTCCGCATCAATTTCCTCCATTTTTTGAGTCATGAAATTCATCTCATAACCTTTCTCGCCATCAAAAACTTGCTGAACCATCGTTTTACCTTGAAGGGTAAAAGCAGAATACGTTCTACCATCAGCAAAGCTCCAAAACTCAACTGGAATTTTCATTCCTTGTGCGTTTACCGAAGCCGCTACCTTTTGGCTTTTTACTTTTTTCCAGTTTTCTACTCCACCAGTAGTTTCTAAATACTTACTTACGATTTCATCAGCTGACTGAGAAAAGGAAACCCAGCTGATCATCAATACTATTACAGAAAGACCTATTTTCATCATGATTATTTTTTTGACGAAAATACGACCCAAATGAAGAGCTCAGAATTAAAATTTGATAAGCGGAAAATTGATGAGATGAATTAGCAAAAAATAGATTTGAAACTATTTTAACTTCTTCAGTTTCTGGTTCATCCTCTTTTCAATCACCTTGAAAAGTAGCTTGGTATCTTGCTCATTTAGCTTACGTCCGAATTTAATGGTTTTGCCCATTGCTTCAAACTGCATGGTTTCCTTACCAAGTTCCCAATAGGAGTTCTCAAATGCTTTGATATACTTACTTTCTTTTGTTTCAATCGTAGATAACCTCTTTATATTTTCGAGAAAATATTTATGCGCTTTTCCGTAGGATTTGATTGATTTTTTAAAGATTAGATATTGGTCATCAATCTTCATCATCTCTTTACCATAACGAATCCAGAGGAGGGCTTTAACTGAACGGTATTCAAAATAAAACCAGAATACAAGAAATGCGGCAAAATAGATTTGTTGATCCTGATTTAATAGTCCTGCAGCAAAATTGTAGATGATGTAGATCCCCACGTAGGTCCAAGCCAATATCCAAGCTAATAAAATTGCATTTTTCCAATCCACGCTTGGGGGAGTGATGATTATCGTTGTGTAATTTTTATGATCCTCGAATGTAATTCGATCACCTATTTTTTTCATAGGTGCAAATATAAATTATTTCTCAACTATGAGTATTTCCACACGACGATTTGCTTGTTTCTGTACTTCGTCTAATTCAAGAGGATGTAGAGGAGCCGACCGTCCAAAACCTTTGTATTTTAAGCGATCTTCTTTGACTCCGTGTTTAACTAACTGATCATAAATATATTTCGCACGATTGATGGACAATTTATAATTCATTTCATCAACATCCCAACCATCGTCATGATCTGTTTCGCAGCATATATGACCATGTAGTTCTATTTTTAGCGTTGGATGTTTCAGCATGATATCGATTAATCTTGACAATTCTGGCTTTGATTCTGCAATCAAATAGTGCCTTCCTCCAATAAAATTAAAGTTTTTAAGAACGATTTTATCCCCTACTTTCAGCTGGTCAACATCTAAACTAAACGTGTCTTTACTGCTTTCAGTCGTTACCAAATTTGACTTTGGTTTTACTTTATAAATGATGTCTACTCGTCTATTTTCTCTAATTCCAGCGTTTGAATTCAAAGTTTTGCCGGTCTCTCCGTTTCCATTAGCAACTGCAGAAAGTACATTTTTTGATTTAAGATAATTCCATACTTCATCGGCTCTTCTTTTGGACAATTTCATATTGTATTCCTTGGAGCCCAGATAATCAGTATAGCCATTGATTGAAACTGAAATCACCTCCTTCGAAACCAATTTGTCCTCGATATAGGCCTTATGGGTTTTCTCCAATTTGTATTTGTTAATCCCATAATACAAAGACAAGGTATCTTGAGCGCGAACTAAAGACATCAGGAATAAAGTGGAAGTGAGGATCAGAATAAATTTCATAATTACTTTTCTGTTAGAACGAAAACAGAAGGAGAAGTTACAAAAAAACCCTGACGAGGACGAGCCTGTCAGGGTTCAAATATTTCGAATAAATCTTTTACAGATCTTTAAACTGTCCTGAATAACAGAATCCGATAAACAATCCTACACTTGACATGTGCTTGTAGTGCACATTATCAAAAGTGACTTGATTCCAAGATCCCTCCAAAGTAAAAGCTAGAGAAGTATTTGGAATTTGGAAAAGCGTACCAAAAGTTGCCGAATAGGAGAATCTCCAAACAGTTTCTTGGAATTGTGCTGCTCCAACAAATCGATCAATCTCTAAATATCCCATTCCTCCTCTAAAGCCAAGAAATGGCTTTACAATTGATTTCGTTGGAATATAATAATCACCTCCAATTAAAAGGTTTGAAGCATAAGAGAAATTGTATTGAGCTGCTGTTACTGCACCTCCATCAAAATAATAGGTATCTCTCGGAACATTGTCGTAAAAACCATTCCAATGGTAGGTAAAACCAACAGCCCAATTATCATTGATAAAATACTTGTAATCAAACTGAACACCTCTAAATGAAGTTGCTTTGATATACTCTCTAAACGAAGCCATTGGAAAAGCCATTCTATATCCAAATGACACATAAGAAGCCTGAGCTTGCGATTTCATTGGCACAAGGCTCAATCCAACTAAAAATAGCGCTATATATAATATCTTTTTCATCTTTTCTGATTTAATAAGGTGATTAGTTTGACGAAATATCTAAATATCTAGATTGGATGAAAGCTTCGTTAATCGCTCTATCAATTCTAGTGAATTTATTTAGGTTTCCTGATTCGTTCAAGACTCCAACAATTGCACCTACCCATACAGACTCCAGTGTTGTACCATCGAAGTTTTTTACATCAAAAAGATCCCACACAACAGTTCCTCTTCTGCTGAAATAAGAGTAGGAATAACATCCTCCTCCATACCAAGGGTAACCATAACCAGGGTAACCACCCCATCCCCAACCTGGAGGATAATAACCCCACCAGTAACCTGGGTAATAACAATCCAATCCTGAACCTTCTGAAGTCACATCCATAGCATGTGCCACAAGAATTAGGTCTACCAGAGAAGTATCTGTAGTGTAAGTATACCCATGCGCTTCCATTTTAGAGCGAAGTTCACCCATAATGTGAGCTGCGTCTGACGGAGCTAAAATAGAGTCAGACTCAATTTGGTCACCATTTACAATCTTCACTAATTGAATTGTATCTTCAACGGTAAAATAGGTGTATTGACTAAAATCGTGTGTACTATCACCCAAAGTGATGGTCATATCCAATGCTTCATTTTCTACAGAAACATCTGGATATTTATAGCAGGAAGAAACTAGAAAAAGTCCCATTAATGCTACAATTGAAATCTTTAATGCTTTCATTGATTGCTTTTTATAATTGGCGCAAATATAAACAATTATGCACTAATAAGTTTTTGAATCGAAAGGTTTTTGTTGTAACAGATAGTTTAGATTTGTAGAAAATTATGAGTCCTTACAATATGACATCCCTTCAGCCATACAATACTTTTGGTTTAGACGTCAACAGCAAACAACTTCTGACATTTAAAAACACAGATGAACTCCTAGACCACCTGAATCAACTCAAGAGTTCGGGAGAACCTTATCTTATTTTGGGAGGCGGTAGTAATGTACTTTTTACTTCCGATTTTGAAGGAACCGTATTAAAGAATGAGGTAGGTGGAATTTCGGTTATTGAAGAGGATCATGAATCCGTTATTATTGAAGCAGGTGGTGGAGAGGTTTGGCATAATCTCGTATTATGGAGCATTCAAAATGGGTATGGGGGAATTGAAAACATGTCCTTGATTCCGGGTTCGGTTGGAGCAGCACCCATGCAGAATATTGGAGCATATGGAACGGAAATTAAGGATGTTTTTGTTTCACTTGATGCTTTTGAAATCGCATCAGGAAATCTAAGGTCTTTTCAACTTGAAGATTGCCAGTTTGGATACCGTGAAAGCGTCTTTAAGCGTGCATTAAAAAATCAATTTGTGATTATTCGAGTGCGGCTGAAATTGACTAAAGTTGGTTTTCACAAGATCAATACTAGCTATGGAATGATTGAAAACGAATTAAAGGAGCAGCATATTTTAAATCCTACAATCAAAGACGTTAGTGATGCTGTTATTCGTATCCGACAATCGAAGTTACCTGATCCAAAAGAGATTGGGAACAGTGGTAGTTTTTTCAAGAACCCTATTTTACCGAAGGAGCAGATTGACAAACTTAAAAATGAGTTTCCAGATATTCCGGTTTACCCTGTTGATGAAAATCAAGTTAAAACAGCCGCTGGATGGTTGATCGATCAAGCTGGATGGAAGGGTTTCAGAGATGGCAATTTTGGTGTCCATAAAAATCAAGCACTTGTATTAGTTAATTATGGAGGCGCCAAGGGGAAAGATATCTACGACCTATCAGAAAAGATCATCGAATCCATTAAAGAAAAATTTGGAATTGAACTCGAAAGGGAAGTCAATATTTATTGATACATCTTATTCTTCTCAATTCTGTTGATAATCACAGGAGATAGTGAATCCACAAGACTTTTCTTGATCAGTTTATCATCAACTTCTTCCGCAATTTCTGGATGGTATTTTCCTTCTTTGTAGATATATCTTACTGCAAAAGATCCTGCTTCCAAATCTGGATGACGAATTAGTAAATCATTATAACCTGATTCCGTAGTTCGCATTTCAACCAGATCTCCAACAAATCGATTCATGAGTACCCATTTCTTGCCTTCTTTTACCATTAATATGGTTCTTCGAATTGGGAAATCGTGCACATTTGCTGCAATGGTAACACCAAACTGCTCTTCCAAGTCATTCGCAGAATTGAATTGAAATACTCTATAAAAGTTGGCCATACAAGGGGGATCAAACATATTGATTGAATCCTTCAAGGAATCTTTAGGAATATCTCGACACAGGTTTGCGTCTTCTAATATTTTTGGAATTCGAGCATCTTCGAAAGGACTAAATTGAACGGGAATCAAGATTGTATCGGCTACAAAGGAATTCTCCTCTTTTTTTGAATCCGACTTGGAAGTACAAGCAGAAACAAAAACTAGTAAAAGAAAATAAATCCCAATTCCTCTCATTTCTTATTTAATCTTTTTGATTTCGCCACCCAAGCTTTCCTTCTTTTCGATGGTTTTAGGCGTACCTTGATATTTGATTGTTCCTCCGGAAGCTTTTCCATTCAAGTATTCTTTTGGTCGAACTATAATCGTCCCACCTAATTTTACCGCTGCCCAAGTCTTCAGATTTTCAAGTTTTGAAGCTGACAAATTCCCGCCAGTAAAAACCTCCGCATGAAATTCATCTGCCTTACCGTGAAGTAAAATGGAACCACCTTGTTGGATTGTAGCATGTAATTCTTTGGTTTCAACTCCTACTTTTATCTTACCGCCAATTGAACATTTTAGTGCAATTTTATCTGACTTCAAAATGACATTTGGTTCCGTAAAAATTTCCCCATCATTTTTAACCGTAATCTCTTTTAAGTTTTTGTAGTAAACAGTTACATGAAAATTCTTATCCTTAAAATCTTTTTTCTTTGTATAAATTTCAAGAACTCCTTTTTTTACTTCCGTAATCAAATTTTCAAGATCTTCACCTTCTTCTAGAACTTCAATTTCAACTTTATTTTCATCTCCTTGTTTGAGAGAAACTTGAAATTTACTTTTCAATAATAGCTGGTCGAATTCACCAAGTTTTCGAGTTTTATTCTCAGCGAAGACCTGGAAGGAAACTGAAAATATAAGTAGCGTTGTTAGTAGTTTCATGTGTATGTAATTTTAAAGATTAAAAACTTCGTTCGAAAGCGCGAGTGACTGACCGAAAGCCTCGGCATCAATCCCGATTTCAATATTATTTTCATTAAAATAATCAATCATTTTTTCTGTTGGCATATTACCGGTTAACTCATCCTTTGCCATAGGACAACCGCCATAACCTTTTAAAGCACCATCAAATCTTCGGCATCCAGCTTTGTAAGCAGAATCTACTTTCTCTTTCCAAGTGGAAGGCGTTGTATGCATGTGTGCGCCGATTTCAACACCAGAAACTTCTTTTAAAACCTTTTCAAAGAGTTTTGTTATCGATTCTGAATTCGAAACTCCGATGGTATCCGACAGGGAGATTGTTTTCACATTGGTCTTTTCAATAACTTTATGTGCCCAATCCGTTACAATTTCGGGACTCCATTCGTCCCCATAAGGATTTCCAAAGGCCATCGATAAATAAATTACAAGATCCTTGTTGTGCTTGTCGCATAATTCTTGAATCTCTTCAATCGAATGTAAGGAGTCTTCTATGGAAGAATTTGTATTCCTTTTCTGAAAAGTTTCAGATACTGAAAAAGGGAAGCCCAAATAATTAATTTCTTCATGCACACAAGCATTTGTTGCTCCTCGTGGATTGGCCACAATGGCAAGTAATTTTGATTCTGTAGAAGAAAGATCTAATTTACTTAGCACTTCAGAAGTATCCGCCATTTGAGGAATTGCTCTTGGGGAAACAAAACTCCCAAAATCAATCGTGTCAAAACCTACTTTCAACAATTGATTAATATAGGCTGCTTTTTTATCTGTTGGAATCATTTCCTTGATTCCTTGCATGGCATCTCTTGGACACTCGATTATCTTCATCCGAAATTATTGTTTTCGATTATAATAGCTTTGACCGGTAAAAGTAGTAAGAATGTGTGAAAACTCCTTTTAGATTAACATTTTTCAAGGATTTTTTTGTTGATCTTTTTAACTAATGAAGGTCCTTCATAAATAAAGCCCGTATAAACCTGAACCAGACTCGCACCTGCTTCTAGTTTTTCAATGGCATCTTCTGGGCTATGAATTCCACCAACTCCAATTATCGGAAAGGCTCCTTTTGACTTCTTGGAGATATATCGAATCACCTCAGTTGATCTTTCTTTAACCGGTTTCCCTGAAAGACCTCCATTCCCAATTTTAGCCAACTCTCCTGGAGAAGTTCTCAAATGATCTCTTGAAATTGTTGTGTTTGTTGCAATTAAGCCGTCAATTTTGGTATCCAAAACAATGTCAACGATATCGTCCAATTGATGATCTGTCAAATCCGGGGCAATTTTCAACAAAATAGGTTTTGATTGCTCCTTCTTCGATCTCAAATCCATCAAAGTAGAAAGCAGTTTTGTAAGCGGTTCCTTGTCTTGTAATTCTCGTAAGTTTGGTGTATTAGGTGAACTTACATTGACAACAAAATAATCCACATAAGGATATAATTGTTCAAAGGCAAACTCATAATCCCCAATGGCTTTTTCATTTGGAGTAACTTTGTTTTTCCCAATATTCCCTCCGATAATCAAGTTGGTTTTCCGATTCTTCAATCTTTCTACAGCCTCATCTACTCCACCATTATTGAACCCCATTCTATTGATCAAACCTTCATCATGAGGCACCCGAAATAATCTTGGTTGCGGATTTCCTTCTTGTCCTACAGGTGTCAGAGTCCCGATTTCGATAAACCCGAATCCAACATAATCCAATTCATTAAACAACTTGGCATCTTTATCAAATCCGGCTGCTATTCCCACAGGATTCTTGAACTTTAATCCAAAAACTTCTCGTTCCAATTTGGGATCTTCCACGCAGTACATTTTTCGAAACACCCATTTCATCCCAGGAAAAGCGAGAGTAAATTTGAGAAGATCAATAACAAAATAGTGAATTCTTTCAGGTTGGAATTGAAAGAAAATCGGCTTTAAAATATACTTGTACATCGGAAAATTTTGTACAAAAGTAATCGATTCCTTAAAATGTAGAGAAGGATTTCAGGATTTCATTCCATAGATTATCGACCAACAATTAGCCTTTTCCTTAGTGACCGCTGCCCTACTTGAATGTTGATAAAATAAATCCCTTTTGCCCATTGATCGCAATCAATTGAGTGATTCAGTCCCGATAAATTTTCATTTTCATAAATAGTCTTTCCGTAGATGTCCACTATATTTATTGAAGCCTGATTCAGAGACTTTGTAAAATTGAGAATAAATTTGAGTTCAGCTGGATTTGGTGCTATTTCAAAGTCTATTTCTGGATCTGTGATTTCTTTGTCATCAAGATGCGCTCCTGATAATATTCTGATATTTCCAGTTCCATAATCAGAGATTAGAATACTATCACCTGTGTGACTAGCGTAAATTCCATTTGGTTGATCGAATAATGCTTGATCGGCCTGGCCATCCATTGTTCCTTGACCAGACCCGATACTTAAAATGACGCTATCAGGATATTCCGAGCTAACTTTATAGATTTTGTTCGATCCAAAAGTTGTTCCCCAAATTCCGCCTTGTGCATAAGTAATAAAACCCAAAGAAGAACCAATTCCACCGGAAGGTATTTGAATCCAAAAGATCAATGTATCATCGTATACTTTGTAAACTGCTCGATTATTGAAATTACCGACAAATAGATCGTTATTATTGTCGTAACAAAAGCCGACAGGACCATTTAACACTCCACCCACATGGACTTGAGTTAGAGAGTTATCCGGAGCCAATTTATACAAAGCACTCGGATTATAGGTTGTCAACCAAAGTGAATCACTAGTTGGCATTTTAATGATTCCTGAAGGATTGCTAATTTGAATTGTATCTAGAAAATTGCCTTGACTATCGAGAATATAGATTGCATTTCCTGTATTGTCGCAGACATATAAGTTCCCATTGCTTACAAATGCTAATCCATTAGGTGCATCCAATCCACTAGCAAATGTGGTCGCATTTCCATTTGGATCAATTTTATAAATCGCATCACCGCTGTAGTCGCTTCCGTAAATATTCCCAGATGAATCCATTATGATAGCATCCGTGATTGATACATTAGGATTGGATAACAATGTGCTCACAATTTGGCTTGTTGCCAAAAAGGGAAAGAAAATCAAAAAAACGACGGCCAAATTTTTCATACTTCAAATATAAGCCGAGGTAAAGGGGAAATTGGCTTGGTTTTTTTGACATTAAAGCAAATTTATACAAATCAAAAAACCCTGACGAGGACGAGCCTGTCAGGGTCTAAATATCTAAAATGATTCTTTTTTAATTCTGTGAGATTACAATTCGTTTAACGACTTGGTGAGCGCCAACTTGGATTTTGATGAAGTAAACTCCATTCTCCCATTTTGAAGCGTCGAAATCAACAGTTCCTTGTAATCCTTGAACCGTTCTATCTTCAATCACCTGTCCGAGCGTATTCTTGATTTCGAATACAATCTCATTACCTTCTACAAATTGATAATCAATTGAGAATATGTCTTGGGCTGGGTTTGGATAAACAGCCACTTTGTAAGTATCATTCTCACCTAAATCAAGTGTTCCAGTTAAGCTTACCGTTAAAGTATCCCAGCAACCTCCTTGATCGGTAACTGTGACTGTATAATCTCCACCTATTAATCCTGTGATCTCCTGAGTAGTTTCAAAAGTATTCCAATCATAAGTATAAGGTGCAGTACCTCCTGATACATTTACTTCAGCAGCTCCATCAGTGTCTCCATAACAAGTTAAATCAGATACTGTAACAACACCAACTAGTTCAGCTGGCTCAGTTACCGTTTCAGTTCCGATAAACACACAATTGTTGTCATCAGTAATTGTAACTGTATAATTACCTGCACTTACATTAATTATATCTTCTGTGTTATCAGTATTACTCCAGTTAAAATTGTAAGGCGCTGTTCCTCCCGTTAC
>JAUICI010000099.1 GCA_030427935.1 Bacteroidia bacterium | reverse complement strand
TGAAGCAGTTAGAATCGCTTTAAACTCTGTTCATGGTGCTTACGCTATTGTGGTAATTTCCAAGGATAATCCGAATCGATTGATTGCTGCTAGAAAAAGTTCTCCGCTTGTAGTGGGAATCGGAAAAGATGAGTTCTTTTTGGCTTCTGATGCTACTCCTATCGTTGAATACACGAAAGAAGTGGTGTATCTGGATGATGAAGAAATTGCGATCGTTGAAAGAGGAGAAGATCTAAAGATCATTGACATCAGCAAAAGAGAAATCACACCTTACGTTCAAGAATTGGAATTGCACTTGGAAGCTCTTGAAAAAGGAGGTTATGAGCATTTCATGTTGAAAGAAATTCATGAGCAACCAAGATCGATATATGATTGTTTCAGAGGAAGATTAAATGCTTCTGAAGGATTGGTGAGTCTTGGAGGAATAACAGATTACGAAACCAAAATTAAAAATGCCAACCGGATTATCATGGTTGCCTGTGGAACAAGCTGGCACGCTTGTTTGGTTGGAGAATATTTATTTGAAGATCTTGCACGAATTCCAGTTGAAGTGGAATATGCAAGTGAATTTAGATATCGAAATCCAATTATCAATGAAGGAGATATCGTGATCGCAATTTCGCAATCTGGAGAAACTGCAGACACGTTAGCAGCTCTTGAATTGGCAAAAAAGAAAGGAGCTACAATTTTAGGAATTTGTAATGTCGTAGGTTCTTCTACTTCCAGAATAACAGACGCGGGATCTTATACGCATGCAGGACCTGAAATCGGAGTAGCTTCGACAAAAGCATTCACGGCGCAGGTAACGGTACTTACCTTAATGGCATTGAGAATAGCCAAAAGAAAAGGTACTTTACCTGAATCACAATACCGAGCTTTACTAAATGAATTGGAATCCATTCCAGATAAAGTAAGCCAGATATTGGAGCAAAATGAAAAAATCCAATTCATTTCTGAAGTATATAAAGATGCGGAAAATGCCTTGTATTTGGGAAGAGGGATTACCTTTCCGGTAGCATTGGAAGGCGCATTAAAGCTTAAAGAGATTTCCTATATCCACGCTGAAGGCTATCCTGCAGCTGAAATGAAACATGGACCCATCGCATTGATCGATGAAAACATGCCTGTTTTTGTAATTGCGACAAAAGGAACAAGCTATGAAAAGGTAGTTTCAAATATCCAGGAAGTTAAAGCCAGAAAAGGAAAGATTATTTCAATTATCACAGAAGGCGATACGCAAGTGAAAGAAATGTCTGATCATTTTATCGAAGTTCCAGATACGGATGAGAATCTAGTGCCACTCTTGGCCACAATTCCACTTCAATTATTGTCATATCATATTGCCGTGATGAGAGGATGTAATGTGGATCAGCCAAGAAACTTAGCAAAGTCGGTGACGGTAGAGTAGTCAAGTCGTTAGTTCCTTGTAGAATTCCTTAAACACAGAACACCACTCATGCGTACTCTGCGAAAAGTGAGGAACGAACGCCTCTGCGACTCCGCGTTTACCCTTCGACTGCTCAATTCAAGAATCCTAAGGACAATGATGCAGTTGTTCGCGCTTAGAACTTAGAACGTAGCACCTAGAACAAAAAAAGGGACACAAATCAATGCATCCCTTTTACTATTTTTCATCTGTCTGGATTTATTTCCCAGCAGCATATCTTTTTGAAACTTCATCCCAGTTAATCACATTAAAAAATGCATTGATATAATCTGGTCTTCTGTTTTGGTACTTTAAGTAATAAGCATGTTCCCAAACATCAAGTCCTAGGATTGGAGTTCCACCACATCCTTCATCCATAATTGGATTGTCTTGGTTTGCAGTAGAACAAACTTCTACTTTTCCTCCTGGGTGCACACACAACCAAGCCCAACCAGAACCAAATCTAGTTGCAGCAGCTGCAGAAAATTCTTCTTTGAACTTGTCGAAAGAACCGCAAGCCGCGTTTATCGCATCTGCAAGTTCTCCTGATGGTTCACCACCACCATTCGGGGACATAATTTCCCAAAATAGACAGTGATTGTAATATCCACCTCCGTTATTTCTAACTGCAGGATTATCTTTCCCGTTTTTAAGGATTTCTTCAATTGAAGCATTTGCTAAATCAGTTCCTTCAATAGCAGCGTTCAGCTTAGTTGTATACCCCGCATGGTGCTTACCATGGTGGATTTCCATTGTTTGTGTATCAATATGAGGTTCCAATGCATCGTGCGCATATGGCAAACTCGGTAATTCAAAAGCCATAATTAATAATTTATTTTGGTTAATAATTCTATCTTATGAACCATCAAATTTATCTAAAGTTTTTCGCTTCCCCGGAATTTTACTAAAGAAATATTCCTATTCACTAAAATAAAAGTCCCTAACTGTCATTTTATTTGATGAAACCAATTGATTGTCGTAAGTTCGTTACTCGCGAATTAAAGTATTAATATTAAAATCAAAGAAAAATGAAAAAAGTATTTTCAATTTTAGCAGTAGCTGCACTTTCTTTGTCTATCGTTGCTTGTGGTGGTGAAGAGAAGAAAGATGACAAGAAAAAGAAGAAAGAGAACACAGAAAAGAAAGCTGAAGACGATAAGCCAGCTGAACCAGCTGAGCCGGTTGAGCCAGTTGAGCCAGCAGTAAACGAAGGTGATACTCTTGCTGACGAAGCAAATGGTGGAGATCACACTGACGGTGGAGATCACGGAGATCACTAAGAAATTTTAGAATTTCAAAATATAAAGAAATCCGGTCTGAGACCGGATTTTTTTGTTTGTAACTACCGGATTTAAAAATTATTTATATCTTCGGGTCGATTATTAAAACTTAAAATTTATTACGATGAAAAAAGTATTTTCAATCTTAGCAGTAGCTGCACTTTCTTTATCTATCGTTGCTTGTGGTGGTGAAGAGAAGAAAGATGACAAGAAAGACAAAAAAGAAGATAAAAAAGAAGAGGCTCACTAGTCACATCTTTTTTAAAACTTTAAAAAGGGCCGTTACTCAGTAACTGCCCTTTTTTTGTGCCCTCCAATCAATATTCTAAACACTTCAGTCATTTAAAGGAATCCCTTTTGATTTTTCAACGTCTCTTTTGTAAACTTATCCTATCCAAAACGGTTTATACTAAGTGCGATTGAAAAGAGTCTTTATATTCTTCTTGATACTTCAAGTCAATTTTGTCTTCGGAACACATATTCTAGGAGGTGAGATGTTTTATGAGGCTCTGGGTGGAGATCAATATAAAGTCAGTTTTAAAGTATACCGAGATTGTGATGTTTCCCTAAATCCCTATGAAGACCCTGCTGAGGTTAATATTTTCGATCTCACCGCGGGTACTCCAGTTAATGCATCCGAATTTTTTGATCTTGTTAGTGTTGAAGATCTCAATCTTATTAGTTCAACAGCATGCGACTCCGCCCCAAATGGTTCTTGCTATCGTTTGCTGACTTATGAGAAAGTGCTTACTTTGCCGCCAACCATTGGAGGATATTTGATTAGTTATACTCGGTGTTGTAGAACAGGGAGCATTACGAATTTAGCCAATGGTCTAAATGAAGGTCTGACGATCTTTACTTCTATTCCAAGTATCACAAGTGGAGTAACTTCGAATACAAGTCCAATCATCGGACCTGAGCCAGAGATTTTTCTGTGCGTTAACCAACCGATTGATTTTGATTTATCCGCAATCGACCCGGATGGAGATTCTTTAGTTTATGAATTGGTAGATCCTTTTACGGGCACCTATGACCCTAATTTACCACCACCTTATTCCTCCGTAAACTGGGCATTTGGATACGACGCTCAAAACCCCTTAGGAGCGATGGCACAAACTAGTTTGAATGCTGAAACAGGATTATTATCCATGACCCCAAATCAGCAGGGGATGTTTCAGTTTGGTTTAAAGGTTTCGGAATACAGGAATGGTGTACTTATTGGTACTTCTATTCGCGACTTTTTCTTTATCGTCAGAGCTTGCTTATCCTTATCCTATAATGCAGACATTGAGCCACAAGAATTTAGTAGCAGTTTCACAGATTATTGCCAAGGATTAACGATCGATTTTGGTAATTACAGTGACTTTGGAACCTATTTGTGGGATTTTGGTGTTGATGGAATCCAAAGCGATACCTCATCTCAAATTGAGCCCATTTTTACTTACCCTGAAAGTGGAATTTACGAAGTTAGTCTGATTCTAAATCCGGGTTTGCAATGTGCAGACACGGCTACTGGACAATTTATAGTTTATGAAAAACCAGATTTGACAATCCATTCAGATTCCATTCAATGTTTTGACAACAATAGTTTTGATTTTGAAGTTTTAGGATCCCCAAATGATTCCGCAAATTATTTTTGGGACTTTGGACCGAATGCCTCCATTTCAAGTGCAATCACTTCTACTGTTAATGGTGTTCAATATGCAGCAGCAGGTAGCATTTCTGTGGTCATGTATTATACGGATAATTATTGTTCAGATACCTTAGTCGATACGATACTAATTGTAGACGCTTCTCAAATCAATTTGGCTTTTACCAAGCCAGATGAATTGGCTTGCGCACCTTATGAAGTCCAATTTTCCAATTTGAGTACTTCTTCAGATTCCATTCAATATTATTGGGATTTTGGAAATGGTACGTTTTCAAATTTATCAGACCCCATTCATCTATTTGATATACCAGGAGTCTATGACATTACTCTATATGGCATAGCGAATAATGGTTGTGGAGACACTGCCGAAATAACTTATACCAATTATTTAGAAGTTTTTCCAAGTCCAACTGCCGGTATTGATGCCAACCGACAGTTTGTTGATGCCTATGATCCGCTTGTAGAATTTTACAATCAATCGGTGAATTATACCAGCTTCGAATTCCATGTGGAAGGGCAAACGGCCTATGTAGATCCTTATCCGCATGCTTTTGTCAATTCGGGTATTCAATACCCATTTATTGTAGCCATGAATGATTTTGGTTGCTCAGATACCGCTTCCATTCAGATTGAAATGTCTGGAGAGGAAACCATATTCATTCCAACGGGCGTTACTCCAAATGGGGATGGTAAAAATGATCAGTTCAGATTAAATTTATTGGATTTAAATAATCTGGAATTTCGAATATTTAATAGAGCGGGTCTGGTCATTTTTGAAACAGAAGATCCGAATGGGGTTTGGGATTGTGCGTATAAGGGTGAAACCGTTCAAGATGGTGTCTATGTGTATCAATTAAAATATACAGATCTCCAGAAAATTCCCCAAGAATTATGGGGTCACCTTACCGTCATCAAATAAAAAGCCCCTATTCCATCAAATTAGAATAGAGGCTTCATGTACTTAAACTATAACAACTACGCTTTTGCGCTTTGACTTCCTTTATATTTAGAGAAGATATTCATCCAAATAAGACGACTTCCTCTAAAGGTCACAGGTATGAAAAAGATGACTCCAAGAATCACTGCTGCGATATAAGCACCCGCACTTGGATTCGGGATTAAGACATATGTTGCAACAATCATAGAAACCATAATTGCAACCGTTAAGGCATAACTTACATACATTGCGCCATACCAATACCCAGTTTCGATTTCATATTTATGTCCGCAACATTCACAAGTTTCCTCCATTTTGGCAAAACCCGGACTGTAAACTCCGTTTTTAAATGGACGCCCTTCATGACAAACCGGACAACGGTTTCGAAAGATGCTGTAAAGCTTTGTTCCCTTTTTCATGTTATTCCTTTTATTTTGTTGGTAGTCCAGCTCTTGACCAAGCTCCAAATCCTCCTAACAAATTGTAAGTTTCTTTAAAACCAGCTTTGGACATTAAGCCTTGTGCTTTTTTGGATCTTCCACCTGAAGCACAATAGATGTAAACAGGCTTGTTTTTATCTAGCCCTTCAATTTCCTTTTCAAAATTCCCACCATTGAAATCAATTTCAATCGCTCCCGGAATCATTCCTTGGGCAGTTTCACCTGGCGTTCTAACATCTAGGATAATAATCCCTTCCTTGTCCAATACTTTGGCCATGTCTTTCGCTTCGATATCTTCAGCCTTTCCGCCACCTTTATTTTCTTCTTCACCACCACAGGAAACATTAGTAAATCCAAGTAATGCAAAAGATAAGATCAATAAATATTTCATACTACAATAAGTTTTGATTTTAACATTGTTTTAGGCAAAAATACGGCAATTGATGATTATCTTTTGTAATATTGGTCACATTTTTGATTGATATATAGCATCACAAATAATATTTAGAAATATGAAGAATTTACTGTTAATCGGAATCTTGTTTGTTGGATTAAGTTTGTCCGCACAAAAAGAAGATGGAATTTATGCAAAAGTAACCACTCCAAAAGGAGAGATTCTCCTGGTATTGGAATACAAAAAAACACCAATGACCGTTGGGAACTTTGTTGCGCTTGCAGAAGGTACAATGGATTACAATGGAAAGAAATACGACAAACCCTATTTTAATGGCTTGAAATTTCATCGGGTGATTAAAGATTTCATGATTCAGGGAGGTGACCCTGCTGGAAATGGTTCTGGTGGACCAGGATATAAATTCCCAGATGAATTTGATTCTACTTTATTGCACACGGGGCCTGGAATTTTATCCATGGCTAATGCTGGACCAGGAACAAATGGATCTCAATTCTTTATTACCCATAAAGCAACACCTTGGTTGAATTTTAAGCACAGTGTTTTTGGACATGTGATTAAAGGTCAAGAAGTAGTGGATTCCGTTGCACAGGGAGATGAAATGTCTATTGAAATCATCCGTGTAGGTAAAGAAGCGAAGAAATGGGATGCAAACAAAGCTTTTACAGAGAATATCACGGCCATGCAAGAAGCTAAAAAGAAGCAGGAGGAAGCAAACAAAAGAGAGTTTTGGGAATTCGTAAATACGAAATATCCTTCAGCAGCCAGAACAGAATCGGGATTGGCGTATATCATTACGGAAGAAGGAGAAGGCGATAAACCAAAGGCTGGGAATACTGTTTCTGCTCATTATACAGGAACTTTCAAAGACGGAAAGAAATTTGATTCTTCTTATGATCGAAATCAACCAATTGCATTTCCGGTAGGACAAAGAAGAATGATTCCAGGATTTGAAGAAGGATCCTTAATGCTAGGTAAAGGCGGAAAAGCCACTTTAATCATTCCGTTTTGGTTGGCCTATGGAGTTGGAGGAAGACCACCACAAATTCCACCGAAAGCAGTTCTTATTTTTGATATCGAGATTGTAGATATCAAATAAAACAGATACTAAAATAAAGCATTAATAGCCCAGAAGCTTCATGAAGTTCTCTGGGCTTTGTTTTTCTGAGAATACCTGACTCTTAATTTTCCCATTCTCATCTTTATCGATAAGCACCATTTTCGGAGCAGGAATAAGGCAATGCTGTAAACCTCCAAATCCACCTACTGTTTCTTGGTAGGCACCCGTATTGAAGAAACCAATATATAAAGGCTTATCTTGTTTAAATTTCGGCAGATAAATGGCGTTGGTATGTTGTTCAGAATTGTAATAATCATCCGAATCACAAGTTAATCCACCTAATAGTACACGCTCATAATTATCCGTCCAACGATTAATGGGAAGCATGATGAATTTCTTTTGAATACTCCAGCTATCTGGTAAATTCGTCATGAAAGAAGAATCAATCATATTCCACTTCTCTCGATCATTTTGCTGTTTCTGATCCAGAATTTTATAGATGGCACCACCGGATTCACCTACTGTGAAAGAACCAAATTCCGTAAAAATATTGGGTTCTTCTATATTGTATTCTTGACAAACGGTTCTTACCTGAGTCAGAATTTCTTCAATCATGTAGTAATAGTCGAACTCAAAACCTAGAGAGTTTTTAATTGGAAAACCTCCTCCAATATTTAAGGAAGTAAGCTCTGGGCAAACTTGTTTCAATTCGCAATAAACTCGCAGACATTTGGTTAATTCATTCCAATAATAAGCAGTATCGGTGATCCCTGTATTGATGAAAAAGTGAAGCATGTTAACTTCAACATTGGGGTGGTTCTTGATTACTTTTTCGTAGTAGGGAACAATATTTTTATAGCGAATACCTAATCGACTGGTATAAAAATTGAATTTTGGTTCTTCCTCTGAAGCAATTCGAATTCCGATCTTAAATTTTTTGTTGGTTCTTTCAAGAATGGCATCAATTTCCTTGTAATTGTCAATGATAGGCATGCAATTTTCAAAACCCATTTCAATAAGTTCTGCAATCTTGGCCAGATAGTCATCGGTTTTATAACCATTGCAAACGATGAATTTATCCAACGGATATTTGCCATTTGCATGTAGATGCTTGATGATGTCAATATCATAAGAAGATGAAGTCTCTAAATTCACATCATTTTTAAGAACTTGATCCACCACAAAGGAGAAATGAGAGCTTTTTGTGCAATAACAATACTCATATTTACCTTGATAATTTAGTTTGATCATAGCTTCTTGAAACCAATTCTTCACCCTCTTGATATTGTCTGAAATCTTGGGTAGATACACAAACTTTAAAGGGGTCCCATATTTTTCAACCAAATCCATTAGATCGATTCCGTGAAATTCAAGCTGATCCCCTTTTAGTTTGAATTCTTCTTGAGGGAAGTAGAAAGTTTGATCGATTAAATCAATATAGCGTGTTTTCATTATTGAACAGTCTGTTGTTTCGAACTGGTAAATAAATAGATTCTAAGTAATTGCCCAAAAATTAAAGTGGACATCAATAAGTGCATAGGCTGACTAAAAGCAGGTACATCCAAATAAGCCATTAAAATACCAGTGACAATCTCAATTCCGATTAAAACGGAAAGAATGATTAAGTCTTTAAGATGAAACTTAAGTTTTTTGAAATAATACCAACTGACTCCGATTAGGATTAAAATTACCCAAGAAAAAGACCGATGAAGATAAAATTCCATATCCAAATTATCCACCCAAGCAGCTCGGATAATATCCGAAGAAGATAAGGTATCAATATTTTGTCTCACACGAGTTCCTAGGTACACCTGAACCATGGTTAGAATCAGAAAAACAACGGAAAGCCATTTAACAGCCTTACCGTGGTATTTGATTGGAATTCCTTTTGTTCGATAATAAATAATAATCAAGAGTCCGACAATGGCAAAAGCCGGGAACATATGGGCGGTTATGACCCAAGGAACAAGATTGGTCGCCACCACTACAGAACCAAGCCAGGCAGTGTAAACAAGCAAAACCAAAGTTGCAAAAGACAGCCAAAACAAGTCTTTTCTTTTCCTGATTTTTACAAGTGCAATCAAGAACATCAGTAAAACACCATTACCAGCCAGAAAGCCCGCCAATCTGTTGATGTATTCAGTCCATGTTTTACGGGCATTGAAATCTTCTTCTTTTAGAATATCCGGGTCATTTTTCAATTCTTCCGCTGTTTCTTCCATTCCCAGAGAAACAAGGAGTTTGGAGAATTTTTCAATTTTTTCCTCCCTTTTCTTTGAATAGATTTCTTTATAGTTCTCTGGAAGTTGTGAAATATCAGTTGGCGGAATCCAGCAATCAAAACATTTAGGCCAGTCCGGACAACCCATTCCGGAACCAGATGTTCTGACAACGCTACCTGCAATAATGACCAGATAAATCAGAACGATGTTGACAATAACAAGTTTCGTAAAAAACTTTCCCAATCCTCACATTTTAGTACAAAAGTATTTCATTTGACTCAATATAATCCCATCATCAGATTCTTTTTTTGGTAAAATATTTGATATACAGTAATTTTAGGTGGTCTGCTAGACAACCTTTTCTAGAAATAAAGGTATATATAGTAGGTACTTACAGAATTTAAAACCGGTTTGAGGCAACTACTTGTATTCATATCGACCATTTTTTGGTTTAATTTTTCCTTTTCGGCACACATTGTTGGAGGGGAAATAAGCTATGAATGCCTAGGAAATAATGAATATCGGGTAACCATTGAAATTTACAGAGATTGTAATTCAACAGGAGCTCAGTTTGACAATCCGCTTCTTCTTTTTGTTTATGATGGGCTCACCAACATCAGAGAAGTTGGTTTGGAACAAAGTATTTTCAGCCCTGTAATTACCAATTTGCCTGTTATTTTTAATAATCCTTGTGTAACTCCTCCCTCCAATATTTGCACAGAAAAAGGCGTATACGAGGCTGTAATTACCTTACCCCCAAACGCGAATGGATATACTTTGGCATATCAGAGATGTTGTAGAGGTGCAAACGTTACAAATTTGGTCAATCCAGAAGCGCAAGGACTAACACTAACAGCCTTTGTACCCGGGACGAATTCAGGAATTAGTTGTAATTCTAGTCCTAGATTTGATAATTACCCTCCATTGGTATTGTGTGCGAATGAAGAATTGATTTTTGATCATTCTGCTACAGACCCGGATGGTGATTCTTTGGTTTATGAAATTTGTGCTCCCTATCAAGGAGGAGATCAAAACGATCCACAACCCAATCCAGCTTCTAATCCACCCTATGATTTTGTAGATTATGAAGCTGCTTATAATAGTGCCCTTCCGTTAGGAGCTGGTGCAAACATGCAAATTGATCCAGTTACGGGCTTATTAACCGCAACACCCCAACAATTAGGCTTGTATGCAGTTGGAATATGTGTAAGTGAATATCGAAATGGGGTTTTGATCAGTACAAACCGACGAGATTTTTTATTTCGTGTTACGAATTGTGAAGTACAATTGGATGCAGCTATTACTCCACAAGTTGACCTTCCCGGTTTTATTTCGGTTTGTCAAGGGCTCACCATTGATTTTCAAAATGAAAGTTTTGCCAATTCTATCACGACCAGTTATCATTGGGATTTTGGAGTTGCCGGAACGTTATCGGACACTAGTAATTTGGTGAATCCAAGTTTTACTTTTCCAGCAGAGGGAGTTTATACGGTAACACTAATCTTGAATCCAGGTTTGTCATGTTCAGATACCACAACACAGGAGTTCATTGTCTTTGAGAATTTCGACATCAATATCAGTAATAATGGACCACAGTGTATCACCAATAACAATTTTGACTTTCTTGCATTTGGCGATATAAACGATTCGACAACCTATACTTGGGATTTTGGTCCTTACGCTAATATCAACTTCTCTACTGATAGCATGGTAACAGGGGTTGTCTTCGATACTTCCGGATATATTCCGATTGTTTTTACTGCTACAAAAGAACAGTGTGTTGCGACGATTCATGATACGGTTTTAGTTTATCAGGAACCGACTATTGGTTTTTATTTGGATGACAGTTTGCTGTGTGCACCATATACAGCTAATTTTTTAGATTCAAGTTTTGCTACAACTCCGATCAATTACTTCTGGGATTTTGGTAATGGGTTTAATAGTACAGATGCCAACCCAACTACCGTATATGCGAATCCAGGATCCTATGATGTGAGTTTAACTATTTGGACGGATAGTGGCTGTGTGGATACCTTAACTTTAGTCAAACCGAATTATGTTGAAGTATTCCCAAGTCCGATAGCAGGAATCGATGCCGATCGATATACCGTGAATCCATACGATCCCTATGTTGAGTTTACTGAAGATTGTTTCAATCATTCTTCATTTGAAATTCATGTGGATACCAATATTTCAACGACTTCTCCTTATGTCCATGGATTTATTGAGTCAGGGGATCATTTTCCATTTGTAGTAGCTTTTAATCAGAATGGATGTACAGATACGGCTTGGACTCAAATTTATGTGGAACCCGAACAAACCATTCTAATTCCCAATGCATTTACTCCGAATGGAGACGGGAAAAATGACTATTTGTCCCCAATCATTTTGGATGTACAGTCATTTGAATTTAGAATTTTCAATCGATTAGGTAAATTGATTTATGAATCTGACACCTACGGAGATCAATGGGACGGAAAATACAAAGGTCAAAAGGTGCCTGACGGTGTATATGTTTTCCAATTGAAATATGTGGATCTAGCTTTAATTCCACATGAAAGGTATGGTCATATAACCGTATTGAGATAAAAAAAGCCCCTCCAAAATGGAGAGGCTCTTCAATATTTTAACCTGCTTTATCTTAAAATCCGAAAGTAAAAAAATCGAAGAAAGAAGAAAAAGAGAAAAAGGATTCTGTAACATCAGAAGTAGAAACATTGAAACTTGAAGATCTTCCCAACTTGAAGATAGAAGAGATTTCAACTTCCTCCTTAGTTTCAGATTTCTTCATGGTCTTCTCCTCAACTTTGATTGGTGCTTCTTCACCTTCTACAACTTTATAAGCTCCATCATTAATTTCGTTGATTTTATTGATGAAATCTTGTTGCGAAAGCATTTTATCATCAAACATCACCTTACATGAATTTACTTTTCGATCTTTTTCAAAATCAATTTCAATTCCAGTTACTCCTTCCATGGCAAGAATATTCTTCTTTACCGAAGAAACACAAGCATGCTCACAAACCATTCCATCAATCTGGATCGTAGTTTCTGCATTCGCAACGATTTCCTTTTTTTCTGTAGTTTCTGTCTGAGCAGCTTTTTCTTTGTTCTTTTCAGTTTCGTCAGATTTTTCTTCTCCGCCTCCACAAGAGAACAATACCAATGAGCTTAGGGCGATAATAAACAAGTGCTTCATCTTGATCAATTTTAATTTGCGCCACAAATTTATTGTTTAAACGAACTTAATCCAAGGTATTTGTGTTAAAAAATGTTGTTTTCTCGAAGATGGTGGAGTGGTAAAGGGGGTTGAATGGAGGAGCGGTGCATCGCTACCCGATACAATCATTTTTAATTTTTCACTTTTAATTTTTAATTAATAATCTGACCTTCGCGGCAATCAAACTAAAATGGGAGACAAACTGCTTTCGTGGATATTACTGATCATTCTTGCAATTATTTGGGGGAGTTCCTTTATTTTGATGAATAAAGGCATGTTTGGACCAGATGGAAGTCAATTATACACTTCTAATCAGGTAGCAGCCTTTCGAATATTCTTTGCCTCTTTGTTTTTGAGTCCGATTGCACTTAGATCTCTAAAGATTATCAATAGACAGAATTTCTTTCCTTTGCTTATTGTTGGGCTTTGCGGAAATTTCCTGCCCGCTTTCATGTTTACTTATGCCGAAACGGCTTTGAATCATTCTTTAGTAGGAGTTTTGAATAGTACAACACCCATATTCACTATTATTCTGGGCGTTTTGTTTTTCAAAATGCAAGTCACCATTTGGCATATTGTAGGAATCGGTGTGAGTACTTTTGGATTGTTTGGCTTGTTAGGAATAGGAGCCAATTTGGATTTTAGTTCTTCCATTTCTTATGTACTTGCAGTTCTTTTTGCCACTTTATGTTATGCTACAAGTTTGAATACAATTAAAAGATATTTAACCCATATCCCGCCGATCAAATTAACATCCTTGGCATTCTTTCTTGTTTTGATTCCATCTGCCATTATTTTAGTATCGATTTTTCCAGATTCTAGTTTTGAATGGAATAAAGAATACCAAATAGGACTTGTTTATATTCTGATTTTAGGAATTATTGGAACTTCCATAGCGGTTATTTTATTCAACCGAATGATCCAAATGTCGTCGGCATTATTCGCTAGTTCGGTGACCTATTTAATTCCCATCGTTGCTTTAATTTGGGGGCTTGCAGACGGAGAAGATGTGAATTGGATACAAGTTTTTTCGATGCTACTCATCATTGGTGGTGTATTGATGATTAATTTGGCTTCGAGGAAAAGGAATTCGAAAAAGCGTATTGTTCCTTCTGCTTGATTCGCTTTCCTGGTATAAAAAGCTCTTGAATTGTTGAAAAATTTCCACCCAAAAATTTTGGATTTATTCGTTTTTTTTTTGCAAATTGGCTTCATACTTTAATCACTATCAACTAAATAGCCTTTAACCTCGTGTTTTAACCTTTTACAAATCGCGACATTTTTCTGGCTTAGTCTGATAGACTAAAACTTTTAC
>JAUICI010000098.1 GCA_030427935.1 Bacteroidia bacterium | reverse complement strand
TGAAGGCTCTTTGCAAACCATAAACCCCTTCACTCCCTTTGATATCTCCCAAACCTGTTTCACAAGCAGAAAGAACCGCCAATTCGGTTTTAGACAAATCAAGAGCTGAAATCTCAAAAGCTGTGATCACACCGTCCTCCGCATTCATTTGATCTTCGAATTCGAGTGTATCTTTCTTTTCATTCCAAACATTGTTGGCTCCTGACAAAACAAGTCCAGACCGCATGAGCGGGTTGATGTTTTTCACAAAGGCTTCATGACCTCGAGAGCCTCCTCTAAAGTTCACGTCATCTGTTTCGGTTTCTGTTACCAAAGCCAATTCCATCGGATCGGGGTAGAAGAATCCGTGCGTGGCTATATGCAGAATTCGAGGTGCCTGATTCCCATCACAGGCTTTTAGGTTTTCTTCTGTGGCATTGAATTCCAATTGTTCTCGAACCTTGAAGTTGGCCTCATCTAGTAAATGACCAATATTATGGGTTTCCCTTAATGTTCCCGCTAAGTATTTCCATACCTCATTTTCGGTTTCCTTTGAACTGTATTTCGCCCCTCCAAACAAGGTAACTTCCCAGTTTTTTCTTAGCTCTTTTTCAGTTGATGAAGGGATGAAGTCTGTGGAATTGAGCTGATTGAGTGTAAATACACCCGATAAATAATCATTATGCTCTAAGCTAAAAACCGCTGCAAAAGAAATCTTATTGAGCATTCCACTTGGAGAATAAAACAACTCTTGTCCTTTTTCCAAAATGGAGTCCATAGGCTTCCAAATGATTTCGTATAAAGCTCTATTTACAACCTCACCATCCCCATAAACTGATTTGATGTAAGTCACATTATTCATCCCAACTTTACCGATTTCTTTCTCCAATTCTGAAGCTTCAAACAATTCTATATAATGCAAAGGACCTTCATTCGGCACAACCACTGCTGAATAGAATTTCTCTTGGGATCCAGCGTAAAAACTAGGTTGGTATTCGATGAATTCTATGGCTACCTGATTCTCTTTTAGCTGATCCTGGACTTTCTTAGCTTCGAAATTTTGGCGATCCAATTTTACGTTTGTCGCGGAAACCAACTCCTTCTCCAATCCATCACATCTTTCCTCTAATTGTGCGATCATGGATTTATCTTGATTGGGTTCCACATAAGCTTTCGCCAATTCTTGTTTTAAGCCCAACCAATGCTCGTACTTAGCAATAAGGTCTTTGTTTCCTGAGTTTGCTACTTGTCGCTTCATTTCCTGAGTAGATCTCAGAAGCAATCCTTTTTCGAATACAGAGACTGCATAAGCCAGTTCGGCAGAATTTGAATTGGAACGCTTGGATTCTCTTAAAAACTGAAAATAATTATTTCGCAACCAAGTAAAATCCTCAATGAATTGACCTTTTTCCTCTTCAGAAAGGAAGGAGAAATTCTTCTCTACAATCTCAAACTCTTTTTTCAATATTTTTTCATGCCATTGTTGGGCCTCATCGTAATTTCCTTTTTGTTGTTCGATATAAGCTATTGTAGACCAGGCTTTCGGAATAATAATACGGTCTTCTCCAAATAATTTAGAATCCACTTCAATTGCTTTTCGCGCATATTCCTCCGCTTTTTCCAAATCCATTTTACCTAAATAGAGCAAAGCCAAATTATTTAAGGTCGATACGGCATTTATATTGTCACTTCCATATAATTTCTCCTCCAATGCTATGGTTTTCAAATAGTATTCTTCAGCTTTATCCGCATCATTTCGATTTCGGGCCAACTCAGCCAAATTATTCAAGTGAATCGCAAAATCTGGATGTTCCAATCCAATTGTAGTTGAATCAATGGACAAGACTTTCTTCATGAAAACTTCGGCCTGATCCCAATAGAGCTTTTGATCGGCTGGATTCGTGGTATTTCCTCCCATCTGCATATAGAGGGAGCCAATGTTATTGCAGATTGTGGCATATTCGGGATGTTCTTTTCCGTAGACTTTTTTGTAAATCGGCAGGGATTCGGCATAGTATTTTTCGGCCTTTTTATAATTTCCAAGCTGATAATAAAGTACGCCCATACTGTTGAGGGTGGAAGCATAATCTGGATGCTCTTTCCCAACAGAATTTTCCAAAATTTTCAGACTTTTACTGAAGGCTGATTCAGCAGATTTAAAATCCCCGCTTTTCAAATAAACATTTCCGATATTGCTATAGACATAATGCAATTCATAAGCATGATCACCATAAGCTAACTTTCCTTTTTGCAGCGCTTCATCAAATAAGTTCAAAGCTTGATTTATCTCTCCGATTTCAAGATAAAATACACCGGCGTTCGAAAGGAAAACCATATAATCCGGATGCATGTCACCGACTACTTTCTTAGCCTCCAACAATGTGAATTCATGGTACTTTCTCGCTTCGGAAACATTTCCAAGACCATACATAACATTCGCCAATTCGGAATAAGTGGAAGCCACGTCCAAATTCTCATTATCTAATTTATTCAGTCGGATATCCAATACATTCTTGAGCAGATTTTCAGCAACTTTATAGTTTCCTGAATACGACATAATCCGAGCCAACTTGGTTAAAGTCGTTAAGTAATCTGGATGTTCTTTCCCTTGAATGTTTTCCCGAATAGATACAGCCTTCTGAATCCATTCCTCCCCTTCTTTAAACTTGCCTTGATCAACTAATACATTGCCTAGAATTTCCATTAAAGCAGCATATTCGATATTCTCTTCTCCAAAATTCTTTTTGCTAACCTCCATCGATTTCTTCAAGATTTGGCTTGCTTTCTCCAATTCTCCATAATTTTGCCAAACCAAAGCAATTTGAGAGGTCGCCCTTATGTATTCGGAGCTATTTTCTGATAAAACCTTCTCATAAATCTCCATCGTTTCAGTAAGCATTTTTTCAGACTCTTCGTACTGCCCCATTCGATACTTCAAAATACCATAATTCAATAGCGTCAAGGCATAAAAACTACTTTCCTTCTTGAATACTTTTGCTTTCAGTTTTAAAGCTTGCTGATACAGTTCATCCGCTTCTTCCAGTTTATCCTGATTCTCAAGCGCAACGGCCAAATTGTTTAATGAAGTCGCATAATCGGCTGAATTTTTCCCATAGAATTTTGCGGAAACTTCCAATTGTTCGGTAAAGACTTGTTCTGCCTTTTTCAGCATTCCGGCATTCAGACAAAGTTCCCCTATAGCGTTTACAGTAAGCAAATAAGCTTCACTCTTTGTGCCATAGAATTCGGCCGAAACCTCTAATTGTTCATCGAAAATCTTATCTGCCTTTTCCAGCATTCCGGCATTTGCATAAAACTCACCTGTGTTTTTTAATGTCAGAATATAAGTCTCACTATTCTTTCCAACTGCTTTTTCCTGATATGCCAGAGCATCCGTAAAAAAGGGTTCACATAAATCATAGAGTTTATTGGTATAATAGAAGGCCGAAACCGTATTGGTCATTGCTTGAAAGGTGCTATCTGCAATGGTGTATTTAGATTTTACAATCGCATAGCTTTTCTCATAAACCCTTCTGGCCAAATCTATACTTCCAGCTAATTGTAAAATATTGGCGTATTGATTGGCAATCTGCAAGGTATACTCACTTTCTTCACCATATTCTTTTTTATAATAATTGAGAACAAGCTGCATGTAATGAATCGCCGTTCGATAGTCTTTGGTATAAGTACTAAACACCGAATAATTGTAACATGCCGTGATATAATTTAAGTTGGTATCGCCTTGAATCTCTTTTCGAATGGCAACCTCTTCTTTCGCCAGTTTCACCGCTTCTTCGTAAGATTCGGTGTAATAGTGTGCATATTCCAGATAGTATAAAACATTGCAATAGGAAGTGTCTTTCCCATCTTCATCTGCCAAAATCAATAAGCAACGATTTCCAGTTTCGATGGACTTGTCATACTCGCCACTATTAAACTCATTGATGAAATCATCACAAGTGGAGTTCCAATTCTGAGAAAAAAGGACCAAAGGAATAGTAGCAGCAAGAAAAACTAAAAGTCGACTCATTTTATTCAATATCAATGGGATAACAAAAATAGTCGAAATAAGCAATGTACAAAAGAAAAGCCCCGATCCGTTGATCGAGGCTTAAACAGTGCATGATAACCTTTTTTAAGAGTGGATAACTCTATCAACCTAACCTAGTAAAAGAAAAATCTTTTTGTATCTAATAAACATCTTAACTAAAAGAAAGTTCATTTTTGTTTGATTATTAGGTCGAAAAAGTGGAACAAAACTTTCAATTCAGGAAATGTATTCAGTTTTATTTGGAGAAGTTCAATTAGTTTACTTATATTTGTTTAAACAAATTTCGTTAATGTCATGAAAAAGATACTCGCATTTGGAGCTAGCAATAGTAAAAACTCAATCAATAAACGATTTGCAAAATATGTTGCAGAGTCTGTTTCTAACTCTGAACTTAATTTAATCGATCTGAATGATTATGAAATGCCATTGTATGGTATCGATAAAGAAAATGCAAACGGCATCCCAGAAAAAGCACATGATTTCAGAAAACTGATAGAAGAGGCTGACGGGATCGTGATTTCTTTTGCGGAACACAATGGATCTTTTTCTGTTGCTTATAAAAATGTCTATGACTGGGCTTCCAGAGCTGGAGGGAATGTATGGCAGGAAAAACCCTTGTTACTAGTTTCAACTTCTCCAGGTGGTCGAGGTGGGTCCGGTGTTTTGGCTCATGCTTATGGCAATTATGCGCATGGAAATAAAAATACGGTTAAAGGCATTGCACTTCCAAGTTTTCATGATAACTTTGCCGACGAAAACGGAATAATTGATTCCGAATTAAAAAAAGAACTCGAGATCAAACTAAAAGAGTTTGAGAACCTCATATAAGATCTTTTCATAACACACAGGGGAGGAGGAACAGTTTAGCGAAGCTGTTCCTCCTCTTTTTTTATGTCTATTTTTTCACGACCTTGTTGACATGAAATTTGTCATTCCATTTATTTCGATTATTTGTTTTGTATCGGTCAAGGCACAGGTAGAAGAATTTGAGGACACTACCCTACTCTACCTGAATTATGTTGATCCGCAGGCCTGTGACTACCCCCATAATTTGGCATTTTTTCATACCTACGATGAATTCGAAACGCTTCGTTATCGGGTGCAATTATCAAAAGACAGTTTACACGCCTGGCGTGAATTTCATGAACTCAATTATGATGAAGATTCCGTTTTGAGAAGGGAAACCATTCGAGTTCATTTTGGATCTTCCAACGATTTTCGTCAGATTACCTTCGCCGAATACAAACTCCAAGGATTGGAATTTTTCGATGAAGAAACGGATCAATACTCGAATAATTGGCTGATTCATCATGCTCAGATTGATTATGAAAAAGACAGTCTGTATTATCGGTATCAACGAGACGACAACTATGCGGTAATGGAAATTGAAATTGCAAAACCCACTGTGGAAAATATTGATTTCTTAATGTGGCTTTGCTATTTCTACAGAAACGAAGACCAAGAAAGAACCCGATTTAAAATTGAAGAGGATGAATAAAAAGGCGATTCTAATTACCGGTGCATCTGGCGGACTAGGAGCCGCATGTGTAGACATGGCTCAGAGTTTAGACATCGACTTTATCATTGCCACAGATCTAAATCAACCTACATTTAAAGAAAAAAATGTCCTCAACTATGCTTTAGATGTTCGAGAAGAATCGCAGATTAAAAGCCTGAAAAGCACTTTGGAAAGTCAGCATATTCAAGTCAAATACTTAATCAATAATGCGGGGATTTTTGATCTTTTTCCAATCTCAGAATCGAGTCAAGAATTGTTGGATAAGTCCTTAAAAGTAAACTTGTACGGACCTTTATTGTGTACCAGTGTTTTCCTGGATCATTTGATTGCCAGTAAAGGGCGTGTTGTTCAAATCAGTAGTGTTAGTGTCAAGCTTCCGGTTTTATTCATGCCCTACCCGAATACCAAAATTGCACTGGAGGCATTCAGCACATCCATGCGACAAGAATTAGCTATTCATGGAGTTGATTTGATCATCATCCGACCAGGAGCCATGAATACCGATTTAATCCACGGCATGCAAAAACTCCAGAACCCAAAATCGGATTCGAATTATGAAAAGGAATACGATAAGTTTCTGAAAATTGCTCAAAATGATGTTGGGAAAATGGCCCCACCTTCAAAAGTCGCTCGACTTATCTTTAAAGGTCTAATAGCGAAAAAACCAAAGAAAATCTACTCCATCAATAAAAATAGAAAGATTGGGATCGTCCTGTTATTTCCGCTTTGGTTAAGAGATAAGTCGATTGTGAAGCAAGTGAAGTGAATTTGGAATTTAGATTTACGAATGTAGAATGGCCAATTCGTATCCCGATTTCTATGACAAAGGCAAATTAATTTGATATTTTCTATTCTGTTTGATACAAGCAAATAATCTATTGAGAATTTTATTTCTAATGGCGTTTAGAACGGACATTTTATGTTTTCCTTCGGCAACTTTTCGATCGAAATAAACTCGTAGATCGTTGTGATACCTAATAGAACTTAATGCAGCGAGGTGAAGTAATTTTTTCATTTTTTTATTCGCCATTTGGGATACTCTATTTTTACCTCTCAGGGATGTTCCAGAGGAGTTTGGGAATGGTGCTACTCCTGAATGACATGCAAATTTTTTGGCGTCATTTATAGTTTTGAACTCATTTGTAGTTAAGATTATCTCAACAGCTGTAATTGGGCCAATTCCTATAACAGAACAAGCAATTTGGTATATATTACTTAATTTTTCATCTGTTTTAATTAACTTTTGAATATCTTCTTCAATAGTTTTAATATCCTTATTCAGAGCTAAAATTGAGCCTTCGACTGCTTTTCGTTTTAACTCTACAACACAAATATCTTCATACTTACTTTCTGTTAAAGTTTGCTTGAGTTGAGTTCTTGCCTTAACAAGTTGCTCTCGAGATCTGGCTAGAGCTCTTAACTGTTTAATAACTTCTCTCTGCGGCTGGTATAGGCGTACTTGATCTAAGTTCTTTTTGGCAAACTGAGCTATTCTTATAGCATCGATTTGATCACTCTTTCCTCTAACCATTCCTACAGATCGCTTAATGTGGACAGGGTTAACCACCCAGGTGTCAATTTCTCTTTTAGAGGTGAAGTTTAGTAGATGAACTCCATAAACACCCGTTGCTTCAAGACAAAACAGACAGGAATCAGTTTCGACTAAATAATCCTCAAAAAAATCTTGAATCGATTCTTTATCATTTTTAATTTGATAGTGGTTGGTTGTTTGATTCGATTTTAAAATAGCGATATCCAAAGTAAGTTTGGAAACATCAATTCCAATAAAACTAGTATATTTCATACCTAATTATTTTTGGAAAGAGCCAACCTTGCTTCAACTCCTTGTATCCCTGATATTGGGGCGGAAACTCAACTTCTATCTAAGGCAGTTTAAGCACTGAACAGAGCCAAAATCGGAACATAGGTCCTTACAACTGTAACTATCGCTTGGTTCTCCATTCAATGGTTGGTTCTTTCTGATTTAACAATCAAATAAAGATATCACAAGTTTAAGGGATAACTATCGGGATTTGGATTATTGGACAAATAGATTTTTAGCTAGAAGCAATTCGGATACTAGAAATGGCCAAATTTCGAAATAAGCTTATTCACTTTGATATTCATTTTGGCCTAGGAGACATTTTCTATGCTAGGTCCCTGAGCTGCATTGATCGACTCTTGAAGCATTCGGATTTGGTTTTACTTGTCGAAGGGAAATGATTCTAAATGGATTTTTGGATTCTTGGACTTTTTGACCTTTGGACAATTAATCACTATGGTTTCGGTATCTGAATGGGTGGGTTCAATTCAATGGCAAACACTTTTAACTTCAGAAAAAGAAACCCACCTTCGTTAAAACTTCGGCGGGTGAAAAAAGAAAAAGCCGCCGATCTAATCGACGACTAATTTCCGTGTTTATCCCTGTGTGTGTTTAATATTATAAGTAAACGGTACTAAAATGTTACAAAAAATGTGAAAATTATTCTGAAAACTTTGTTTCACGTGGGTTTGAAGTGAAAAAAAATAAAATATATTTGGAGCAAAAGTCAGACTATAATGATCAAATCAGCATACGTTAATCAGTTTTTACAAAAGGAAATCAAACACGTTGAAAATGTATTGAAATTATTTTCAGAAGGTTCCACGGTTCCCTTTATCTCAAGATATAGAAAAGAGATGTCAGGAGGCATGGATGAAACCGAGGTGGAAGCTGTTAAAAAACATGCTGACAAGTACGATGAAATTCAGTCTCGAAAAACAACCATTCTGAAAGCAATTCAAGAACAAAACAAGCTTTCTGATGATTTGAAAACCAAAATTGAAAATTGCTGGGATGCTCAAGACTTGGAAGACATCTATTTACCCTACAAGAAGAAAAAACAAACGAAAGGGGAAAAAGCAAAAGCGAAAGGTCTTGAAGGATTGGCACGAATCATCTACAAACAGCATGAAAACAATGTGGATAATCGAGCTCAAGCATTCTTGAATTCTGAAGTCAAGTCTACTGATGAAGCTATTGAAGGAGCCAAAGACATTATTGCAGAATGGATTAATGAAAATGCCTACATCCGTCAAAAATTAAGAAATCAACTATTGAAATATGGTCGTATTTCTTCTTCTCAGGTTAAAAGCAAGAAGGAATTAGATTCAAAAGCAATGGAAGCCAGGGAGAAATACCGCGACTATTTTGATTGGGATGAAGCTGTTTCTCGAGTCCCTTCCCACAGATATTTGGCAATGATTCGTGGGGAGAAGGAAGGATTTCTGAAAGTAAAAATATCTGGTGATTCTGATAATATCGTCGAAACTATTAAGCGATCTGTTGTTAAAGGAACCGCTTTATCTTCCATGATCATGGAAGAGGTTTGTGCCGAAGCTTGGAAACGATTGATACAACCTTCTTTGGAGAATGATATCAAGAAGATTTTAAAAGAACAATCTGATGAACAAGCCATTGAAGTTTTCTCCAAAAACTTGAAACAGCTATTGCTTGCTCCTCCGCTGGGTAATAAGAAGATTTTGGCCATTGATCCAGGCTATCGAACCGGATGTAAAGTAGTCTGTCTGGATGAAAGAGGAAAGCTTTTGACCAATGTGACCATTTACCCACATCCACCGCAAAAAGATACCGGGAAGGCTTCTTCAAAAATCGCTCAGTTAGTGGAAACCTATAAAATAGAAGCCATTGCAATTGGAGATGGAACTGCAAGCAGAGAAACCGAATCTTTTGTAAAACGCATTCGATTCAAGTCAGACGTTTTGGTTTTTGTAGTTCGTGAAGATGGGGCGTCTATCTATTCGGCCTCACCCATCGCCAGAAAAGAATTTCCAGACTATGATGTTACTGTCCGAGGTGCAGTTTCCATTGGTAGAAGATTAATGGATCCATTATCTGAACTAGTAAAAATCGATCCAAAATCCATTGGAGTTGGTCAATATCAACATGATGTGGATCAAAAGAAATTAAAAGAATCCTTAGATGCCGTGGTAATCTCGGCTGTAAATTCAGTTGGGGTTGATGTAAATACGGCTTCACCCTACTTGCTTGAATATGTTTCAGGATTGGGACCTCAGTTGGCAGAGAATATCGTAAAATTCAGAAAGGAAAATAAAGGAATCAAGTCTCGAAAGGAATTAAAGGAAATTCCAAGAATGGGTGACAAAGCATTCGAACAATGTGCTGGATTTTTGAGAATTCGAGAAGGTGAAAATCCGTTGGATAATTCTTCTGTGCATCCAGAAAGCTACAAGTTAGTCAATGAGATCGCCAAAATTAAAAAGGTAAAGATTGAAGAATTAATTGGAAATGATGAATTATTGAACTCTATTAATCCCTCTGAATTTGTTCAATTTGGTGGTTTCACCATTGTAGATATTCTAAATGAATTGAAAAAACCAGGTCGTGATCCAAGAAATAAGGTAAAAGTTCTAGAATTCTCAAA
Organism: Bacteroidia bacterium; assembly: GCA_030427935.1. Classification (GTDB taxonomy): domain Bacteria; phylum Bacteroidota; class Bacteroidia; order Flavobacteriales_D; family Crocinitomicaceae; genus JAGQYP01. The sequence goes on along the minus strand of JAUICI010000098.1, from coordinate 3,986 downwards.
ATCACTTAAATCCATTGATGATTTGGAAGTAGGTATGAAAATTCCGGGTATTGTTACCAACGTTACCAATTTTGGTGCGTTTGTAAATATAGGAATTAAGGAAAATGGCCTAATCCATAAGTCTCAAATAGCGGATGAATATGTTGAAGACCCCGCCGATTATTTGACTCTTGATCAGCATTTAGAAGTGAAGATTGTAACGCTAGATAAGGATCGAAAACGCATTGGGTTGAGTTTGAAAAATTAATTTTAATCTAAAATCTACCTTATGAGAAAACTACTAATTATTATTTTGTTTCTACCCTTTTGGTCTGAGGGCCAAGGCGTTTATAGTTGGAACGAAGCCACTTATCGGTCTAGCCTCAATTTTATTGAATCAGATAGTGATTCGGTAATTTTTTGCTACGGTGATGGCTCCCTTTACAAATCAGTTGATTCAGGATTGATTTGGGACACGATTTGGGAAGAACCAGTTTATTTGCCAGGTAAGTATGTTTTTGATGGGCTGGTATACTTTATTAAGAACAATGATTTAAACGAGTTTTATTTGGTCAAATCAGATAGTTCTCACGCCATTTTCACGGAAACCTTAATGAATTGCCCTTCAAATTTTGCTGGTTCCTCAGTTGAAAAACATAATGGTTATTTATTTGCGAGGGATTCGGACAATAATATTTACAGAAGTTCAGATGATGGAATTAATTGGAATTTAATTCATACTTCTCTCCCTTCTTTACCAGGGCAAAACGGCACTTCAGGAAACATATCCTTTCATAGTAAAAACAATTACTTGTTTGCATTTTCTAGTAGAAGTGGAATGTTTGTGAGCGAAAATGATGGAATCAGTTTTAGAAATTATAACAACGGAATTGATTCAGTATACACCAATAACGGTTTTAGAGTGCAACAAATAAAATCGACAAATGATCGGATCTATGCTTTGATTGGACCAACGAATTCTCTACATGATTTAGAATTATACTACTTAACTATTGGAGATTCCGTTTGGACCGAAGAGCTTGACTCTTTGCATTATACGACTGAAATGGCAACAACTCAGAATAACGTATTCATAACAAATCATATTAATAATTTTCAATATCAAATAAGTTATAAAAACCAAAATCAAAATTGGATTACAACGGACACTAATATTTATGGACTGAGACGTTTAAAATCGGCCGGTGAACTTGTGTTTTTGTTTGGTCGGACTTTAGCAATTTTGGATACCTCAACTAACTCTGTTCATCTAAGAGACTATGGACTAAGAAGTACAAAAGTCTCTCATCTGAACATGCATGATTCAGTTATGTTTGCAAATAAGGCTGGTAACGGTATATATTATTCCTATGACACAGCAAAAACCTGGCAAGCCATGGATAATGAACTAAAATATCATACTATTTTTGATTCTGATTACAACTTAAATTATTCCGTTTTTGCTACTTCAAATGGAATCTATTACTCCAATGATTTAGGTCAATCTTTGACGCATTCAATTAATGATCTGGATGGCATAACCGTTAATTCTATACTTTTCAAAGACTCACTTCTTATTGCCTCAACAGGTGACTTTGTTTACAAAAAGAAATTGACTGATTTGAATTGGGTCATCGATGCATCTTTTCCTTCAAATCTCTATTCAAATATTATTGAGATTTATGACGACACAATTTTTATTGGGACTGATCAAGGGCTGTATTATTATGATTCATTAGACATAAACTGGCAGTTATATTTACAGAATCCAATTGAAGAAAATGTTTTAACCTTCTTTAAATCTAATGATACCTTGGCAATTGGATATGATATAGAAATAAATTCAAATTGGTTTGAGAATCACTATTTCATTAGCACAAATGGAGGAAATAGTGGGACTGATATTTTATTAAACAACTTTCAAACTCAATGGCGAATGCCAACTCAGGCTCTTCTAATAAATGATATTTTCCTTGTCGGCTATAATGGACCAGGAATTGATAGATTTAATTGGGATGATAATTTATTAGTCTCGTTCCCACCAAACATGATCTCAGGAGCAGCCTCTAATCCTTATTCATTCTATTATGAAAGTAGTAGCAATAAATTGATCGTTGGTAGTTTTCACGGAATATCTTTTGCAGAGCTCACAGATAGTTTTATCCTGAATCACGAAGAAATTATACCCCAAACTGAAAATAACTTTATTAAAGTCTTTCCCAACCCGTTTTTTAACTCAATAACCATAGAAACAGGGTGCGAAATTTTAAAAGTTGACGTTTACTCTTTGGAAGGCAAAAAAATCAAAGAATTTCAGAAGACAAATTCCTTAGACCTTAGCGAACTATCACCTGGAGTCTACCTGATAAATATTCAAACTATTAATGGCTTTGCAACCGCAAGAATAGTAAAAAAATAGTCAGTAAGTTGAATTCAAATACTATGAAAACCTCTTACCTTTTTATAATCAACTGGACAAAGCAAAATCCAGGTAAATTCTTATTCTTCTTTTTTTTATTTGTGGCCTGTTTCACTTACCAAAATTATGGAGTATCATGGGATGAGAATACCCAAAGAATCACCGGAAAAATAAACTACGAATATGCCTTTGAGGACAATGACTTTCTTTTGGAATGGAAAGATAAGGACTATGGTGCGGCCTGGGAGCTACCACTAATATTTATTGAAAAAGCATTTGGACTAGAAGATTTTAGAGACATTTTCCTGATGCGGCATTTCATGACGCATTTACTATTTCTTTTTGCGGCCCTATGTTTTTATAAACTTATAATGCTCTTGTATTCCAGGAAATCTCTAGCCGTAATTGGTTTTCTCATGTTGGTCCTGCACCCCATTATATACATGCATTCCTTTTACAATTCCAAGGACCTTCCTTTTTTGTCACTCTTTATCATCGTCTTCTATTTAGCAGCAAAAGCCTTTAAGAGTAAAACCTATTTGAACTTTATTTATTTGGGGATAGCCACAGGACTTTTGATTGGAATTCGAATCATGGGGATCATGGTACCCATTTTTATTTTTATCCTGTTCCTATTCGACATGTTTTTCGAGAAAAAAGTATTGAAAAACCTTCAATTTTTTGGATTGTTTTTACTCTTCACCCTTCTTCTCACTTATATCAGTTGGCCCTATTTATGGGAGGATCCCATGCATCGATTTATAACTTCATTTGAAAACATGTCCAAATTCAGGTTGGAAATTACCACTTTGATCAACGGAGAATATATTCTTACCCAGAACACACCTTGGTATTTTTTCCCAGTTTGGTTTTTATTAACCAATCCCATCATTTTTCTGATTTTCGGATTCTTAGGGATTCTGACACTTTTATTCTGCTTTGTAAAAAACCCATTGGATTTTATTAAAAACACCCCAAATCGAAATTATTTAATGATTTTCGGCGTCTTTTCAGGCTCGATTTTCATGGTTATCTATTTGGAGTCGGTCTTATATGATCAGTGGCGTCAATTGTACTTTATCTACCCTTCCTTTATACTTGTTCTCATCTTTGGTCTTTCAAAAATTCAAAATATTCGATTGCAAAAGATTTCATTTGGAGTAATTGGATTTTCCTTTGTTTTACTTCTCTTCCACTCCATAAGAATGTACCCTCTTCAACATGTCTATTTCAATTATGCCGTAAATCAAACCGAAGAAGAATATATTCGTAAAACATGGGAAATGGACTATTGGGGTGTTTCCTACTATTGGGCTTTGAAGTATATTCTAAAACATGATAATACAGATCAAATCACCATCTCATTTGATCATTTAATCGGGCAAGATAATTTAAAGATCATGCACGAAAGTGAAAGAGCCCGTTTTCAAATTAGAGATCCTTATTCAAGTGATTATTTCATCGTGAATTACCGTTGGCACCCTCATGATTTTGACGAATTTAAAAAATATGAATTTCATCATTTTAAATTTGGAAATAGTACTTTTTGTACCATCTTTAAGATGAAAGATTGATGAAAGACAAAGGA
>JAUICI010000275.1 GCA_030427935.1 Bacteroidia bacterium | reverse complement strand
CTGATTTCATAATTTGTAGTTTAAGTTTGTTTAGCCTAAAAATAACGAAAAAAGCCGACTCAATTACTCAAGTCGGCTTTCAGTTTTATTGAATTTAGAATGTTTTAACCTTCACAGGAAGCGCATTCTTTCTTTTGTTTGAATTTCTGTGCGGCATTCATGCTGTGCTGGTAATACAAGGATTTCAACCCTAATTCCCAGGCAGAGATATGAATTTTATTGATCTCTTTTACCGGCATGTCAGGATGTACGATGATGTTTACTGACTGACCTTGATCAATATAATTTTGTCTATTCGCCGCTTGATAAATGATGTCCATTTGATCAATTTCTGAATAGGTTTTGAACACCTCTTTTTCTTCTTCAGTTAGGAAGTCCAAGTGTTGAACCGAACCATCATGTTTCAGAATATCTCTCCAAACTTCTGGTGTATCTTTTCCTTTTTCCTGTAATAATTCAACAAGGAAGCGGTTTTTTACAGTTGTTTTGATCTTAGCGATGTCCTTTACATAAATATTCGACCAAATAGGCTCAATTCCTTGAGAAACTTGCCCTAAGATAAATGCGGATGAAGTTGTTGGTGCAACTGCCATCAAAGTGGTATTTCTTCTACCATATCCTTTCAAGATTTCAGGCTCACCAAATCTTTCAGCTAAACTTTCTGAGGCTTTGTAAGCTCTTTCTTGAATCGTTCTAAAGATTTCAGAATTCAGATTATAAGCTTCTTGGCTATTGAAGGCCAATCTTTTTGATTGAAGCAGTGAATGCCATCCTAAAACACCCATTCCAAGTGCTCTGTTTTCCTTTGCGAAATTATAGGCACGCTCCATGAAAAGGAAAGTTTGCTGATCTTCTAAGTCAGCCGACGTTTTGTAGGACTCCAATTTCTCGATGAACTCACTAATGATCGCATCCAAGAAATACACCATGGTCTGAACGGCATCTGTATCTTTCCATTCATCGTATTTCAATACATTTAAGCTTGATAAACAGCAAACGAAAGACCAATCATCATTGGAAGGAAGCATGATTTCCGTACATAGATTACTTGCGTAGATCTTCTTGTTTTTGTCTCTATAAACATCTGCTGCTCCGTTATTCGCATTGTCTGTAAAGAAGATGTAAGGGTAACCCATTTCACCTCTACTTTGCAATACTTTTGCCCAGATATTTCTTTTATCGCGATCCCCATCGATCATGGATTGCATCCACTCGTTAGTCACGGTAACTCCGTGAGTCAACTCCTGAATAGGGTTTCCTTCAGTTCCAATTTCCAAAAATTCAAGAATGTCTGGATGTTCGATTGGTAAATAAGGAGAAAAACGACCTCTTCTAACCGAACCTTGACTTACAACATCCACCATGGATTCAAAAAGTCTCATGATGTGTACCGCTCCAGAAGCTTCTCCGTTGTTTTTAATCGGAGCTCCTCTATGTCTGATTTTACCGAAATATCCAGAAGTTCCACCTCCTAGTTTCGACATCATTCCAACTTCTGACTGTGTGTACAGAATATTTCCTACATCATCACTGATATGCGAACCAAAGCAGCTGATAGGCAAGCCTCTTTCTTTACCGAAATTTGACCATACAGGCGATGCTAAAGAATAGAAACCACGTGACATATAGTGGTAAAACTTATCTGCAAAACCCGTTTGTTGAAGAATTCCTTCGGCAGTTTGAGCAATCTCCCAAATTCGTTCCTCTGCAGATTGTCCACCTGAAAGATATCCAGCATCCAAAAATTGTCTACTTTCCGCATTCAGCCATTCGAATCCGCCATCATTGTTTTTATTGATTTGTTCAAGAGATTTTTGTCTCGCATCTAAAACCTCTTGACTCCAGTTTTCAGTTTTATTTTGATTTAATGTATTGCTCATAATTCTTTTTAAAATAAGTCGTCGCCTGTTATACTTTGAGTTCTTTTACTATAGTTAATGGATCTTTTCACGAAGAAATCACCGTGTTTTGTTCCTGTAATTTCATCGTCAAACCATTGAGTTTTTAATACTTCTTCTTCGTCGATTTCAAAAATTTTCTCGATACCGATGCTTTCAAGAGAATTATTGAATCTGTTTTTGATGAATTCCACGATGGTGTTCTTCGGTAAGAAATCCAATTCTCCATCCTCGAAAATCCAGTCTAAAAGCTCACATTCAGCTTCATATGCTTTCAAACACATTTCCTTGATCGTATTGTAATAATCTTCCGTGAACCACTCTGGGTGCTCATCTTTTAGGATTTTAATCAAATCAATTCCAAAATCTCCGTGAATTTGTTCTTCTTTGGAAGTCGCTTCAACCACATTGGAAATCCCTTTCAGCTTATTCTTGTACTTGTTGAATCCCATGATGATTAGGAATTGAGAGAACAAGGAAACATGCTCAATGAAAAGAGAGAATAGCAAGATACTTTCAGCGTATTCTTGGTCATCAGTACTCTTTGAGTTTTTAAGAGAGTTCTCCAAATAGCTCACACGTTTCATGATCGCTGGTTTGCGTTTCAATTGCCTGAACTCTTCATTGAGTCCAAGAATCTCAAGCAAATGAGAATACGCATCTGCATGTCTCACTTCACTTTCAGCAAATGTGGAACCTACAGATCCAATTTCCGGCTTTGGCATTCTGTGGTATAAATCTCCC
>JAUICI010000097.1 GCA_030427935.1 Bacteroidia bacterium | reverse complement strand
TTAGAGTCTCTTTATGAAAATGGTCTGGATACTTTTGGGTGATTAAACAGAAGTCGTAATGATCTAGTTTTTCCGGAGCTAAAGGCTTCGTTCTGTGCCATTGTTTATTGAACCAAGGGAAATAATCTATCTCAACCCCAAATAACCACGGATCTACGAGTATTTTAGCGTTTTCAATATGGATCATCCATGAATTGTCCATATTCAGCCTTTGTACTTTTAGCATACAATTAAAACAATAAGAAATTGAATTTGTTCGGTTGCCTAAATATAAAAAATAAAACCCGTTAAGTACAATACCTAACGGGTTTAAGATTATAACTAAACTACTACTAACTACGCGATAATTGTTACGTCTTTTTCCTCTATGATCTTTCTTAAATTGATCAGAGCATATCGCATTCTTCCAAGAGCTGTATTAATACTTACTCCCTCTTCTTCTGCGATATCTTTAAAAGACATTCCTTTATAGATTCTCATTTCAACAACTTTCCTTTGCGACTCTGGCAGAATTGCTACCAAAGACTCTAAATGCTCCGATATCTCATCTAAAACAATATCGTCTTCTACATTTTTATCCGTCAAAGGGAGAATATCAAAAATGTTGAAATCTTCGTTTCTTGAGGACGATTCTGAAATCATTCTCATCTTTTTATTCTTTCTAAAGTGATCGATTACCAAATTGTGACAAATTCTCATCACCCATGGAAGAAATTTACCTTCTTCATTGTATCTACCACCTTTGAGTGTTTTAATAATTTTAATAAAAGCATCCTGAAAAATATCTTCAGTTAACGCCTCGCTCTTTACCATCATGAAGATGTAATTGTAAATGCGATTTTTGTGCCTTAAGATTAGAACCTCAAACGCCCCTTCGTTTCCAGAAATATAATGCTTAACTAATTGCTGATCATCAAGTTTAGCGAATTCCATAATCTACCCTCCTTTATTGGTTAATAATTAATCTAAATTTTCAAGAGTAGAAATATATCTATACGCAATTAGTTTTTTGATTTGTAATTACAATTATACGGAATTTTAATCAGAATTCAAAATATCACCTGACTTTCATAGCCCTATCCATCTCTCTTTTAGCGTCTTTTTGCTTCAAATCATGCCTTTTATCATGCAGTTTTTTACCACTGGCTAGGTAAATACGCAACTTGGCTAAACCTTTATCATTGATAAATAAATGAGTGGGCACTATGGAGTTTCCTTTTGTCTGAACTTTTCGAAATAATTTGTTCAGCTCTTGCCGGTTTAACAAGAGTTTTCGGTCTCTCCGCGGCTTATGATTATAATAAGAAGCATTGTCGTATTCCGCTATATGCATATTTCGAATAAACAATTCATCTTCTACAAATACACAATAAGCTTCTGCAATGCTCGCTTTGTTGTTTCGTATCGATTTGATCTCTGAACCCGTCAACTGAATTCCAGCAACGTATTCATCTTCCAAATGATATTCAAACTTGGCTTTCTTGTTCTTTATATTGATTGAACTTCCGCTCATGTGGCAAAGGTAGTTATGAATGAACAATTAAAAATGAAAAATGAAAAATTTGTTTGGATGCTGGATTTTAGACTCTAGATACTAGATATCAGACTCTGGATTTTAGACTTTAGACTTTGGACTTTGGATTTTTGGTTTCGATGACTCATGAAAACGATCGGGATGGAATTTAGAGGGTTTAGGGGAGATTGCATTTTTTTTGATTTTCCAAATTGATTTTTTTGATCTGCTTTCAAATAATCAATCAAGTTCTGCAAATAATATTTGATACCTTAAAAACTGACGGAATCCATTCATTTTGAGTAAATAAATACATAATTTGCTCTCAGATTTACTAATAAAATAATACAGATCGCTATGAAACGTTTGAATTTACTACTCATTGTTACTATCCTACTCAGTGCATTATCCATTGAATCCTGTTCGAGTAAGAAAACAACGGAGAAGAAAAATGAAGTTGTAGAAATCGACCCGGGTTTCTCTAATTATATTTCCGCTTTTACGGGTGGGATGATTTCCAATCAGTCAACCATTCAAATTCGATTGGCAGAACCTTTTGATGGTGAGATAAATTTGGACGAACCAATTCCAGGTGATCTCTTTGCATTCTCTCCTGCTGTTCCGGGTGAGGCTTATTGGAAAAACAACACGACAATCGAATTCATTCCAGAAGATGCATTGATCTCAGGACAACTGTATAAAGCAAGTTTCAATTTAGGTGATCTTAAAGAAGTTCCTGCTGAGTTCAGTGTTTTTGAATTCAATTTTAAGGTAAAGGCTCAAACTTTTCATGTTTATGTAGACGGTATCAATACGCCTTCTTATGATCGTCCTGAAAGACAAATCATTGAAGGAAGATTAGCGTCTTCAGATATTATTGACTCAACTAGTTTGAAGAAAATCGTTCACGCATTCCAAGATGGAGCAGAATTACCAGTTCAATGGGATTTTACAGGTGGATTAGTAAAGAAATTCATTGTCAAGAACGTTCAAAGAAAAAATGTAGCATCTAAAGTAATCATCGAATGGAAAGGAAATTCCTCTGAAGGCGATTTAAGTGGATCTAAAGAAATTGATATTCCTGCTTTAGGTGATTTCAAGATAGTTGATATTTCAGTGGTTCAAGCACCTGAGCAACATGCGGTCGTGATTTTTAGTGATCCTTTAGACGACGGACAGGACTTGAACGGAATCGTTTCTCTTGGAAGTGGAAAGATCAATACCATTATTGATGGACACAAACTATTAGTATATCCGGATAAAAGAATTACGGGGGACAGAGATTTGAAGATTACAGCTTCTTTAAGAAATATCTCTGGATTTAAATTGAAAACTTCAGAAGCGATTGAGGTGACATTTGAGGACATCAAACCAGAAGTTGAACTACTTGGAAATGGAGTGATCGTCCCTAGTTCCCAAGGTGCGCAAGTTCCATTCAAAGCCGTAAACCTGAAAGCAGTTGACGTTTTCATTTCTAAAATTTATGAAGACAATATCATTCAATTCTTACAGGTAAATAATCTAGAAGGGCAATACCAATTAAAAAGAGTCGGAACAACCATTTACAAGTCCAAGCTTTCCTTAGAAGACAAAAACTTGAATTTGAATAGCTGGAACAATTTCGCGATTGACCTTAGTTCGATTATCAATATTGAACCAGGTGCCATTTATCGTGTATCGATATCTCCTAGAAAGAAATACTCTTTGTATTCCTGCACCACAAATTCAACGGAAGATGATGATGATCTGATCAATGTGATGGGAAGTGAAGACGAGCAAGAGTGGACAGAAAGAGACTGGGGGTCGTCTTATTATTACGATTATGATTATGGATATGACTATTACCGTGATTACGATTACAATGACCGAAAGAACCCATGCAAAAACTATTACTACAGAAATAAAACAGTTTCCAGAAATGTAATGATCTCGGACATTGGTTTGATTGCTAAAGCTGGAGGAGACAAGAAAATGCATGTTTTTGTTTCAGATTTAAATACAACGAAACCTATCGCCAATGCAAAAGTGAAGTTTTACGATTATCAGCAACAACTTCTGGGTCAGACCGAAACTGACGAAGAGGGAATGTGTATGATGTATTTAAAGAAAAAGCCATTCGTATTAGTAGCTGAAAATGGAAATCAGAAAGCTTACTTGAAATTAAGAGATGGAGAATCCAATAGTTTATCGAAGTTTAGTGTTTCTGGTACAAGAGTGAAGAAAGGAGTGAAAGGATTCATTTATGCTGAAAGAGGTGTTTGGAGACCAGGTGACTCCTTGTATCTGACTTTCATTTTAGAAGATAAAGAGGATGTCATTCCAAAAGATCACCCGGTAAAATTTGAGTTAATTAATTCCAGAGGTGTAGTAGTTGACAGACAAGTATCTACTTATGGATTAAATGGTTTCTATGACTTCAGAACAGCGACTTATGACGGTGCTCCAACAGGAAATTACAGAGCGAAAGTATCTATTGGAAACAGAACATTTACCAAGTCTTTGAAAATTGAGACCGTGAAACCAAACAGATTGAAAATCTATCTTGAATTTGCCGATAAAATCTTAAAGAAAAAACCAGGTAAAAAAGCGGAACTAAAAGCTAAATGGTTGCATGGTGCCGTAGCAAAGAACCTAAAAGCAAAAGTGGACGTGACCGTAAGTTCTTCTTATACCTCTTTTGAGGGATACAAAGGATTTATTTTCGACGATCCAATCAAGCGATTCAGAACAGATCAACAAACTATTTTTAACGATCGATTAGATCAATATGGAGTTGCTCAATTTGATCCGAAAATCTATGTTTCAAAGGCAGCACCTGGAATGCTGAAAGCTAATTTTGTAACAAAAGTATTCGAAGAAGGTGGTGCTTTTTCTATCGACAGAAGTTCGATCAAATACTCCCCTTTTGAAGAATATGCTGGAGTAAAAGTTCCAAAAGGTAAAATGTATGGTGGAACCTTAGAAACCGATCAAGATCATGTTGTAGAAATTGCAACAGTTGATGAAGATGGCAAACCAACAAGCACAGATTGTGAAGTAAAAGTCTTCAAATTGAAGTGGAGATGGTGGTGGGATAGCTACGATCGTGATATCAAAAGTTATATTTCTAGATCGTCGACAACACCAATCTTTAATGATCGAGTAAGAACTTCCAATGGAAAAGGGAAATTCAATTTAAGAGTGAACCGTCCGGAATATGGTAGATACCTGGTTTATGTGAAAAACTTGGAGAGTGGTCATACTACTGGTAAAATCATCTACATCGATTGGCCTTATTGGGCGAGATCCAATAGAAAGAATACAGAGAACTCCACTATGTTGGCTTTTTCTACGGATAAAGAAGCTTATTTGACTAACGAACAAGTGAAACTATCCATCCCTTCTTCAGCGAATGGTAGAGCTTTGATTACCATTGAAAACGGAACCAAGATTTTGAAGAAAATGTGGGTGGACACCAAGAAAGGTGAAACAAAAGTAGAGTTCCAAACAACTGATGAGATGAGTCCGAATGCATATGTTCACGTCTCATTGATTCAGCCACATGCAGAAACAGAGAACGATTTGCCGATCCGAATGTATGGTGTTGTTCCGATCATGGTAGAAAATCCAAAATCGCATTTGAAACCAAAAATCAAGATGGCGGATGAGTTGAAACCCGAGACCACTACAAGAGTTCGCGTATCCGAGGAAAGCGGAAGACCGATGACTTATACCTTGGCAATTGTAGATGAAGGTTTGCTGGATTTGACGAATTTCAAAACTCCAGATCCATGGAAACACTTCTATGCGAAAGAGGCTTTAGGTGTGAAGACTTGGGATTTATACGATGAAGTATTAGGAGCTTTCGGATCCCAAATCAATAAAATGTTGGCTATTGGTGGTGATGCTGGAGGAGCTAAGAAAAAACAAGCAAAAGTGAATCGCTTTAAGCCGATGGTGAGATTTGTGGGACCTTTCTATTATGATGGAAATGGTGAAAACAGTCATGAAATCAAGATTCCGAATTATGTTGGATCTGTTCGCGTGATGGTTGTTGCGGGACAAAACGACGCTTATGGTAAAGCTGAAAAAACAGTTCCTGTAAAAGCTCCTTTAATGGTTCTCGGAACTTTACCGAGAGTCTTAGGACCTGGAGAAGAAGTGGATCTTCCGGTAAATGTATTTGCAACGGAAGATTATATCAAAAATGTAAAAGTGACCATTTCAGCAAATGACTTGCTACTGCCAAAAGAAGGAACAAGTAAGAATATGACTTTCTCAAAGAAAGGCGACAAAGTAGTTAACTTCAGATTGAAAGTAGCTGAGAAGCTTGGAGTTGCAAAAGTTCGAATTAATGTATCGTCCGGAAACGAGAAAGCCCATTACGATGTGGAGTTGGCGGTGAGACCTTCCAATCCAGAAACGGTGAACGTCCAGGAAGTTGTTGTTCAACCAGGAGATACTTGGACGGGAACACCGGAATACTTCGGGATAGATGGAACAAATTCGGCAAAACTTGAATTGTCGACCTTCCCTCCTCTGAATTTGGAGAAACGTCTGAAGTATTTGATTCGATATCCACACGGATGTATAGAACAAACAACTTCTGGTGCATTCCCTCAACTATATTTAAGTCGATTGATGGAGTTGAATAATGATTACAAGATTTCGATTCAGCAAAATGTAGATGCGGCAATTGCAAGAATCAATTTATTCCAAACAAGCTCAGGAGGATTCTCTTACTGGCCGGGAGGAAATTATGAGAGTGAGTGGGGAACCAATTATGCTGGACACTTCTTATTGGAAGCTGAAAAGTTAGGTTATAAGGTACCTTCTAGCTTGAAGTCGAGATGGATCAGATATCAGAAGAAAAAAGCGAAGTCCTGGTATGCTCCGACGAATTACAAAGGAAGATACAATGATGTGACTCAAGCTTATAGATTGTACACTTTAGCACTTGCTGGTAAATCGGATTTAGCTTCGATGAACCGATTGAGAGAGAAGAGAGATCTTTCTATCACTGCAAGATGGCGATTAGCTGCAGCATACAAATTGGCTGGACAGTACGAGATTGCCGGACAATTAGTGAAAGGATATGGTACAGCAGTTCCAGAATACACGGAATTGTCCTACACTTTTGGAAACTCCATTCGAGATGAAGCCATGATTCTGGAAGCTTTGACTTTGATGAATAATAAAGCAAAAGGATTCACAGTGGCGAGAAGAATTGCCGAAAAACTATCCTCAAGAAGATGGATGAGTACACAAACAACTTCGTATTGTCTCTTAGCACTAGGTAAATTCCTCGGAAAGCACATGCCTGCAAAAACTATGTATTTCGAATACAAGATTGGCAAAGGCGATCGCATTTCAAAGAAGACCATGAAACCTATGTTGACTTACGATGTGGAATACAAAGACAAAGAATTGGTTGTTGTCAATAAAGGTGATTCTCCCCTATTCATTCGAGTGATGACCACGGGAATTCCAATGCAAGGAATGGAGAAGAGAAAAGCTGAGAATGTGAGTATTGCGGTAACTTACAAAGACATGGATGGAAACCGAATCGATCATACGAAGATTGAACAAGGAACCGACTTCATGGCCGAAGTTACAGTGAGAAACACAGGTCTGAGAGGTTATCTAAAAGAAATGGCCTTGAATCAGATTTTCCCATCTGGTTGGGAGATTCACAATACGCGAATGGACGGATTCAGATCGGCTTATAGTTCGAGTAGTTTTACCTATCAGGACATTCGAGATGATCGCGTGTATACTTACTATAATTTAGCTGTGAACCAGACAAGAACCTATAGAATTCAGTTAAACGCAACCTACTTAGGAAAATTCTATCTGCCTTCGGTGTCGACCGATGCGATGTACGATAATTCGATCAGTGCATTGGAGCCCGGAGGATGGGTGGAAGTAGTCAAGCAAGCGAATGACTAAGTCTCAAACCAGTTAGCAAAAAGCCCTTTCAATGTTTTTTGGGAGGGCTTTTTTTGATGAAAAATGAAGAATTAAGAATGAAAAATTATTTGATCTGCCTTTTTGCACTTGTGTTTGTTTCTTGTCAATCAGAATCGGATGGACAGGCAGTTGATGCTTTTTTGATGAAAAATGAAGAATGAAGGATGAAAAATTGCTTGGTTCTCGTTTAAAATGAAACTTCGATACAAAATACTTATTGGACTTGGAGGTCTGTTTTTGCTTGGTCTTATTTCTATTTATGTAGCAGATTCTTTATTGCATTTAGGTCTTTTTTCTCATAATTCTATTGAAGTTACTGCTGAGGGAGATTTGGACTCGAAGAAAATTGTGGTTAGAAAGGGTCTTTACTCGATCAATCGAAATAGCGACGAAGACTTGTTTAATGGCACTTTTCAGGACGAGATTGTTTTTAAAGATGAGAACTCTTGGGGATTGGCAACGGATTACGGAGAGAATGATTTCTTAATTATTTATGATGATGAATACTATTATCAGTTCCGCCATTTCATCTTTAATCGTCAACATTCTCATGATTATAAATTTCATTTAATTGAACAGGATAAGGGCATCACTTTATCTGTTTCCATTGAAGGCAAGGATGGTATGAAATTCACTAGAAAGATGAATCGGATCTCGGAGATATCTAAATTAAAGACTAACGTACCGATTGAAGACGCGGGAACTATTTATAATATGAAGGAGTTGGTTAGGGACTAAGTTGATTTATCTTCTCCTAGAATCCTTTTAAATTTACTGATTAGAAAAAATTAATTCAAATCTTTATGCAATTCTTCACAAAAGCACATCCTATCCTTAAACCTTGTATTAAATGAAATATTTCCTTTTAACCTTTTTATTTCTGATTCTACCATACTCGTACGCTCAAGAAATAAAAAAATCTGACTTGATCAACACCTCATGGTATAACACAAATATTCATTCGATTCATTCAGTGAAAAGAAAGGACACTCTTTTTTATAGCAAAAACAAAAGAGGAATAGATAAAAGTGAAATTGAAAATTTGAGGTTTGGAACAAATGAAATTGAATACAGTATAGTCTTTAATCCAGCTAAAATTGTGAATGATTCCATTCAATTTGATAGGTTGGTACTTGGAGAATATGGTCTATGGAATATCCAAAAAAATAGATTAACGATTTACCGTTATTCTAGAACTACTGATGCACCTGATGAACTAAATAGAATTTCCATATTCAAAGTGATAATGAAAAATGGTTATTTGATATTGATAAAGAAAAAGACCAAATTCAAAGATCGATTCAAAAGGAAATTATAACCTGAATATCCCAAAAAATGAATAAATTAAAACCATGAAAGAAGAAACACTAGACAATATAAACAATAAGGATTCAATGAATTATGCCGGATTCGGGGAGCGTTTGGTTGCTTATCTTATTGATGCGGCTATTTTCACTTTTTTGGCTTGGTTGATTTGGGGCAAGGAAGTGGTTAATATGGATAATGGTTTTCACGTTCAGTTTAATAATGAAAAGCTTTTGGTGCCTTTTGCTTATTTCCTCTTATCCTGGATTATATTGTCTAGTTCGATTGGAAAGCTCATTCTGGGTTTAAAAATTGTGGATGCAGATGGTAAAAAAATTGATTTTATTGCCGCTATTGTTCGCTCTTTAATATATTTCATTTTGTTTATCGGTTGCTGGTTTATTTTGGGTGATGATCAAAAAAGAGCCCTTCATGATCGCGTAGCGAAAACATTTGTTGTTAAAGGAAGGTAGGTGACAGCAAACCCCTTTTAGCTTTATATCAATTAACGTTTTCAAAAACTTAAAAAATGAGTATTTAACAATCGTTTGGTTCTCAAGTGAAGCTTTTTGATTAATTTTGATGAAACTTTTAACCTCAATACAATGAGAAACTTGATACATGCCTTTTTCCTAACTGCAATTATTTCCTTTTCAAGTATTACGGCTCAAATTATCCCGGACTTCCAATTTTTATACCCAATGGATAATCAATGTCAAGGATCTGCTTGGGTTCAAAATGAGACAGACTATAGCTTTATGCAGTGGCTAGACACAGATTCTTCAACTGTCATTTCTACCGGTCAAGGAACCTTGGATTTAGCTTGTGTTGGTGTCTATTATTTTATTTGTACAGATACAACGGGAACCTATTCATACGCTGTGGATGTTATGCACTGGTGTGATGCGATGAACATGTACTATGGACTCGTTATACTAAATGAGACCTATATGGGCGAATGCAATGGAAATGTAACCCCGGGTAGTTTGTATCACCATCCAGACTTATATCCTTTAAATCCGATAACACATGATTGGAGAGATGAATTCGGAAATGTCATCTCTACGAATAATGCATTAGATAGTGCTTGTGCAGGGACATATATCGTTCGTATCGAAGAAGGAAATGGTTGTGTAACGCTCGATACCTTCACAGTTGGTGTGCAGTATCCAGAACCATCTTTTCATTTGCATCTGGATATTGATGATGCAACTCCTGGAAACTGTGACGGGCGTGTAAGAACGAATCCGATAGGAGGAACTCCTCCCTATACTTATTTATATTCAGACACAACATCTAATCAAATAAATGACGGATTATGTCCTGGATTCTATTTCGTCGAAGTATGGGATGCTAATAACGACTATGGTTTTAAGCAATTCTTAATAGTAGATCAGGATTACACAATTACAAACTCAACTTTCCCGGATTCTTTGGTCACAGACACATTAAATGGTACACCAATTCAAGATTGCTCAATAGATTATGCCAATATATTTTCATCTTCTATTTCCTCTACTAATCAGATCGGAGATACAATCTACGTTGACTGGATCATTACTTATTATAATTCAACAAGTACAACAATAACAGTTCCTTATTATGCTAACTCCACATTCACGGGAATCTACGCTTTTACTTTGTCTGTTTTCTGTACACAAAAGGCGATAACGGGATCTGTTAAAGTATTTGATCAGTCAGATGAATTATATCTGGACATGGAAGAAGTCAGTAAAGAGAATAATTTAATAATTTATCCTAACCCTGTGCAGGATATACTTACTATCAATTCTGAAGAGAAAGGAGAACTACAAATCTTCGACATGCGGGGTTCTTTAGTCAAAGAGGTTCAATTAGAGCTTGAAAATCAAATTGTTTTGGATCATCTTGAAAGTGGCATGTATATTCTTTCCTTTAAAATAGATCGACATAAATTTCAAAAGAAATTAATCAAACAATAATGAAGAAGCCTCGCAAGAGGCTTTTTTTTGGATCAAAATTCGATTCTTTCATTAAATTAGTCCAAGAAACATTCTTTATGGAATCAGCTGATTTTTATTTTGATGAGCAAAGGAGTCGAACAATTAAGCTCGAGTGGACGAAAGACTTGGGTCGATTGAATATTTACGACAATGACGAACTTCTTCATCAGCATACAAATGAAAATCAACTCAGAAAAGGAATCGTCTTGAAAACCTTGAAAGGTGAGAATCTGCGCATTCGTTTGTTTACAAACCCCACCAGATGGGAAGTTGTATTTGGAGATCGCTATTTAATCAATTCCTACCATCGATCTGCGGAGGTTGTGAAAGGAACTTCTCAGATTTTCTATTATGTATTCTTGGCTACGCTCACATTTGTGATGGTTCAGTTTTTACCTCAGTACCGAGCTGGACTCATTGGATGGGATGCCTTGTTAGAGCCAGGATTACTAATTTCATTGGTCTTGGTTTTCATATTTTATATTTCTGGAGTCATGGTCAAACGTGGCAAACTACTCTGGTACTATGTCGGCACCTCACTTTATTTGATCGATACTGTTTATGTTTTTGTTTACACTTTTGTTGTCGCAGACCTTCCTATTGGCGCTCTTCTCAAAACCAATATTGGCATGATCCTCTTTGCCTTATTACTCATCCGAATTGTTTTTGCCTATTACTTAATCAATGCTTTCAAACATGCAGTGGAATTTCAGAAACACAAACTAGAATGGGCGAAGAAGAAAGATTCGGAGATTTTGGATGTATAGATTTCTAGGTAATGGGTAATGGGTAATGGGTAATAGGTAATAGGAATTAGGAATTAGGAATTAGGAGAAAATTGAAATTTGATTCGAACATCTAATTTTTAGTTTTTCATTTCTCTCCCTATCTTTGCGTTATATTTAAACCAAAAACCTGCTGTATGAGTCAGTTTTTTAAAAAGTCTTTTTATTTTGATGAAACCCGTGAGCGTGCAATTGATATTGAGTGGAACCGCGGATTCAAAGAGGTTTACATTTCCGATAATGGTAAAGAAATTCATAAAATTGAAAGACCTTCTGAGGTCTTAAAAGGCATTTCCATCAAAGGAGAAAAGGGAGAAAATCTTTATTTACGTCTTTTTAAGAATCCTGTGAGATGGGAAGTCATGTCAGGGAATCTGTATTTAGTAAACTCATTTCAAAGTGCGACGGACGGAATCAAAGGGGCTTCAACCATTTTCTATATCATATTTTCTTTAACCATTTTGTATATCTCCTTGATGTTGGCTTTTCTATTTGAGTATATAGGTAGCGATGTTTTTTCAGCAGATGTATTATTGAATGAAGTTTTCCTGGTTTACTATTTGGTGCTCGCTCTCATATTTGCAAGTGCTTATTTATTGCGAAAAGGAAAATTGATTTGGTATTATATCGGACTCGGCTTTTATTCCTTGGATACGATCGGAGTATTTGTCCTGGACACTGATTGGTCGGGAGTTCAAGGTTTTTTCATGGTTTTGGGACTAGCCTTAAGAGGGACTTTAATCGTTATCCTTTTAAGAAATCTGAAGCATATTCGGACCATGCAAAAGCATTTGAGAGCCAAGAAAAAGAATGTTGATGCCGAGATTCTGGATGTTTGATAAGCAGTCTCCAGACTCTACTAATCCTCAGTTTTATCGAGACTATTGATCAAAGTAATTCATCCTTTTTTTGGGGAGTGGATTCCTTGTTAGCTAAATTGAACATCTAAATAAACAAGTACTACACTTTACATTATTTTCAAATATCGGATGATTATCCTGCGTACATTGAAGTAACGAAAATGTCACAGTCGTTTGTTCTTTTAAAAGTTTGCAAGTAATTCCGACTCGTTAGAATCTTCTTCATGAGTTATTCTGGTTTTCTTTGGTTTTTAAAGATCTTCCGGGTCGGAATTTGCAGCTTTCTCACGAATTCATTGTTGTTATTGCCCTTTGAAACCGGGCTTATTCAGTTCCAAATGCTTCATCTTTTAAAATCGTATTTGGTACTGGATTATTTGTTCTTCAAAATGATTTTTAATCGAACTGATTCGCTACCATTCTTCATTTGAATGAAATAGACTCCATTCTTTTTTGTTCCCAAATCAATAAAATTCTCCTGATCCGAAGTACAGATTTTTCTGAGTACAACTCTTCCGAAAACATCGACAACTTCCATTTCGATTGGACCATTTACATTTGGAGGAACTTGAATATTGAATTTTCCAGAAGACGGGTTCGGGTAAACCAACCAATCAGAATTAGAAAGCTCCGTTAAACCAACAGAATTAATCGACAGACATTCCGATGTATCCACACAGCCTTCCATGGTAATGATTACCGCATAGGAGCCATTATAACCCGCAATGTAAATTGAGTTTGTCGCTCCAGCCACCAATGTATTTGAATCACAGTTCATCCATTTATAGGAATCCGCATTTGCATTTGCAACAGCCAATACGTTTGAATTCTGCATGACTGTCAAATCCATTTCCAACCATGAGATATTTTGAACCTGCTGAATTTGATTTCCTGCATTATCTTCCATCGTCCAATTTATCTGATGAATAGAAGTATCGCTCAGTGGAAATGATACATCGGCAATCGCATAAACCGTATCCTCACAATTATCAATGGCATAAGGAAGAGTTGGATTATCAATCTCACAATAAGCTGAAATCAATGGAAGTGTTGCCATTTGAGGAACAGGATCTAAAGTATCTCCAATGAATACGGAGTAAACGATCAAACTATCTCCACCGCAATGGGAAGTCAATGTATCAGTTAAAACATAATTACCTGCACTTGAAGCAGTCTGACCTTGGGGTGTTGTAAAACTACTGCAATCGTTCACAGAAAAAGGAGTAGACACCACAGGACAAGTAGCAATTTCTACCATGCGACAATAAGGAACACCGCCTAAAGAAGCACTTAGGTTAAGTTTATTTGTGAAAGTACTCGTTAAGGTATCGTATTCATACAAAACACCTTTATAGACATTACCACCTCTAAAGGATAAGCCATACATTTTTCCATTTTGACTAAAAGTAAGAGATGGTTGAGGCTGACCTCCATCGGTAAAATCAAATTCATGTAGAACCGTATATGAATCATCCGAAAGCGCATATTTAAACATGACCCCCCAATTATTCGCTCCTCCAGTATTCGTATTTCCGAAAAGATTACCGTTTTGATCAACAATTAAATTACTGTAAGGTTGTCTGCCCGTTGGCGTATCAAAATGATGTAGAACATTGTAGATATTGTTGACATAATCATATTCAAAAATCACTCCATTATCATTATCTCCACCACGTGTTGTAAGACCGTAGAACATGCCATTGTATTCCACCAAATTTCTATAAGGATACCGACCTGTAGCTGTTTCGAAAGGGTACAATTCTTCAATTGCGTGATTCACCGTATCCAC
>JAUICI010000274.1 GCA_030427935.1 Bacteroidia bacterium | reverse complement strand
TCTTCTCAGCGTCTTTGCGTTAAAAAAAAAGACGCTTATAGAAGGACCGCCCTTCGACTATCAAATATTTCGCTCTTGCTCCATACTCCTGCTAATACCCGGTGGCCTCGACTCGCTCTGTGCCTCCGCTAAGTTCCTTCGCCAAAGGCTACGGCCGTCGGAGAAAGCTTCAGCAACACGCGGTCGGACACCTATGGGTAAAAGCTCAATTCTAGGTCATTGAGCGCGAGCCGAAATGACCGGGTGTATAATCGAATTCAGCCTCCAATCGAAATCATCGATCGATTCTTCTGGTTCTTCACATACTCTTCATCAAACGATTCAAATCCTCCGAGTTTTTTATGTTTCATTTGAATGGATTCCAGAATGAGCGGTTCTAAATCTCTTTTCTTGCGATGGGCAGTTAAAAGATCCAACTCATCCGCTCCGAACAAACAGTTTTTTATCTTTCCATCCGCAGTTAATCGAATTCTGTTGCAGGTATCGCAGAATGGATTGGTCACCGTAGAGATGATTCCAAAAGTTCCTTTCGCGCCTTTGACCTGATAATTCTTCGTCGTATCATTCTCCCGGTCACTCAGTCTCATCGTCTCATAGTCCCTCTCAACAATTTCCAAAATCTCTTTTAAACTGACCGTTTTATCCCAATTCCAGTTATTCCCATCAAAAGGCATGAATTCGATAAAACGAATGTGAATTTCCTCGTCAATCGACCATTTGATGAAGTCTAAAATCTCATTGTCATTTTCCCCTTTGATTAAGACGCAATTCACTTTCACTATAAAGCCTTCATCCAAAAGCAGCTGGATATTCTCCATGATTTTGGTGAAATAATTCCTTCTAGAAATCTTATTGAATTTATCTTCGACTAGGGAGTCCAGGCTCACATTGATACTCTTGATTCCTGCTTTTTTCATGACTTCAATATGTCGATCTACAAGAATGGCATTAGTCGTCATGGTGAGTTCAACCGGGAGTTTGCCTAATTCTCTAATCACGTGATCCACATCTTTTTTGACCAAAGGTTCGCCTCCCGTAAGTCGGATCTTTTTCACGCCTAAACCGACAAATACTTTTGCGATATCGATGACTTCCTCGCTGGTCATGAAAACTGCTTTTTCTCTTTTCGGAACGCCCTCTTCTGGCATACAATAAAAGCACCGAAGATTGCACATTTCGGTTAATGAAATCCGCAAGTAATCGTGGGTACGACCAAACTTGTCTATAATGGTTTTAGTTGTCATGTCTGGCTCCAACTAGAATTCTAAAAATATGTAAAACAAAAGGGAAAAGCGCGTCCATGGATTCGGTTGCTCCACCCGTAGACCCCGGTAAAGCTAAAATCAGGGTTCCATTTTTTACGCCCGCCAAAGACCTCGAAAGCATGGCGTAGGGCATTCGATTTTGACCATAATTTCGGGCCGCTTCCGCAATCCCTGGGATTTCACGATCGAGCAAAGGATGCAGACTTTCTGGAGTCACATCTCTCTTGGACAAGCCTGTTCCGCCAGTGTATATGACCAAATCAAATCCTTGATCTACAAAATGGTTCGCTTTCGCTTGAATTTCTTCTTTTTCATCCGGAATAATGATGTATTCTTCGGCTTTGACGTCACAATCTTCCAATTTAGAAATGATCGCTTTCCCCGCTTTATCTTCTTTTTGTCCGGCCGAAATTGTATCCGAACAAACAATAACTGCCGCTCTCAAATCCTTTCTAAACTTATCTTTCCAATCCGATTTTCCACCTTTTTTCTTGAGCAATTTGATCGTCGAGATTTCGATGCCTTTATCGATCGGTTTGAGCATGTCGTACATATTCAAAGCCACAATACTCGCTCCGTGCATGGCTTCGACTTCCACTCCAGTTTTGTAAATCGTTTTCACAGTAACCAAAACTGTAATTTCCAATCCATTGATTTCGTATTCGACTTTGGTGTTTTCAATCGGCATGGGATGGCAATCAGGCAGCAGTTCTGGGGTCTTTTTAACTCCCAATAAGCCCGCAGCCTTACTCATCTCAAAAACATCGCCTTTCGGAACCGTTCCGTTTTGAATGGCCTCAATAGTTTCCTTCTTCGATACCTTAACAATCGCCTGCGCAGTAGCGATTCGAAGGGTATTTATTTTATGTGTAATATCAATCATTTTCCTATCAATTTTTTCCTATTCCTATTACCTAATACCTATTACCTAAAATCATCCTCCCGCGAAAGGAGGCAAAACCGCAATTTCCAAATCCTCTTCTCCGGATTTTATTTCTTCTCTTAATTCTTGGTTGATGGCTATTTTAAATTTCATTTCTTTCAGCTCCGGGTATTTGTTTTCGATAAACGCCTTGAGATTCATTCCCGGAACGATTTCCAGAATTTCAGATTCTCGATTGAGCTTCTCAGCAATCATTCCGAAGTATTTGATGTTTGCTTTCATAGGGCTAAATAATCTTCTTTTGTGTTGATATTGGTAAACAATTCAGTCGGGTATATTGTGCTGTCCACTTCGATGAGATTACAACCGATTTCGTCGTTGACTATTTTAAGTTTTAATTCATTTTGAATGATGGCTTGCCTGTATCTTCCAATGATGGTTCTTGGGTAAATTCCGATCATGTGATGTTCGCGTTCCTCTACTTTAGGGATGGTTATTTTAGTTTCTTGAT
>JAUICI010000273.1 GCA_030427935.1 Bacteroidia bacterium | reverse complement strand
CCGCCAAAGGCTCGCCGACGGCGATGCAGGAACCACAAGAGCAAGAGGGAAATGGTCCAGTTGCTGTTGCACGTCGCTCAAAACTGTCCTACGCTGGTGCACATAATCCGCTTTGGATCATTCGGAAAGGGGAAGACAAGATTGAAGAGATTAAGGCCGATAAACAGCCTATTGGGAAATTTAGTCATCCGAAACCCTTCACTACGCATTCGGTTGAATTAAATAGTGGGGATACTGTTTATATTTTCTCTGATGGTTATGCCGATCAATTTGGGGGAGACAAGGGTAAGAAGATGAAAGCCTCAAACTTTAAAAAACTTTTACTTTCGAATAGTAAAAAGACCATGGTGGATCAGAAAAAGATTTTAGACCATGCCTTTGAAGAGTGGAGAGGGGATTTAGAGCAACTAGATGATGTGTGTATTATTGGAATTAGAGTTTGAAGCAATCAAACATCTCATTCCTAATAATACCATCCTGACATTTATCGTCAGGATTTTCTTTTTATGGGGACTCAGAATTGGAATTAGAGTTTGAAAAAATCAAACATCTCATTCCTAATAATACCATCCTGACATTTATCGCCAGGATTTTGTTTTTATGGGGACTCAGAATTGGAATTAGAGTTTGAAGCAATCAAACATCTCATTACTAATAATACCATCCTGACTTTTTTCCTAAAGGTTTCTTATTTGGCATCAAAATAGAGGAAAATACAGAGTTGAGATTTACTGAATTCATAACTTGTATTAAGATTCTTCCTCTTCTGATTTCTCCTTTTTCTTAGACATCTTGAATGCAAGGTAAACGACTCCAGCAACCAAGTGTAGCATGATAATGATAAAAAATATATATGCCGATTCCATGAATCAAAAATAGCTGTTTTGAATTGGGATTAATGTGACAAAAGTGACATTAGCTCTTTAGCTGATAGTTGTTTAAACAAGTGTATTTCCTACTAATTTAGTATGCATTGAATTGAAAATTCATTATTTTGGAGAATCAATACTGCAACAATCGAAAAGTTAACTGAGATAGAAACAGACCGGATTATTGTAAAATTACTCGATAATGGAATCATGCATGTTCATTTAAAGGATCGAGTAAGAATCGATATTGACTGCCAGATGGAAATGAAAACCAGCTACTGGAAGTTGACGGAGATTGAACGTCCTTTTATTTTTACAGCCGGAGAATTCATTTCGCTCACAAGACAAGCTCAGAAAAATGCAAGAAAAATGGAGGATGATGTTCCTGTTGGCGCATCGGCATTAATTGTAAAAGGGGCAGCACAAAAGTTAATGGCCGATTTCTATTATAAAATTTCACCCCCCAAAAAACCTTTAAAAGTTTTTCGAGATTTTGACAAGGGGATTTCGTGGTTGCAATCTTTAGAATGTTATCGAAACTTAGAAAAAGTTATTTCATAAATTTTATTTTATACTAAAAAAACCGGAACTATAAAGAACCGGTTTTCCTGATATAAAAAATCTGTATTATTCGATGATGAGTCGCTTCGTAAAGCTTCTACCTTCAATGCTTACATTGACCATGTATAGACCTGGATTCAGGTGAGAAGTGTTAAACGTAACTTCATTTTTCTGGCTAATGGATTCTATATTCATTAGCTGACCCATGGCATTAAAAATTCTGATTTCAGCCTCGTCTACTTTCTTTCCAGTTAAGGTAAACTGAGATGACGCTGGGTTTGGATACATTTCAAAACCTTGATTTAACTGAAGGTCTTCGTATGCCAATGGGAAGTCAATGGTGAAGTTGTAGATTAAACTTCCTCCGAAATCAGCTGTAAAGTATTTTACTGGAAAACCTGACATGTCTCTGATTTGGCAATAACCTGAACCATCGTTATTGGCCCAGAAAGAAAGTCCATCGTCGCCTGTATCTGTAATAACCATCTGGTAGCATCCAAGAGGAAGACTAATCGTATCATTATAAGTTGTGTTTCCAGCCATATTGTCTTTAGTGAAAATGACGTTTCCTTGATAATCAAAAATCTCATATTTTGATTCAGTAGGAACGTTGTTTGTCTTGAATCGAATCACAAATTCATTTGGTAGAACTTCTGGAATTTCAAATTCAGAAACGATGTCATTATTATGCGCATATTCATCTGCTCCATTATTTGGAGCTGAAATTGAAACGTGGAATTTAGAAAGTGTCATTCCTGCAATTCCATTCCAAAGCGCTCCATCTGAAGGCAATGTTACCAATTCCTCTTCCATGAATTCTAAACTACCTGTCCACTCATAAGTTTGATGTGTCTGATCGTCATTAATCCAGTATTCAATTGTTAAGGAAGTAAGGGTAGTAGAACCAGTATTTCGGATCAACACCTTAGGATTTGTACAAATTGGATTCGCTCTTCTGTATTCGATATAATTCGTTGGCGCTTGAATTTCAATTGCTGCCGCGTCTAAAGTGAAGTTTGGACCACCATAAGTAACCAATTGATTATTTACAATATAGTTGGATGTACCAGTTGCTGATGTTACACCGTAATCCAGTGTATGCGAGTTTCCAGCGGTAACATATTGCGTAATATCAACTTCTTGAAGATCTGAAGGCATTCCTGGACACCATCCAGCTCTGTCATATATCCAAGTTCCACCTTGAGGATAAATGGGGTTTTCGGAACATTCAGTC
>JAUICI010000096.1 GCA_030427935.1 Bacteroidia bacterium | reverse complement strand
AAAGTAGCTAAAGGCACAGATTACGAAAGAAAGTATGAGATGGCCTATGAAATGTTCAAAGGAAAGAAATATGTTCAGGCCCTAACTCTTTTTGAACAAGTATTGCCAAAATATAAACTTACTCCAAAAGGAGAAGACATCTACTATCATTATGCTTATTGTCATTGGCATATGAAGGATTATTATTTATCTGGATTTTATTTCAAGCAGTTCGTAAAGCAATACCCAAATTCCAAGTTTGCGGAAGAATGTGCCTTTCTGGGAGCGATGTCCATTGTAAAAGAAAGTCCTGAATCTTCACTAGATCAGACTGATACTTATGTCGCGCTAGATGAAATGCAAATCTTTATTGACGAATATCCTTTTAGTGCTCGAATCGACACCTGCAATAAAATAATGGATAGGTTAAGAGCTAAATTAGAGGTGAAACAATACAATTATGCCAAATTGTATTACAAAATGGAAAATTACAAAGCCTCCTATACGGCGCTCCATGCGGCTCTTCAGCAGTTCCCGAATACAAAGTTCAGAGAAGAGATGCTTTTCATGATGTTAAATAGTGCGCATAAGCTTGCAGAAAACAGTATTAGCTACAAAAAATTGGAAAGATATGAGGAAACTATAAAAGTTTATCATAAATTTGCCGCTCGTTATCCGGAATCCAAGTATATCAAGAACGCTGTAAAGATTTTTGAGGATACCAAGTTCCAGATTGAAGTAATGAAAATGTACGGTAAGATCTCTAAGGTCGAAAACCAAAAAGATTTAGCTAGAAAAAAAGCAGATCTTGAAAAGGTTAAGGCTGAAGTTCTCAAGTTTAATGAAGGTGTAACCAATTTAAAAGTGAAGAACGGATTAAATGAGAGATTAAGGTATATTGAGAAGGACATCGCCAAGGCTGAAAGAAAAATGGCTCGCAAGGGTGATGAGAAGGAAAAAGAAGAAAAGGAAAAATAGTTTTATATGAACTTCAAGAATACAAACGCCGCTAGAACTACAGTTACAAGAAGTTTCCAGGATTTGGAAAAAGATACCAATAATATCTACGAAACAATTGTTATTCTTAGCAAGAGAGCTAATCAGATTAGCGTTGAGATGAAAGAAGAGTTAACTCAGAAGTTAACTGAATTTGCCTCTCATACGGATAATCTTGAAGAGATCTTCGAGAACAAAGAGCAAATCGAAATCTCTAGATTCTATGAAAGATTGCCAAAGCCAAACGCTTATGCAATCGAAGAATGGGAAGCTGACGGAACTTACTTCAGAGATAAAGACTCCGAAGAAAAGAAATAATCAAAAACATTAGCCCTGATCATGTTGAAGGGAAAGAAAATTTTACTCGGTGTTACGGGTTCAATAGCCGCCTACAAAGCGGCTTTTTTGGTTCGGGAACTTAAGAAAGAAGGTGCCGAAGTAAAAGTAGTGTTAACACATCACGCAAAATCCTTCATCACTCCACTAACCTTATCGACTCTATCTGAAAATCCAGTTTTAATTGATTGGTCCAATGATCAGGAATCTTGGAACAATCATGTCGATTTAGGCTTATGGGCCGACATCATGCTGATAGCTCCATGCAGCGCCAATACTCTAGCGAAAATGAACACCGGAATTTGTGACAATTTGTTGATGGGAGTATATTTATCTGCAAAATGCCCCGTTGCCTTCGCTCCAGCAATGGATCTGGATATGTATCAGCATTTTACTACAAAGAGAAACATACAGTCCCTTGTTGACCAAGGTTATCACTTAATTGACGCAGAAGAAGGTGAATTGGCTAGTGGTCTTATAGGAAAAGGTCGAATGGCCGAACCTGAAACGATCATTGAACATTGTAAGCTTATACTTGGAGGAAAGGATCAAAAAAAAAAGTTTAACCAAACCAAATTTCTGATTACTGCTGGTCCGACTTATGAAGGAATTGACCCCGTTCGATTCATTGGAAATCGATCTTCCGGTAAAATGGGAATCGAAATTGCAAAAACAGCAAAGAAAATGGGTGCCAATGTACATTTGGTTCTGGGGCCTTCCAACGAAAACACTTCGGGTTTAGAGGAAATGGAGATCACACGAGTCGAATCCGCCGAGGAAATGTTTAATGCTGTAAAAACCAGATTAGAAACTACTGATATAGGAATATTTAGCGCTGCCGTGGCTGATTATAAGCCAAAAAATCAGGCAGATCAAAAGATAAAAAAGAATGATTCTGAGATAACTTTAGAATTAGTAAAGAACCCAGACATTCTTAAGTACGCAGGAGAACAGAAAGCGAAATTTGGATATAAACTAATTGGTTTTGCACTCGAGACGAATAATGAAATCGAAAATGCGAAAAGTAAATTGGGAAGAAAAAACCTTGATTTAATAGTGCTTAATTCTCTTCAAGACAAAGGTGCTGGTTTCGCTACTTCAACAAATAAGATTACTATTCTCGGTAAAGACAATAAAATACTTAAATTTGAGTTAAAGTCTAAGGCCGAAGTAGCTGAAGATATTTTAAACACCATTGCAGATGAGATTTAGTTTAATTACCATAGTCATTTTGTTAAGTACGCTTTTCTCTAAAGCATTAGCACAAGAGTTGAACTGTCAGGTTACTGTTCAGGCCTCTCCTAGCCTTCAGATTAGTGCTGTTGATAAAGAGATTTTTTCTTCCATGGAGACGACCATATTCGAGTTTATGAATAATACAAAATGGACGACGGATGTTTTCGAAATTGAAGAACGAATCAATTGCAATGTATTGATTACTATTACAGAAATGCCTTCCACTAATACTTATGGAGGTCAAATTCAAATTCAATCTTCTCGACCTACATACAACTCTTCTTACAATTCACAATTATTCAATTTTGTTGATCAGGATTTTCAAATTACTTACCAACGAAATGCGGTTCTCTTGTTTCAACCAGATCAATTTAGAAACAATTTGACTTCGATCTTGGCCTTTTACGCATATATGGTTTTGGGTTATGATTATGATTCCTTTTCCTTAGAAGGAGGCGATAAATGGTTTAATAAAGCACAGCAAATCGTTTTGAACGCACAGACTTCAGGATATACAGGATGGAATTCCTCTGAAAGAAGTAGAAGAAACCGTTATTGGATGGTCGACAATGCTTTGCATCAGATTTTCAAGCCGTTACGAAAATGCTTTTATATCTATCATCGAGAAGGAATGGATAAACTTTATGAAAATGCTGACCAAGCGCGAAAAACAATATTTCAGAGTTTGAATGAGCTAAATAAAGTTCATGCGAGTAAACCTGGTTCTCCCAACGTTTCCATCTTCTTGAACAATAAGGTAGATGAAATTACCAATATCTACGCAGAAGCTAGCATGCAGGAAAAGAATCAGATCGTCAACCTACTCAAACGAATTGATCCTGCGAATTCCAGCAAGTATCAAGAAATTCTAAAATAAGTGCATCATGATCAATCGACTTTTCATTAAAAACTATGCTTTAATTGAAAAGGCTGATTTAGAATTTAAACAGGGATTTACCGTAATCACTGGAGAAACCGGTGCTGGTAAATCTATTTTACTTGGCGCCATTGGGTTAATTTTAGGAGAAAGAGCTGATTATTCAGCACTCAAGAATAAAGAATCGAAATGTATCATAGAGTCTGAATTCAGCCTTACAGAAAATCATTTAAAAGACTTCTTTCTTCAAAACGATCTTGATTTTGACAAAAATACGATTGTTAGAAGAGAAATAAGTCCGTCAGGAAAATCCAGAGCCTTCATCAATGATACTCCAGTGAATTTGGTTTTATTGAAAGAGTTCGGTTCCAAATTGATTAATATTCATTCACAGAACCAAACACATCAATTAAAGGACGAAACCTTTATTATTGAGCTAATTGATCATTTTATAGAGGATAAGTCTTTATTGGAATCTTTTTCAGATAATCTTATCAAACTAAAGAAACTAAAAACGGAATACAATCATCTTTTAGCTGAAAGTCAAAAACTAAAATCAGATGCGGATTATAATAGGTTTCAATACGATGAAATCAAATCCTTAAATCTTGAAAATATTGATCTCGATAAATTAAAACAAGAAGTTGAGTTTTCTCAAAATCAAGAACAAATCTCAGAGGTCATCGGAACATCATTAAGCTTATTGGAAAGTGAGGAATCCGGAGTTTTGGATCGCATGCGTAAAATCAAGAATCAGTTGAGTTCGATTTCAACTATTTCTGCTGATTTTGAAGAACTTTATAGTCGATTCAATTCCAACATCATCGAACTTGAAGACCTAAGCATTGAGCTTAATAACATTTTAGAAAATAAAGATTTAAATAGCTCATCTGAATCTAAGGTTCAATTGTTTGATGAAATCAATCGTCTGTTGCAGAAGCATTTTCTTTCTGACTTAAATGATTTAATCGCATTAGAAAAGGAGCTTTCTGAAAAGATTGATTTTGCCGATAATTCTGAAGAAAAATTATCCGAATTGGCGCAAGAAATTGATTCAATTGAAGTTGCTTTGAAACAGACTGGACAACTGATTCATGAAGCAAGAAAACGGATATCGAAGGAGCTTGAAAACGAGATTAAAAGATTGTTAGACGACCTGGTTTTACCCAATGCTCAAGTTCAATTTGAAGTGAGCAAAACTGAAGACTTTCGAATTAGTGGAATGGATAAAGTTAGGTTTCTTTTTAATGCCAATCTAGGTGGAGAATTAACTGAAATTTCGAAATCAGCTTCTGGAGGAGAAACTTCTAGATTGATGCTTGCTGTTCAGTATTTGTTATCAACAAAAAAATCCTTGGCCACACTTATTTTTGATGAAATTGACACCGGAATTAGTGGGGAAATTGCCAGCAAAATTGGTTATCTACTAAATGAGATTTCTCAGAATATTCAAGTAATATCTATAACTCACCTTCCCCAAGTGGCTTCGAAAGGTCAGCAACACTTCAAAGTTTATAAGGAAGATAAAGAAGGGATGACTAGAACTTATATTGAGCAATTGTCCAATGAAGGTCGTATTCAAGAAATCGCTAAAATGCTTAGTGGTGAAAATATAAGTGAGGCATCCATTGAAAACGCCAAAAGTTTATTAACTTTTCAATAACATTTTCTGGCACCTAAATTGCGATTGAACAGAAAACAAAAAACTGATTATTATGAAAAAGATTTTACTATTCACATTTTTACTTGGAATGTTTGGCTTTGCAAAGGCCCAGAATAAACTGGTTGTATTCAATCAAGATGGAAAACAGTTTTACATCATCTTAAATGGAATCAAGCAAAATGCAGAACCAAAAACGAATGTAAAAATTGAGCAATTAACTTCAGAAGCCTATAAATTGAAGATCATTTTTGCTGACGGAGCTACACCTGATATTGACAAGAGCATCTATTTTGCAGATCCGAATCATGAGTATGTAACAGAAGTAAAAAAGAATAAAAAAGGAGATTATAAACTGAGAATGGTGAGTTATAGTCCAACTGCTTCTAGTAACTATCAAGCAACAAACACCATCAATTACACCAATACGGATGCAGTTGTTACCAATACAAATAATAACAATAATCTAAATACCAATGTGACAACAAATGGGAATAATGGTACCGTTACAACTCATCAAACAACGACAACCATTACAACCAACACGAATACCAACGTAAACAATGGTAATGGAAATGGTGAAAATGTAAATATGAACGTAAATGTTGGAGGAGTTGGCATGAATGTAAATGTGAATGTGGATGAAAACATGAATAATACCAACACCAATACAACGTATACTGAAACTCACACAACGACAACTAATACGACTACAACAAACACCAATATCAATAACAATACAAACAACAATGGTGGTAATCAGTTTGGGTGCTATACTTCTACAGTAGATTATAACTCCATGATTTCAGCGGTTAAAAACGAAGGTTTTGCTGATAATAAGAAAATGGTGGCCAAACAAGCACTAGATAACAAGTGTATTAGCACGGATCAAGTAATTGGTTTGATGAAAGAGTTTTCTTTTGATGACGACAAACTAGAAGTTGCAAAGTATTGCTACGACAGATGTTCGGATAGAGATAATTATTATAAAGTGAATAGTGCGTTTTCTTTCAGTGATTCAAAAGAAGCTTTAAACAAGTACATTGGAAACAAATAGGAAAACACATCAATATATTATAATCACAGGGGCGGTTTTGATCTTGATCGGAATCGTCCTTGGTGCTTTTGGTGCTCACGGTTTGAAGGAAAAATTAACTTTCGAACAATTAAATTCATTCGAAGTTGGCGTGCGCTACCAAATTTATCATGGCTTGGCTTTACTGATAATTGGATTCAACGTTTCGAAAATAAACTTCTCTCCTTCCCTATTCTACAAATTGATATTGATTGGGGTTATCCTATTTTCGGGATCTATCTACTTTTTTGCTTGTAAATATTTGATCGGTGTTTTTCCACCGAAAATCGCTTATTTAATCACTCCTCTAGGTGGTGTTTCTTTAATTGCAGGATGGCTTATTTTGCCTTTGAATTTGATTCGATCGAAAGGGTAATTATTTTTCCTCTATAATTTCTATTTTCACATCATCAATTTGATCTGGCCGCAGTCTAGTTTCAGAAGGGCCTCCAGAAAACCAAATGCTGTATTCATTATTAGAGAACTCTTTTTGAAAATCATTTAAAAACTGATGTAAAATGCCATGATTCCAAATCATGCCCGCAAGAGAAAAAAGATATACTTTATTGCCATCTCTAAATCCATATTCTCTAGTTGAAAAATAATCGTAAAGACAATATTCCACAATTTCCAGAAAACTAAAATAGCTCAATGCTGATTTCGCCTGGTTTTCATTGGAATACTCAAGCACCCGAAAACCAATCCATTCAACTGAATTTCTATCATTACCTGACCAATCCAAAAAATAAACGATCTTGAGTCCTTTCGATGGATTAAAAAGTTTCTTCTTTTCATCAGGTTTAACACATTCAATATGACTGGTAGAATCAATCTTTGCGATAATAGAATCACTTTCTTTTTCAATCCTATCCTTATAATTTTGAAAACTCTTCAACCCTCTGAAAGTTAACTCATACTTTTTAAAAGTAGTTAATCGATAACCCTTAACAAAGTCAGCGTAATCCTGATCTTTTCTTCTCTCAAGTACTTGTTCATGCTCCCGCAAACACTTATTTACTTTCCGTTTAAATGCTAGTCTTTCTTCTGGAGTATTACTCGGCACTGTCAATACGTGCTTGCAATGATTTTCAATGACATCGATATAGTCCAAAATCTCGGACAACTGATCCTCATTTGCAGTTTCCACGAGCTTATTAACGCTGTCGTTTTTTACAATGCAGTCACAAAAATCCCATTGTTGCCCGTATTTATACTCAATAACTGTTCGGATATTCTCTCGTTCGTAGATGTCGTAACCTTCATGCCCTTGAGAATGAGAAAATGAAGATGAAATGAGAACTGAAAAAATACTTAGAAAATGAAAATAGGTCTTCAATCTTACTAGGTTATTTCAGACCATTTTGTCTTAGGCATTTATTAACTTTTCTCTGGTATTTGGCTCTTTCCTCAGGTGTAGTATTTGGAACCGTAAGCATTTTCTTACAATGTTTCTCAATCACATCCATTCGAGCAATAATTTTGTCGACTTGAGCGTCTGTGGCCGTTTCAAGTGCTTTATTAACACTGTCGTTTCTTACAATACAGTCACAGAATTCCCATTGTTCGCCATATTTTTTTTCAAGATTCTCTTCGATTTTCTCATCTTCTTTGACATCGTAACCTTGTGCTTCCAATGAATCATCAGAAATTGTCAGGGTATCAATTGTGGTAGAATCCACGGCTGAAGTATCATGCTCATCATGAGCTTCTTTCTTAACTTCTTCCTCAGAATTACAAGCGACTAGGATTAGCGCGAATAATGAAAATGCGAAAATCTTTTTCATAATTTATTTTTTTAGAGAGTCAGCCTCGGGTCCTTTCGATAAAAACGATTGGAATCCGTCATCTACAAATACTGTAAACTTTACTTCCTCATATTTTTTCTCTGTATTCATGTAAACTTTAACCGTCTTATTGACTTTATTGGCTTTATTCTTTGAATCAAACTTCACAGTAATCTCACCAGATTCTCCCGGCGCAACAGGTGGTTGTTTGCATTCCGGAACCGTGCACCCGCAGGTAGCTTTGCAGTCAGCAATCATCAAAGGATTGTCCCCTGTGTTCTTAAACTTGTATACGACTTCAACAACGGTATCTTGAGGAATTGTTCCAAAATCGTGTGTTTGTTTTTCCCATTCAACTGTTGTTGGATTTTTTTTGTATTCGTCTGGCATTTCCTTTACTTCGGCATCATCATTGCTGCATGAAGTAAATAGGGCGATAAACATTGTTAAAAGTGCGATGTGTTTCATGAAAAATTTTTTCTTCAAATTTATCGTTTATAAATATATGACCGTTTTAAATTAACAAAATAATTAATACTAGCTTTAATAAGTGAATTCAATAGTCAAATATAGCATGCTCTTAATGATAATTTTAACGAGCTATCAGTCCGTTTTCTCACAAGCTGACACGACTATGAGTTTTTGGTTTCCAGATGTGGAAGTAACTGACAAAAGCTTTCAAGCAAGATATGATTCTGTAAAGCGGCGTGTTGTTAAAGTTTACCCTTATGCTCTGAGAGCTCAGGAATTATTAACGGAATATCAGAAAGCTACAGAAAACCTGACTAAGAAGTCAGACATTAAGAAATTCGGGCGAATCGCGCAGCAAAAGTTGAAAGACGATTTCAAGTATATTATCAAAGAAATGTGGGTTAGTGAAGGTAAAGTCCTGATGAAACTGGTGCATTTAGAGACGGGGTTTACAGTAAGGGAAATCATTGAGATGTATCGAGGTAAATCCAAAGCTGGTTGGTATCAATTTGTAGGCAATATGTTTGATCAGAACCTAAGTGCCACGTATGATCCCAAGAAGGACTGGATTATTGAGATGGTTTTACGAGACATTCATGCTGGGCGTATCAAAATTAGTCCAGATGCGAAAATCATGACAAAAACCGAATACAAAGCCCTGAAAAAGAAAAGAAAGGAAAGAAAGAAAAAGCTGAGAAAATGGAAAAAATCTCAGAAACGTAAGGAGGAATTGAAAAAGAAAGAAGCACAAAAAAAGGAGAACCAATAAGCTCTCCTTTCATTTCAGTTTTTTTTCAAAGCTTTATTTCTGCTTCGCTAATTGATCATCATCCGTATAGGAAATCGCCGATTTTTCAACCCTTAATTTTCCATTGTCTACAGATAGCAATACATTAGTTTCATTCACTTCAAGAATTTTACCATGAATCCCTCCTATGGTCACCACTTTATCACCATTCTTAAGTGCTTCTCTAAATTTCTTTTGTTCTTTTTGCTTCTTTAACTGAGGTCTAATCATGAAAAAATAAAAGATCAATACGATCAAACCTAACATTACGAACGAGCTCATTCCGCCTCCTCCCATATCTAAAATTATTGTTTATTATTATTTACTTATTTTGGTACCACTTTCCCTACTAATTGCAATACATTGGGAACTGGTCTTGTGTTCATGTTTACGGTAAGTGACTTCACTACCGGTCCAGGTCGCATACTTGAATTGTATTCAACCGTTACTTCTCCCCATTCCCCTGGAGGAACTGGTGGTTTTTTTGAACAGTCTTCTGCAGTTGTACAACCACAGTTGGATTTACATTCAAATATTCTTGCTGGCTTGTCTCCTACATTCTTAAACCTGAATGTATGCGAGATTTTATCTCCTTCTTTGATTTCACCAAAGTCAAATTCGGTCGACTCCCATTCAACTTCTGTTGGGTTATCCAACCAGTCCTTTGGGTAATTCTCCTCTGTATTGCAGGACCACAATAAAACTAATAAAATTGCTAAAATTCCGTATTTCATATTATTCCATTAATCCTCTTCCAGTTTTTACTAGGCGACCATCTTCCTTAAGGACTTCAATCGCTTTATCAAGCACTCCATTAATGAATCCATTACTTTTAGGAGTGCTGTAAAATTTGGAGATTTCTATATATTCATTTAAGGTCACTTTCGTAGGTACTGTTTTAAAATGCATGATTTCGGTTACGGCCATTTTCATCAAAATCACATCCATCAACGCAATTCGGTCCATTTCCCAGTTTTTAGTCAATTGATCAATCAATTCACTGTTTTCTTCATCATGCTTCAAGGTTTTTTGATACAAATCAAGTAAAAACCCTTTTTCATCATCTTCATCTTTATACAACGGTAAAATATGGAACTCCTTACCGGGCTCTCCTTTTTTGAGCGATTTTAGCACCATTGAACATACATGATCGATATCATCTTGCCACATAATACTCTCTTCTTCGAGGTAAAAATAAAGCAATTCGCTGTTTGCGATATCTTTCTTAAAGAATTCAATTAAGAATTTGCGATCATCTTCCCAACTGGAATCCGTTGATTCGATATATTCTTGATAATTCTCGCTTGACTTCGCTTTTTTGAATACTTTTTTAAGCAGATCTTGCTTGTCATCCCCAATCCAGCTAACCTTTTTGCTTTCTGAAACTTTTCGAAGCTCAGTACTACTTTCAATCAACTCCAAAAGCCTGTTTTTCACAACTTTTTGTCTTGGATCATTCTCCGGGTTTCCTCCAGAAATCTTGTATTTAGATTGATCGATTTCCTTTTCTACAAAGGTTTTGTACTCCTCAAAAATGAGCATATAAAACAAATACAATTCATAGATCTTGTCAATGGATCGCATAAGTTCCTTTTCTTGCTGAAGCACGTCAGCTTCTGGAGTTTGAAAATAAGAATAGAGCGCTTGAAGAACTTTGATTCTTAAATGCCTTCTGGTTAACATATATTATAGGGGTAATTTCACTTTTCCAATCGACTCAATTCTCTCTTCCGCCATTTTATTGGCGATTTTATAAGTCGGTGTTCCTTCAGAATTAGATCTGTTGATGATTTCTAAAGTTCTATTATAAATTTCTTCTGCTTTACCCATTGCCCATTCAGCGGACAATCCTTTTACTTCTGCGTAACAGTTGATCACACCTCCAGCGTTAATCATGAAATCTGGAACGTAAATCATTCCTTTTTGCTTCACAATCTCTCCGTGAACTGTTTCCGACTTCAATTGGTTATTAGCAGCTCCAGCAATGATCGAGCATTTTAATTTGGCTAATGTGTCATCATTCACAGTTGCTCCAAGAGCACATGGTGCATAAATATCCATGTCGATCTCGTAAATTTCATCCAGTCCAACAACTTTAGCTCCATATGTTTTCGCAACTCGAGCAAGTGTTTCTTCGTGGATATCCGTGATATAAACTTCAGCTCCTTCTTTTTGAAGATGGCTTACCAAATACTCACCAACATGACCTACACCTTGAACGGCAACCTTTTTACCAGCAAGTGAATCATTTCCAAACTGAACTTTCGCGGCAGCCTTCATTCCCATATAAGTTCCGTAAGCTGTTACAGGAGATGGATCACCTGACTTACCTGGCAAACCAACCACATTGTTTGTTTCCATGTTGACCCATGTCATATCCTGTGGGCTAATTCCAACATCCTCCGCCGTGATGTACTTTCCTCCTAGGCTCTCAACGAATTTTCCGAATCTTCTAAAAAGAGCTTCCGATTTCATTGTTCTGGCGTCTCCAATGATCACTGCTTTTCCTCCACCAAGGTTTAATCCTGAAATGGAGTTTTTATAGGTCATCCCTCTTGAAAGTCTTAAAACATCGATTAGGGCTTCATTTTCATTGTTGTAAGCCCACATTCTTGTTCCTCCTAATGCAGGTCCTAAAGTTGTATTGTGAACCGCTATAATAGCTTTTAATCCCGTGGCATTATCATTACAGAATAGTAATTGTTCGTGATTGTATTGCGACATTCTCTCGATAACAGGGTTTTCTGCTAAAGTTGTCTCTTTGATATCTTTTACTTCGAACATATCTTCAAATCATTAGTTAGAACTGTTAATACTTTGATTACTTTTGTAACCCTCTTGCTGAAAAGCGAAGCAAAAATAGAAAAAAAAGAATGAAATCTTTATTTCATCTAAACAAATATTTGGTCAAGTATAAATGGAAGTTAATCCTAGGGTTTCTCTTCATTGTAGCCTCCAATTTATTTGCTGTTTACATGCCGATTATTGTTCAGGAAACAACTGACACAATGATGTTGTACGCCAACAATTTAGACCAGTATTCCAAAAGTGAAATCACCAAATATGGCCTCATGAGTGCCGGCATTTTTATAGGGCTTGCACTTGCTAAAGGCTTATTTTTATTCTTTACGAGGCAAACCATTATCGTTGTCTCTCGCCGGATAGAATTCGATTTGAAGAACGAATTAGATTATTCCTTCTACAAAAAGAATAGAATTGGTGACCTTATGACAAGAATCAGTGAAGATGTATCTAAAGTCCGCATGTATCTCGGGCCGGGGATCATGTATACATTCAATCTTTCTGTATTGTTTTCTTTGGTTATTTATTTCATGGTTTCTATTAGTCCTAAACTTTCCTTGTATGTCTTACTTCCCTTGCCCATCATGTCCATTCTAATATACTGGGTGAGTTCGATGGTCTACAAGAAGAGTCATGCAGTACAAGCCAACTTATCTGCGATATCTAACAATTCGCAGGAAGTATTTTCTGGGATAAAAATTTTGAAAGCCTATTCGAGAGAAAAGTATTTTGAAGACATGTATGCAGAAAACTCAAAGAGTTATCTCAAAAGCAATATGGCCATGGTTCGGATCAACGCCTTGTTCATGCCTACGATTTTTCTTCTGATTGGATTAAGTAATATTTTCACAATCTACGTGGGAGGTATCATGTACTTTAATAATGAAATCTCATTAGGAAACATCATTCAGTTCATTTATTATATCAATATGCTAACTTGGCCATTTGCGGCTGTGGGCTGGATTACAAGTATCATCCAAAGGGCTGCAGCTAGTCAGGATCGAATCAATCAATTCATGCTTTCTGAAAGTATTGTGGATGAAAATGAAAGCGAAGAAGAAATTGAAAAAGTTGAATCCATCCAATTCAAGAATGTATCCCAGAAGTTTGAAGAGAATTCAAATGCTGTTTTGTCCAGCATCAATTTTAATATTCAGAGTGGCCAAGTAATCGGGATAATGGGTAAAACCGGCTCAGGAAAATCGACCATGATCAATCTCCTTCTAAGAGAATTCAACGCTTCCAGTGGTGAAATCTTGGTGAATAATGAGAATGTCAATGACATCAATCTCAAGGGCTATCGAAAGAAAATTGGTCTGGTTCCTCAGGATGTATTTCTCTTTTCAGATACTATTGAGAACAATATTCGGTTTGGATCGAAAAAAGAGGTTTCTAAGGAAGAAATCATTGAAGTCAGCAAGAAAGCTGGTGTTTATGAAGATATCATGAGTTTTCCTGATCAGTTTGACACTTTGTTGGGTGAACGTGGAGTTAATTTATCCGGCGGACAAAAACAAAGAATTTCCATAGCAAGAGCCTTATTGAAGGAATGCGATGTGTTTATTTTCGATGATTGTTTATCTGCTGTGGATACTGCAACGGAAGAAAAGATTCTAAATTCCATTAAAGAATTGGATAAAAACAAAACAGTGATTATTGTTAGTCATCGGGTTTCAACGGTCAAACATGCCGATCAAATTCTTTTTCTTGAAAAAGGCGAAATCAAAGAGTCTGGTACGCACGAGGAATTAATAAAGATGGAAGGCAGTTATAAGAAAGTCTTTGATAAACAGGCCGACAAAGAAGTCAGTTAAGTAGCTATTTGCAAAGATTTTTTTTTGATTTCTCGTCTAAAAACAGAACAAAATCAAACTTGTTATCGATAATAATCTCTTTTGCTTTCTCTGCTCTTTTTAATGTGAACCCTTTGAAAAACTCCACCATTTTAGCTTCCGACTCACGTGTAATTAATATCATTTTAGAGGGGTCGAGTTCTACTTTAGTCACTTTACCAGACTCCGTTAAAGTCAAAGAAACGGATATGGAAAGTAGTTTGTGATAGCTTTTGGATTTTTCCAATTTGGGATAATTGCAATAAACTTTATTTAGAAAAGCTTTTTTGTTTGCAACTTCAAAGTAGGTCTTCTCCCCTTTTAAACTGAGGTTTAATTCTTCTTTTTGTTTCGGAATTTTCATCGATTCGAAAAAACCATTGAAGTTCTCGAATTTCAAATTTGATTCTTTGAAATATTTCAGATTGGAAATATACACTTCCCCTTCAAT
>JAUICI010000095.1 GCA_030427935.1 Bacteroidia bacterium | reverse complement strand
AAAGTACGAGATCATTTATACGAAACAAATTGACAAGAAATACGGCAACTCTTTTACAATGTTGGGAGGTCTTGCGCTTCAATTCCCTATTGTCTTAACTGAATTTGAAACCATCATATACAAATGCTCTTCGATAGAGAAAAAACCTGTATCCGATGATCACTTCAAAATACCCTCAAACTTTGAAGTCATTTCCATGGAAGAATTTGGAAAAATGATCGGTGGATAAATATTAACCTGTCCTTAACACAATCATTACATTTATTAGGAACGAATAGCTTTCTTTTTGGGTACTTTTGCTGAAAATTAATAAAGTACACCTTAAATTAAGTTAATTATGAAAAAACTTTTTACACTCATTGGTGCTGGGATTCTTAGTGTCTCATCACTGTATTCTCAATGTACAGATCTATTCTTTTCAGAATATATTGAAGGATCGGGATTCAACAAAGCGGTTGAAATTTATAACCCCACAAGTGGTGCAATCGACCTAAGCGACTATAAGATCGAATTATATGGAAATGGATCGGCGACTTCGACTGCTTCTTTTACTTTAACAGGAACCCTTAATGCGGGAGATGTTTTCGTTGTTGCTCATCCTAGTGCAGCTGATGCTGGATTGACAGCACAAGTTGATGTTACGAATGGCGTAATAAACTTTAATGGAGATGATGCCTTTGCTTTAATAAATATGTCTTCTGGTTCGGATGTTCTAATTGATATTATTGGAGAAATCGGAAGTGACCCTGGTTCTGAATGGACAGTAGGAACGGGTTCAACCAAAGACAATACATTGGTAAGAAAAGCAGCTGTAAACCAAGGTCAAACGAACTGGGCAACCGGAGCAACTGAATGGGATGTATATCCGCAAAACGACTTCAACTATATTGGATCGCATACCATGACTCCTTGTACACCTCCTGCATCTCCAGAGTTGCAGTTTTCTGTAGCTTCTGCAAATGTGGATGAAGACGGTGGGTCGATTAATATCACGGTGAACATTGCTGGTGAAGACGGAAATCCTACTTCGGCTGATGTTGTTTTGATCGGTGGTACGGCAGTTCAAGGAACTGATTTTACTTATGCGGCCTCTGCAACCGTAACTTTCCCAGCTAACGATAATACACCACAGGTTGTAAATATTCCAATTATAGATAACGCTTTAACGGATGGAGATTTAACTTTCATTTTAGAATTGCAAAGTTTCACCAACTCAGCAACGGCTGGAACTAACGATCAAATCACTGTAACGATTGTTGATGATGAGGTACCTTATTATACAATCGATCAAATTGATGATTTAGATGGAAACGGAGAAACGGTAAATGATGGATTGGAATGCCAACTTTCAGGATATGTTTATGGTGTGAACATGAGAGCTACAGGTGTTCAGTTCACTTTGCATGATGGAACAGGAGGAATTGGAGTTATCAATTTTTCATCAAACTTAGGTTACACAGTTACAGAAGGAGATTCCATCGATGTAACGGGAACAATTGATCAATTCAATGGATACCTGCAAATTCAAGTAACTGAGATCAATTTACATACGCAAGGTCATACGTTACCAGCACCTACAGTTGTAACAGCTTTAGATGAGAGCACAGAGTCTGAATTAATTCAAATTAATGATGTTACGATTAGTAACTTGGCTGATTGGAATCCTGGTGGAGCTGGATTTAATGCGGATGTCACAGATGGAACAAACACCTACACAATGAGAATTGATGCAGATGTTGATTTACACGCTATGATGGCTCCAGATGGAACTTTTGATTTAATCGGAATTGGTGGTCAGTTTGACTCTTCTTCACCATTTGATGAAGGATACCAGTTGCTTCCAAGGTACAATAATGATATTCAGATTAAGCCAATGATTGTTGGTGGAGATCAAACAATCTGCCCTGGTGATGAAATCATGGTTGATTACTCAAATACAACTTACGACTGGGCAGGAACGAATGCAACAACACAAATGGTTGTAGCGGATACAGCTGGAACTTATTCTGTGGATGTGACTTATGGAACAGTAACTGCGACTGCAACTGCTGTAATCAATTTGAGTACAGATATTCCAGATGCAGGCTTTACTTTATCAGATATGACCATTTGTAATAATGTAGATATTACTGTTACCGATACTTCTGTAAATGCAACGTCAGTTAGCATTGATTTTGGAGATGGAAACAGTTCAACAACTTCTCCTGCAATAAATCAGTATACTGCAGCGGGAACTTATGACATTTCAGTAGCAGCTACTTCTGCATTTGGATGTGTGGATTCGGCAACAGCTCAAATTGTTGTAAATGATTGTGCATCCATCGAAGAGAGCCAAGCTTTGGAATTGAAATTATTCCCTAATCCTTCAAATGGAGTCGCACAAGTGACAACAAATGTTCAAGGGCTTTATGAATTGAAGATTTTAGATTTAACTGGACAAGTAATCAAACTTATCCGAACTTCAAATCAAGTAGTTGATATTGACGTATCGGATAAACCAGCAGGGATTTATTTTGTTAACTTGACAAGTGATCAAAGAACAAGCACAATAAAATTCATCGTTAGATAATCACGAAGAATTATAATAAATAAAAAAAGGGTAGTTGAAAAACTACCCTTTTTTATTTCCTTCCAATAGTCCAATAGTCCAATAGTCCAATAGTCCAATAGTCCAATAGTCCAATAGTCCAATAGTCCAATAGTCCAATAATCCTCACAAAACCCAACCATCACCCTGGCAAAATTTAACCATGTGATAGCCTTTTTTTATTGCACCTACCTTTTCCCAAAAAGCAACACCTCTTTCGTTCACAATATAGGCATTGAGTTCAATGGAATTGAAACCGTTTTTCTCTGCAAAATCTGCTACCCATTCCATCATTTTTTCACCCAAGGATCGGCCTCTAAATTCAGGGAGTACACATACATTATCAACTTCTAGGTGTGGACCTGCATAGATTTTATGTAATTCCCATACACCGCAACATCCAGCTAAAATATCATCACAATAAATACCGATGCAGAAGTAATTATCAAATGTTTTAATCTTGTCTAAACGTTCCTGAATTTTTCCTTCGTCTACTCCTTCGTTCAAAATGACAAGCATTGGGAAGATGAGGTCAAGCTCCTTATTTGGTATGACTTTAATTTCCTCCATGTTTCATCT
Organism: Bacteroidia bacterium; assembly: GCA_030427935.1. Lineage (GTDB taxonomy): Bacteria > Bacteroidota > Bacteroidia > Flavobacteriales_D > Crocinitomicaceae > JAGQYP01. Next base: position 11,133 of record JAUICI010000095.1, on the reverse strand, counting down.
CAAAAATTTGAATATTGCCTTTCGGTCCTGAGCAATACAGTTTATTGTTTTTCAGAATGACTTTGTAAAATTTATCTTTAAGAAAACGAGTCCATGTTTTTCCATCATCATTTGAATAATAAGTACCATTTCGCCCCGAACACACTAAAACATCTTCTTCTTTAGTTATGGTTGATTGATAGCCTCCTGTTTTTGAAGTCAATCCATCGTATGAAAATTTTTGAAAGGTTATAGAAGAGTCATTTGGAATTCGATAATCTCCACCTACTGCATAGATGCTTCCATCCTCCACAAACATCGCGTTAATTCCAGAGCTTTCTCCTGCTTGAATTTTTGATTCTTCTATGATGATTCCTGGATGGTCGTTCAACAATCGCATGATATAACTTTGTTTGCCTCCAATGGCAAGATAAATCGTATCCTTGAAAATATCCATGCAGCTGCCTGAGGCCGCAAAAAAGAATTCATCTTCACCTAAAATGGCATATTTATAAATGCGTTCCCATTGCTGTCCATTCTTTGTCATTACTAGAAATAACGAACGATCCTCTGGCATGGGATCTCCTAAACAGTAGATGTTTCCATGAGAATCTATATCTAAATCGTCTAAAAAAGCGCCTTTATGTTTGGCTATGTATGAGGTGTCGATATTTCCATTCGAATAGTGAAATATAAACCCTTTATCTGTACCTGAATTAATCGTATAAAATTCATCTTTCCCAACTACAAGAATATCCCTGAAATCCAAACTATCATTCTCATTTTGAATGAAAAATTCAATCTGAAAATCTTCGGTGATTTTAAAACAAGTTCCTTTAATCCCTGAGAAATAGACTTCATTTTCAAATAATTCCATTCCCCTGCAACCATAAGCTATAGAATCTTTAAAGATCAAGTTAAACTGAATCGAGTCGGATGGTTTAGTATTTTGTTTGGAAATGGAGGTATCAGATTTTTCTTGAGTACAAGATAAAAGCAGAAGAAAAATTAGCGAATATGCAAAGGAACTAATTGGCATTAATGCTAAATTTCCCTTTACTAGCCCTCATGTCTTTAAACTCTTTTGCTAGGTAGGCTACAACATTTCTGATTGAATCAAAAGCTTCCTTTGTTCCATCGGAAATTTCCATTCCTTTCAAATTCATCAATAAATTGAAATATAAAGCACTGAAACAAACGTCAATGACATTAAGGTTTGGAGCATTACTTTTTTTCTGAAAATCTTGGATAGCATCTTCTGCTTTCTCGTAATACTCCTTGTATTTCTCGTCTTTGAGTACAGCCAATAGCGTATTGTGCAAATAGAAAAGTTCCATCTGAATTTCTGTCAATTCAGCTAAAATTCCAGTTTTCTCGATCTTCTGGTCTTTCATTTTTAGGATGAGATCTTGATACCATTTCGTATAGGCATCATAATCCTCATCTTCTACTGATTCAGCAATAATTGTACTTTGGATTTTTTCAATATCTAACTGATTGGCTCGGATGATATCCGTTATTTGGTACATGTACAAAATGTACTCCGCTATATTTTCCTCGTATTTTTTTTCGGCTATGCGCATTATTCACCTTCAGGAGTACCTCCTTGATTTGCATCCACATCAGCATTCAATTTCTGAATGATATCGTCGGTCACATTATAGGCTGGATTAACAGCATAAACTTGTCCCCCAAGTTGATAGGATAGAATGAAATCAAATCCATTTTCATTAGCATACTCTTGCATGATGTAGGCCATTCTTTTATTCGCTTGAGCCATTCGCTGTTGCTGTACAGTTGCCATTTCCATTTGAGCATCCTGTTGAGCTTGAGCCAATCTAGCTTGCCATTCTTGTCCTTCCTTCATATATCTTTCTTGTTCTGAAGAGATCGGACCACCTTTTGCTTGCCAATCTTTCTCCCATTGAATCGCTCTTCTTTGTAGTGATTCTAATTTAGCTTGGATTTGCTTTTCCTTAGCTGCAATTTCTTCTTCAATGATTGGAATCATCTTATACTGCAGATTGATTGAATCCATATAAACAAAAGCGATTTTCAACCCAGAAGAAGGGATGGTAGTCGCTTGATTATTCGCTGCTGGTTTTGTTTCTTCTTTGTTTTCATTTGATGCCTCATCACCTCCTCCACAAGAAGTTAACAATAGCGTAAAAGCAATCAGTCCTAAAGCAAAAGTCTTCATCATTTTGTATTCTTTAATTATTCAACCCGCAAAGGTAAAATATTAATTCTATATTTCAGTTTGAAGGGAAGTAGTTTAATGAAAGTTAACAAAGTCAAATACCGAAATCGAGTGGCAAATGATCTCTTTTTTTTGATCGATTCGGAATCTATGATTCAAGAATACCCCGAGATTCAACTTCCGGATGAGGAAATTGACAAGCTATTTCGGTCAGAACTTGATTCCATCTGTACGGAGCTGGATTCCAATAGCACCCTGTTATTCGAACTTGAGAAAGCAAGGAATCTGCGCTTAGGCATTTATTGTGAAAATTTGATGTATGTATTCTTGAACTTGCATCCCAAAATCGAAGTACTTGAACGAAATTGGCAGATTATTCGAGAAGGAGTCACTATAGGGGAGTTGGATTTCATTTTCAAAATGGGAGAGCGAATAATTGGATTTGAAATGGCTTTTAAATGTTATGCGCATTTCGAATCAGGAATCGAAGGTTGGATGGGACCGAAAAAGAAAGACTCATTAGTTGCAAAACTAAATAAAGTGAAAAATCATCAACTACCTTTGTTTGATTGTCAAGAGGTGAAAGAAAAATATGGAGAAGTTGAATCTTTTTTATTCCTAAAGGGGCATTTGTTTTCAAATCTCAGTCCGAAAAATACGGGATTGAAAGAAGCGGAGTTTCATTTTTTGTCTTATTCTGAAATTGAATGTATCCGTGAAAATCAAGTGAAATATTATCTATTCCCCAAGTCTGCTTGGGTGTCAGATATCTACTATTCAAAAAAGGAATATCAACTCAGTTTTGATGAAATCCAAAGTTTGATTTCGAAAGAAAAGGAATCTAGAAAATCTTTTATTGTAGGGATTCGCTCAAAAACAAAACTTGAGAACTATCTATTGGTCGAATCAATTAAATAGCAAGAGCTACCTCTTCGGCGTAAGACACGAAATTAAATGGAACTTTCACCATGAAAGCATAATCTCTTCCCACTTCATACATGTCCTCATCATTTTCTTTGTAGCACCATTCAATTTCAACTTTAAAGCCTCTTTCTACCAAATCATTCATCTTGTATAATAAGAACAAGAGTCTTTTAGAAGATGAGATATTAAAGTATTCAAGATTGATTTTGACATGCGTTTCCTGTGCAGGGTGATTGCAGTAAGTTTCAAACTTTTCTAAAACTGGCTCCCAGAAGTTCTCTGCATCTGAAGGAACAGATCTACCCGTAATTTCTAGGTTTCCGAGTTCAAGATCAAAATTTACATAAGGCGTTTTAGGTGTTTCCTCGATTGTAAAAACGTTCATGCTTACTGTCTTTGGTTTTCGTAGTTCCAATATCGTGAAAAAAAATTCTAAAGCATAAATATTTTCTACAAACTATCGATTTTTTAAGACGAACTAAGAAAAAACAAATACAAAAAAAAGAGGACTTCTAGGCTAAGTAGATCTAAAATTAGGGTTAAATCTATCTTACTTTTTCAAATTCTTGAGGTGAAATCCCACCAATTTGTCGATTGGTCTTTCTATGATTTCAATTTGATATTCTTTACCATAATAATCGGTAAGTTCTTCTTTCAGCTGTGCAGCGACACCTCCAACAAAAGTGATTTTTTGGAATGAATTTTCAAGTCGGCGAAAACCATGTTTGTCGAGTAATCGAATTTGTTTTTGAATAAGCTCTTGAACGTAATCCGTCTCTTTGTATTTCAGAAGAAGGGGAAACAAAGAAGCTAAGAAACGATTTGGAAATTCTGCTTGATACAATCTCGAAGTCGCTTGGGATCGTTTGAGTTGAATTCCATCTTCAATTTTTCTGGGTAAATCGCCTCGCAAGAAATCACGAATTAAAATTTTACCAAATTCAGATCCACTGCATAAATCTCCTATCAAATAGCCATAGCCAAGTCGTGTTTCGATTAATTCGTTCTTTTTGAAAGAAGCGATAATAGAACCGGTTCCCAGAATACATAAGTTTTTGTTTTTAAAAGAGGAAGCGTGCGCCGCTGCAACAATATCGCTATAAACTTCTATCTGAGAATTTGGGAGTACATTTGCAAAAGCTTTTTGAATCACATCTTCATAATTTAAAACACCTGCGCCATAGAAATAAACATGATCAATTTCTAAATCAGCATGAGCATTCAAGATACTAGCGATAATACCGTTTAACTTTTCTGAATCAATTACTTTTGGATTTAAACCAATGGAGGTTGTGCGATCGATTTCTCCATTTGAATCAAAGAAGACCCAATCGGCCTTTGTTGAGCCACTTTCTATGATTAGCTTAGTCAACAATTTTACGCTCTCTTATTTTAACGGCTGGATTTCCTTGATAAATACCATATTCTTCGGTTGATTTTACAGCTACTGAATTTACGGTCAGAATACTATGGGATCCTATGGTTACTTTCGGACATACCACCGCATGAGCGCCCACCCAAGATCCTTTTTTGAGGGTAATGTTCCCTACAATAAGATCAAAAGCTTCTCTTTTATAATTGTGATTTCCACATAAAAGCATGGCTCCCTGTGAAATACAAACATGATCCTCAATTTTAACAAGACCTAGATTATCGATCCAAACTTTTTCACCTATCCAAACGTGGTTACCAACTTCCAGTTTCCATGGATATTTCACAGAAACACGTGGTTTTATTAAGACGCCCTTGCCAATTTTTGCTCCGAATAATTTTAGAATCCAAATTTTTGGTCTATTAAAAGGAAATAAGGGGTTCCAGATAAAGCTTGCATTAACAAAGTACCAGAGAATAATTTTTAACTTATTCCCAGGGCGATACCAAGAATTATCAAATTTGGATAAATCAGTTTCCTTCATCTTCAAATAGTTTTTTATTCGAAGCGATCAGTTCTTCGGTATAGATATTCTCCTTAAAATAATTGTAGGCGTTTTGAGCCATTTTGGCATAATCAATAGGGTCAATGCTAATAGCCTCATCCAAAGTTTGAATAAATCCAGCCTCTTCAATCGGTATGTCCCAACCAATCTCTTTCGAAATCAATCCTTTCCATGGAGTCTGATTACTGATGATAACAGGGACACCATTACTAAAAGCTTCAGCAATTGAATGACCAAAATTCTCATTACTCGACATGGAAATGAAATAGTGGTACTTTGGTAAAATGTCGTTGATTTGATAGTGAGGGACAAATCCTTTAAAATTGATTTCTATTTGATTGTTCTGAACTTCTTGAGCCATCACTTCTTGGACAAATTCTTCATCATGGCCACCTCCATAAATGTCGAAAACAATCTTTTTACTGTATTGCAATTTCTTTACCCATTGTACAACTTTGTCAATGTTTTTAATCTTTGAAATTCGACCAAGAAAAACCAAATTTACAGAGTCGAAACTCTTCATTTGACTTAATTTTTCGAAAGAAAGCTCCTGGTTTGCAGGAATATTTCCGGAGACCAATATTTTCTTGGATTTTGGGAATTTATTTAAAATGTCTTGTTTTTCGTATTCACTTGATGCATGCCAAGTGACGTCTTTAAACATATTGGACACCTTACTAAATCCAAAAAAGACAGTCTTCTTAAGTTTTTTCACATCTAAGGCACCAGTACCCAGCATGCCTCTAGGGGCAACGATGGTCTTGATGTTTTTCGATTTTCCAATTTGAATAGGCAGAATGGAAAAATAGCGGGAAAAAATACCATTTACATAGAGCATGTCTGGTTTCACTTCATCCACATTGTTTTTGATTACAGAACTTTTTATGTGGTCTCGATCTAGATATTTGATCAATACACCGTTTTCATCCGCCCATTGATTCAATTCGATTTCTTTGTAGGCTTCAGTTTCACCTAAATCATATGCAGATGTAAGAATATAAAAATGATAATTCTCCTTTAACGCACCTACGATATTGTAGACACTTTGGATTGGCCCTCCAGCTTTAAATCCAGGGACATACCAATCTATGAATACCAATATTTTTTTCTTATCCTTCAATCTGATTTTCTTTAATCCAGCTTCCCAAAACTACTAAAGACCACATTCTTGACCAAGAAATTGACTTATTTCCCTTTAAGAATTGATTCCAAAGCTTATCAATTTCGCTTGATCTAAAATATTCCAAATCCTTTAAAGCATCTAATTTATCTTCGCAAAATGATTTCAATTCATTGCGCATCCATTGTTCATAAGGAAGTACAAATCCCATTTTGGGTCGGTTCCAAACTTCTTCTGGAATTAAATCTTCAAAAGCATCTAAAAGTAATTTTTTTGGTTTTTGAGGATATTTTGCAAAATCGGGTACTCCCATAACATATTCCACCAATTTATGATCAAGAAAAGGAACTCTTATTTCCAATGAATGCGCCATGGACATCTGATCCGAGTCTCTTAGAAGCACATTCTGCATGTAAGTAGATATTTCTAAATAGGAAATTTTGGATAAAGTAGGCAGATTCCATCCAGCTGTATCAAATCCAATCCCTTCTTTTCCTATAATAAATGATGAATTGATGGGTAGGTTGGCTCTGCCCGTAATTCTCTTGATTTGATCATCCAAAAATAATTGGCGGTTGAATTGATAGATATATTCGGTATCAAAATAAGGTTGTTGGATGACTTGCCCAATTTTACGATTGGCTATTGTGTTGCCTTTTAAGAGCAATCCTTTCGCCATCAAACGTCGAATATAAACTGGAAAACTAAGCAACCATTTTTTACTTTGAACTTCTGGAATTCTTTTAAAAATATCGTAACCAGCGAATAATTCGTCTCCTCCGAGGCCAGACAGGGCTACTGTAATCCCTTGTTTTTTTGTTTCCTCTGAAACAATATAGGTGTTTGGACCATCACCACTAGGGTGATCCATTTTACTTAAGGCTTCAGGGAGTTTTTCTAGAAAATCCTGTGGTTTTAAATTGATTTCATGATGATCCGTATTGTATTTTGAAGCGACTTGTCTTGCAAATTTAGCCTCCGAATAGTCTTCCTCAGCAAAGTTTACATTGAAGGTTGAGATTTTTTGATCCAGTTCATTTGAAATAATTCCAACTAAAAGACTCGAATCGATACCGCCTGATAAAAATGCACCTACCTTGACATCAGAGATGAGTCTTCTTTCAACAGATTCAAATAATAATTCTCTTGTTTTTTCCTTGATAGTGTCATAATTCCTGGGAACAGGCAAGAAATCTTTTTCCAGACTCCAATAGGATTTCTTTTCAATCCCATCTTGATTCACTTTTATATAATGTCCAGGTTCCAACTGATAGACATCTTCAATTAAAGTGTTCGGAGTTTGCACCGTTTGAAACCGGAGGTAGTCAATAAGTGCATTTTGATCTATTTTACGATCAACTAAATTGGTTTCTAAAATGGACTTTAAAGAAGAAGAAAAGACGGTGAAATCTTCATTATAGTGAAAATAAAGAGGTTTAATCCCAAGGCGATCTCGAATTAGGAAAACTTCATTTTTGTTCTTGTCATAGATTCCAATAGCAAACATCCCATTCAATTGCTTGATGGCGTTCATGCCCCATTTCTCCCACATAGCAAGGATAACTTCTGTATCTCCTTTGGACTTCCATTGGTAATCAGGCAATAAATCTTTTAGTTCTCTGAAATTATAAATCTCACCATTAAAAACTATCGTAAATCTACCATCTGAAGAAGTCATAGGTTGATTGGAGGCTTCCTCAAGATCAATAATGGATAATCTTCGATGACCTAAAACAATATTTGAATCTTCAAAAATAGCTCCTGCATCTGGACCTCGATGAACCATGGATTGATTCATGGATTCAACTAGTTCTCTTGGGTTTTGGATTGTTTTTAGGTCGTATATTCCGTTAATTCCACACACGTTTATTGGGGCTTTTTTAACTCAGTTTGTTTATTTTTGTTCTCCCACCCAAAATAAAGGGCTTTGCGGTTTGTAAATATCGGATAAATAGTCTAATTTTGCGCCCTCATTATTAATTTTTAAATACAGAAAAGTATGAATAGTTACGAAACTGTTTTCATTTTAACTCCCGTTTTGTCTGAAGAACAGGCAAAGGAAGCAGTAAAAGATTATCAGGCTTTGCTAAAGAAAACTTGCAAAGTGAACCACGTAGAAGAGTGGGGTCTTAAGAAATTGGCTTACCCAATTCAAAAAAAGACAACAGGTTTTTACAGTTTGATGGAATTTGAAGCTGAGGGATCGGCGATTGCGGAATCTGAAACGCAATTGAAAAGAGACGAAAGAGTGATGCGATTTTTGACCGTGAAAATGGAAAAAGATCACCTTGCTTGGGCAGAGAAGAGAAGAGCTAAAATGGCTGGAAAAGCTTAATTAAAAAACATTAAAACTTAAAAACATGTCAAATTCAGATATTAGATATCTTACACCGATCAATATTGAGATCAAAAAAGATAAGTACTGTAGATTCAAGAAATCAGGAATCAAGTATGTTGATTACAAAGATCAAGAGTTCCTTTTGAAGTTTGTAAATGAACAAGGTAAACTATTGCCAAGAAGAATTACTGGAACTTCTGCAAAGTATCAGAAGAAGGTGAACAAAGCTGTGAAAAGAGCAAGACACCTAGCAATTCTTCCTTATGTAGGTGATATGTTGAAGTAATTAACGAATTAAAAGCTTTGAATCATGCAGATAATTTTAAAGAAAAACGTAGATAAATTAGGATATAAGGACGACGTAGTAACAGTAAAGCCTGGATACGGAAGAAACTTTTTGATTCCGCAAGGATATGCAGTTATTGCAACTGAGTCGAACTTGAAAGCACACAACGAAATGTTGAAGCAAAGATCTCACAAAGAGAACAAAGTTAAAGAAGAGGCAGAAGCATTAGCTTCTAAATTGGAGAACTTGACTGTGAAGATTGGAGCAAAAGTAGGAGAGAATGACAAGATCTTTGGATCCGTGAATACAATCCAACTTTCAGAAGCACTTTCGAAAGAAGGAATCGAGATTGATAGAAAATCAATTAAGATTAAAGAAGAACCAATCAAAGAAGTTGGAACTTACGAAGCAGAAGCAAACCTTCATAAAGATGTGAAGCAAGCATTCAAATTTGAAGTAGAGTAATTCTTTCCTTAACAGATAAAACTAACCCTGACAAGCTCGTCTTCGTCAGGGTTTTTTATTTTCTGTGATTTTGAAGGATCGTTTTGGAGAGCTGTTCATCTTTAGCCCAATGAATTTCAAACCCTTTTTTCTCCATAGATCTAAAAAAGGTCATCTGTCTTTTTGCGAATTGATGAATTCCCACCAATAAGCGTTCGCGCATGGTTTCATAATCGAGTTCGTTTTGTAAATACAAAGTGATCCATTTGTATTCAAGACCATAATAAATCAAATCATCATCTGAAACTCCAGAATCTCTTAAGGCCACTACTTCTTCAATCATTCCGTTGCTCAACCTAAAATCAAGTCTTTCCTCTATTTTCTTTCTTCTTTCTTCTCGAGAAATATCTATTCCATAAATCTTGTAATTCATATTTCCGGAAGCTTTTTGATAGAGCGGATTGTCTTTTAAATAGTGATGAATCTCTAATGCACGTTTAATTCGTTTTACACTTGAATTATCAAACTTTTCAATAAACGCATGGTCCAATGCTTCAAATTGTTTCTTGAGTTCTTGCTTTGATTTTTGATCCAATTCTTTTCTGAAATCATCATCCGTCGGCACAAAGCTGTAATTCAAATTCGATAGAGCAGCTTGAATATACAAGCCACTTCCTCCACATAAAATCGGTAATTTGTTGCGTGAAACAATCTCTTTATAAACTGAATCAAAATCTTCTTTGTAGTTCTTAATATTGTAACGAACACCTGGCTCAACAATATCGATTAAATGATAAGGGGTGTTTCCATAATCATCCAGATCTTTTCCCGTACCTATGTCCATGTGGCGATACACCTGTCTCGAATCAGCACTTATGATTTCTCCATTTAATTTTTCTGCAAGATTTACGGCTAATTTCGTCTTGCCGGAAGCAGTTGGACCTAGAATTACGAGCAGATCAATCTTCTGCATAATACAAGATTTTGATACTACCAGCCCCTTCTATTCTTTTGAGGATCATTTGATCTGTTACTTCACTTGGATGGAAAATTGATTTGGTTTTTGGATCGTAATAAAAATGTGTTTTAACACGGTCTTCTTCATAAAACCCTAAATCTTCAAAATTCTCTCCGGTACTCCAGTTTCGATCAAGATAGGTCATGATATCATCGAGGTTTTCAACTTTGATATGGTGTCGAAGTACTTTAGTGAACCCTCCAATGATCGTAAATCCAGGAATGAAGCCTAATCTCTTTAATTCACTCGACATGGATTTTTCACCATATCGATCAATCGGACATTTTTTGCCAAAGCTGGCGACTCCGAGTAAGCTTCCATTTTCAAAAATACCATAATGATGTTTGGCCTTTGTAAAGCCGAGAAGGTGGTAGGTTTCCAAAAATTCTTTGGCTGTTTCTGAATCGATAGTTTCGATCGTGCAATTGCGTCCAAATACACGTTTATTATTACCCAATCGATCCTTTAATTTGCTTTTGATTTTATCTCTGCAATTCAGCCATTGATCTACGCGTACATTTACACTTTGGGATTTGCATGGGGGGATTCGATCCGTTTCATCTAAGTCAAAAACATTGACTTTTAATTCTTCCAATTGAATATAACTCTGATTAAAATGGGTGATTTCAGCTCCCTCAGATTTTAAGAATTCTATGATTTCACCAATTATATCCATGCTCAAAATAAGTCCACAATACCGTAAAATCAATCAATGCCTCATTTTACATTTTTTTGTGAAAAATATCCTTGTAAAAGGCAAACGGTATGCGATTTGTATTCGTTTTATTAATAAAGGTTAGCTCATTCTATGTTTCTAAGTTTTCTCATATTGTTAGTCCTCATACGAATCATTTTTCAGTTTCGTATTTAACCTAGTATATACCTAC
>JAUICI010000094.1 GCA_030427935.1 Bacteroidia bacterium | reverse complement strand
CAGGGGAATCCTGTTATGCCAGGTGTATTACAAGTAGAGATGATGGCCCAAGTAGGAGGGATTCTCGCATTACACAATGTCGACGAACCGGAAAAATGGATGACTTATTTCCTAAAAATAGATGAATGTAAATTCAAACAAAAAGTCATTCCTGGTGATACATTGGTTGTAGAAATGATACTTACACGACCAATTAGAAGAGGTTTGGTTGAAATGCGGGGAACAACTTATGTCAATGGTCAAGTAGTTTCTGAAGCATTGATGCTGGCTCAAATTGTAAAGGAAAAAGAATAATGATTAGTAAAATGACCGAAATTCACCCCGATGCTACTATTGGGGAAAATGTTACGATTGAGTCATTCACAACTATTTACGAAGATGTTGTCATTGGGGATGGTTGTCATATTGGTCCCAATGTTACGATCTATCCTGGAGCTAGGATAGGAAAAAATGTACAAATTTATCCCGGTTCAGTTATTTCAGCTGTTCCGCAAGATTTAAAGTTTGCTGGAGAATATACCACAGTTGAAATAGGAGATAATACTGTGATTCGAGAATGTGTAACTATTCATCGAGGTACTGCCGATAAGAAGAAAACGGTAGTAGGTAAGAACTGCCTTTTGATGGGGTATGTTCATATCGCCCATGATTGCATTTTAGGAGATCACTGTATAATGGCGAACTATTCGGGACTTTCCGGTCACAATATTTTAGGCGATTATGTAATTATGGAAGGTAGAAGTGGAACCCAACAATTTATTGAAATTGGATCACATGCCTTCATAGCTGGATTTACCGGTGTGAGAAAGAATGTACCTCCTTATGTTCGAGCAGCTAGAGAACCCATTTCTTATGTTGGAGTCAATGCAATAGGTCTCAGAAGAAGAGGCTTTTCCGATGAAGAAGTACGAATAATCGAAGACGCCTACAGACAATTGTATGTTCAGAATAATACGATTTCCTCTGGTGTAGAAGGAATCAAAAATGAAATTCCAGATGGACCTATCAAAGAGAATATTTTGAATTTCATCGCATCATCAGAAAGAGGAATCATTAGAGGGCCATTAAACTAATGAAACTCCTTCTCGAAAATATCGGAAAGCGCTTTAATAAAGAGTGGATATTTCGAGGTATCAATGAAGAAATTTCAGCAAATCAGCACGTTGTTGTAAAGGGAAGTAATGGATCGGGAAAGTCCACATTATTGAAAATTATCTCAGGATATGGCATTGCCACGGAAGGTAGAATGGTCGTAAATGACGGTCAGTTTGATCTTACTCAATTGTATAAAAAAGTCTCAATTTCAGCACCCTACATAGATATTCCAGAAGAATTTAGTTTGGAGGAACTCGTTAGATTTCATACATCTTTTAAGTCTTTGAAATTAAATTCAGAGGTCAAATTAAATGAGGCATTTGATTTACCTGAAGTGAATACTAAAATGATACGAGATTATTCGTCAGGAATGAAACAAAGAGTAAAGTTGGGATTGGCGATTTACAGCGATACTCCAATACTACTGCTCGACGAACCACTCTCGAACTTGGATGAAAAAGGAATGAATTGGTATTTAAAAATTGTAAAGGAAAATATGGAGAATAGAATTATCCTAGTATGTTCCAATAATTTTGAGAAAGAATTCTTTTTTTGTGAAAAAGAAATTAATATTGAAAACTATAAATAAGAATTATGGCTACAACATCAGACATTAAAAACGGACTATGTATCAATTTCAATGGGAAAATTGTTAGTGTAGTCGAATTTCAACACGTAAAACCAGGAAAAGGACCTGCTTTTGTTAGAACTAAATTGAAGAATCTGGAAACAGGAAAAGTTATTGATAATACATTTTCTGCGGGACACAAAATTGATGTCGTAAGAGTAGAAAGAAGACAATACCAATACTTGTATCCAGAAGGGGATGGCTATCATTTCATGAATACAGAAACATTTGAGCAAATCTTTTTGCCGAAAGAATCAATTGATCAGGGAGATTTTCTACAAGAAGGGATGAATGTGGAAATTCTTTTTCATGCCGAAGAAGAAAGACCATTGACAATTGATCTTCCATTCCATGTTGTAGCTGAGATCACCTATACGGAGCCTGGTGTGAAAGGTGATACGGCAACTAACACACTGAAACCTGCAACTATTGATACTGGAGCTGAGGTAAGGGTTCCATTGTTTTGCAATATCGGAGACAAAATCAAAATCGATACGAGAACAGGAAACTACATGGAAAGAGTTAAAGAATAAAAATCTTGATACAAATAAAAAAGCCGCTTTAAGAAGCGGCTTTTTTTTATGTCTTATTTATTTGTTGGATTAAACCATTCCTTGATCGATCATTGCGTCAGCAACTTTCACAAATCCCGCAACGTTTGCACCTTTTACATAGTCAACATATCCATTGGAATCAGTTCCGTATTCCACACATGCTTTATGGATGGATACCATAATATTGTGAAGTTTTTCGTCAACCTCTTCTCTAGTCCAAGAAAGTCTCAATGAGTTTTGTGACATCTCAAGTCCAGATGTTGCAACTCCACCTGCGTTAGAAGCTTTTCCTGGAGAGAAAAGAATCTTTGCATCATGGAAAGCTTCAATAGCTTCTGGAGTACTTGGCATGTTCGCTCCTTCAGCAACACAGATACAACCATTAGCGATTAAGGTTTTAGCTTCTTCTCCATTTAACTCATTTTGAGTTGCACAAGGTAAGGCAATATCAGCTTTCACGTCCCAAGGTCTTTTTCCTTCATGGAATTCACAACCAAATTGATCCGCATATTCCTTAATTCTACCTCTTCTGTTATTTTTAAGATCCATGATCCAAGCTAACTTTTCAGCATCGATTCCATTTGGATCGTAAATATATCCTTTCGAATCTGACATCGTTACAACTTTTCCTCCAAGTTCAGTTGCTTTTTCACAAGCAAACTGTGCTACGTTTCCAGATCCAGAAATTGCAACTACCTTTCCTTGGAAGGAATCATTTTTAGTAGCCAACATTTCTTTTGCAAAATAAACAGTTCCGTATCCAGTAGCTTCAGGTCTGATTAAAGAACCACCCCAAGTGATACCTTTACCAGTTAAAACTCCAGTAAATTCATTTCGTAGTCTTTTGTACTGACCAAACATATAACCGATTTCTCTACCACCAACTCCAATGTCGCCAGCAGGAACATCCGTATCTGGTCCAATATGTCTTGAAAGCTCAGTCATGAAAGACTGACAAAATCGCATCACTTCATTGTCTGATTTACCTTTTGGGTCAAAATCAGAACCACCTTTTCCACCACCCATAGGAAGTGTAGTAAGCGAGTTTTTAAATACTTGCTCATAACCCAAAAACTTAAGGATTGATAAGTTCACACTTGGGTGGAATCTTAATCCTCCTTTGTAGGGTCCAATCGCAGAGTTAAACTCTACTCTAAATCCTCTATTTACTTGAGGCTCACCTTTGTCATCTACCCATGGTACTCTAAACATAATTACTCGCTCAGGTTCAACCATTCTTTCGAGTAATTTATGTCCTTGATATTTTGGGTTTTCCTCGATAAAAGGAATGACAGTTTCGGCTACTTCCTGAACTGCTTGAAGAAACTCAGATTCGTGCCCATTTTTAGCAGAAACTCCAGCCATGAAGTCATCAATCTGCTTTTGGTATTTACTTTCCATCTTAAAAATTAAATTAGAATATCTTTTTTGCTATTTTTTCGTAGAAGGCAAAAGTAAATATTTTTGAAATGATTTATTCATTTTTAAAATAATATTTGCTTATCAGTGATTTAGGGAGTGATTTAGATAGTTTCAACGAAGTAAATACGGGCTCTATCTAAAGCATTCTGTTGCAAAAGGAATTTATCAATCAATTGGTTATATTTGAGAGTATGCGAAAATTCACTTTCATTTTATTCATTGTCTGTTCTAGCCTGAGTTTTGCTGAAACTCTCGAGCATCCGATATTGGATTCAATGAAACGTGCAGTGCAAAAGAATCCTGCCGAATACAAGACTTATAAAAATATTTCTGATTTTTTCATTTACACAAAGGTAGATCACGATTCCGCCATATATTACATCGAAAAGTACCTGACCGCAGCTAAAAAAGACAAAAGCGATTACGATATAGGTCTGGGTTTGTATCGTATGGGAGTTATTCATTACTACCGAAAGGATTACATTTCTTCAATTGAATATTATAGAAAAGCTAAAATTGTCATTCCTGCTGATTATTTAGAAACCATTGGGGAAGTGTATCGTGCTATGGGGATTTCCTATTTTGAAATGGGCATCTATGACAAAGCTCTCAAGGCTTACCATAAAGCCATTGAGTATTTTGAAGATGAAGGATCCCGAAATGATGTTGGTAAAGTAGAGAATGGAATAGGAGAGATATACGAAGCTCTGCGAATGTATGATGATGCACTGTCCTATTATAATAGGTCTTTAGAAATTAAAAAAGCTGTTGGTGACTCCTTAGCCATAGCCAATACATGGATAAACTTAGGAAAAGTTAGTTATCACAAAAGAAAGTACAAGAAGGCCTTGGAATATTATGATGACGCGATTCGAATTTTTGAGAAAGAAATAAATTATCCAAACATGACGGATGCCTACGCAGGAAAGGGCTTAGTTCTTACTCAATTAGGAAAACTAAAAATGGCCGAAGTTTTCGCGAAGAAAGCAAAGGAATCGGCTAGGTTAAACAAAAACATTCGTGGTGAAATTTTGGCGATACAGGTTATTGCCAAAGTATCGAAAAGAAAAAAAGATTATCAAAACTCAATTGACTATTTAAACAAGGCAGCTGCTCTGTCTAGACAAATTAAATCAATGGAGATTGAGATTAGAGTCTTGGAGGATCTGAAAGAAGTCTATCAAGATAAAGGAGATTATAAGAAGGCATTTTTTATACAAAACGACCTACAAGCAGTGAAAGAAATGGTTTTTGGTGAAAAAACTTCCTATAAGATTAACGAACTACAAGAAAAATATAATACCGCTCAAATTGAAAAGGAAAATGAATTATTAAAAGCAAGAGAGGCGGAACAAGATGCAATTGCAAACAAAGAGCATATTCAAAAAATATGGGCAGTATCCATTGCGATTCTTGCGGTTGTGGTATTCATTTTAGGGCTAATCTTTAACAAAAGAAGATTAAGAGAAAGACATCAGGCTCATAATGATCTGATTTTTCAGAATAAACTAGTAGAAGATAGAAATAGACTAATTGAAATTCAAAAGAATGCCTTGGAGTCTAAAAACAAAGATATTACCGATAGTATTCTTTATGCAAGAAGACTCCAAAATGCCATTTTACCTAGAAAAGACTATATCAGTCAATATTTATCAGACTACTTTATTCTTCATAAACCTAAAGACATCGTTTCTGGAGACTTTTATTGGTATCATAATTATGGCGACACAGAAGTTCTTCTCGCAATTGATTGCACGGGTCATGGTGTTCCTGGTGCTTTCATGAGTATGTTTGCCTACAATATCATAAATAATGTCGTAAACGATGAACAAGTGGTTCAACCAGCATCAGCTCTAAATAAATTTAATGAAAGACTTAATGGATATCTTCAATTCTCTCAAAATTCTTTGCAGCCAAAAGATGGAATGGATTTGTCGATGATTGTTCATTTTAAGAAGAAAAAGGAAGTTCATTTTTCTGGTGCCATGCGACCGATTTATTTGATTCGAAATGGAGATTTATTGGAATATAAAGGAACTAAGTCTTCCATTGGTTCAAATTCCTACAATCGAAATGTTGAATTCGAAAACGTGGTGATCCCTGTAGAATCAGGAGATATCATTTACCAATTCACCGATGGTTTTCCAGATCAATTCGGAGGAGAAAAAAATAAAAAGCTTCGAACAAAACCATTCAAAAAGTTACTTCTCGATTATTCCGATCGACCAATGAATGAACAAAAAGAAGAACTTGAAAGATTCTTTGAGGAATGGAGAGGTGTGGAAGAGCAAGTTGATGATATATTGATCTTCGCATATAAAATCCCATAAGTTTGTGCTATTATCTTAATTTTAGCAAAAAGATAGTAGGTTGAAAGAATTAGCAGAAAAGAGAAGAAAAAAACTGAAGTCGATTATAGACACCAGGATTCTTTGGATCATTGCTGGGATGATCACATTGCTCTTGCATTATGTTCTGTCCTATTTTCCTGAAATTGTAGAAGAATACTACACAAAATTTCTTTTCGTAGGCGTAAGATACATGTTCGATTACTCAATCGGGTTACTTCCCTTTAGTCTATTTTATTTTCTTTTGATGTTTGTCTTGGGCTCTTTGATTTACCGGATTTTTCTATGGTTTCGACTCGTGTTTTTAATCAAAGCCATACCTTTTGGTTTGAAGCTTAAACTTTCCATCATCAGTGTTTTTTCTTTGGCTTCAAAAATATTTGTGGCCTTTTCATTCTTGTGGGGCTTTAATTACTACCGAATGTCGGTAGAAGATAAGCTTGATCTAAATGTAGGGGAGCTCAGAGAACAAGAGGTTTTAGTTGAATTTCATAAACAAAGAAAAGCAGCTGCAGATCTCCGTAGACAAATTGATTTCAAGTTGGGAAATATACCTACTTCAAAGGATATTCCAGAAAATTTAGATGCTATAATCAAAGCAGACTTAGAGGCTGTTTTGAAGGATATTGGTTATGATCCAGTTGGAAATCCACCAATGCGATTTATTAAACCTGAAGGCTTTTTGTATTCTTTTGGAATCACAGGCTACTACAATCCATTTTTAGGTGAAGCCAATATGGACCGTGGATTCCGACCTCTTTACATACCGTTTTTATATGCCCACGAACTTGTACATGCATACGGATTTGCCGATGAGGGGACCGCAAACTTTCTAGCTTATTTAACTTGTGAAAGATCGGATAATTTATTCGTGAAATACTCTGGAAGACTCATATATCTCCAGTATTTAGCTCATCATATTAAAGATGTCAAAATCCAGTGGAACCCATATATTTATGAGGACTTGTTGATGTCGGGATTTTTTGTCTATGATCCCAAATATGATCGGATGATCAATTTGATTTTAGCTTATAAACAGAAATATCCTTAAGCTTTTTTATAAATCACAT
Source organism: Bacteroidia bacterium (assembly GCA_030427935.1). Lineage (GTDB taxonomy): Bacteria > Bacteroidota > Bacteroidia > Flavobacteriales_D > Crocinitomicaceae > JAGQYP01. The sequence continues at coordinate 7,342 of JAUICI010000094.1, read as the reverse complement.
TCACTGTTTTTCTTCCTTTCTTGGGCATTGTTCCAAATACAAAATCCCAAATTGGAGTGGTAACTCCAAAAGCTTTATCATGCTGTTGGTAGTGGTGAATATTGTGATGATTCCATATATACTTAAAGAAGTTATTTGGAGGTGCGATTATATGAGTGGAATAATGAATAGTCATATAGGTACTATATCCAATCATGAATCCAGGTGAAAATATGAATGAGTAATCGCCCATGATCAAATAAAATAAAGAGAAGAAAATGGAAGCAATAATCAAACTTGGAACTGGAGGCAATACCATTCTGGACGGATCGTTGGGATGTTTATGATGAATCCCATGCAATAAGTACTGCAGACCTGTATTGTATGTAGCATCTTTCAACTTATGATATAAGAAACGGTGCATCAAATATTCAGCTAAAGTCCAACTGAAAAATCCGATGAAGAAAAACCCCACAATATATTGCCAACTCGGGTTCACTTCTGTATAATAATACCACATTAAAAAACCTGCAAGAATAGAGTACATTATAAAAATTACCGCAGGATGAGTTTTCGTTAGGTATTCTAAAAACTTGTTTTTAAACAGTTTTGGAGAGTCATCGTTCGGATATACGACAACATCATCTCTTCTTTCGTCCTTCTCCTTCATGTGTGTAAGTGTTGTTGCTTTTCAATTGGCAAATTTAATATAACTTCCTAATTTGTTTCATATTTGTGCTCTAAAAAATTCAATTTTTATGGATAAAGAATTTTGGAATACCAAATATGTTAAAGGGGATACTGGATGGGATATTGGTTCTGTGAGCAAACCTTTAAAAGCTTATATAGATCAACTAGAAGACAAGAATATCAGAATTTTGATTCCTGGATGTGGGAATGCATATGAAGCGGAATACTTATTTGAACAAGGTTTTCAAAATGTTTACATATTGGATATTTCTGAATTAGCATTAAAGAACTTTGCAGATAAATGCCCAGATTTTCCAAAGTCCAATATTTGTTGCAAAGACTTTTTTGAATTCGAAGGAGAGTTTGATTTAATCCTAGAACAAACCTTTTTTTGTGCCCTGCTTCCTGAATTAAGAAAGAATTATGTAAAGAAAATGGCTTCACTTCTTGGGCAAAATGGGAAAATTACAGGTCTTTTATTCGGAGTAGAATTTGAGGGAGGTCCCCCATTTGGAGGGTCTAAAAATGAATACCTCCAATTATTTTCGAGCCATTTTGAAATTCAGAAAATGGAAGATTCTCATAATTCTATTCCACCTAGAAAGGGAAGTGAACTTTTTTTTATTGCAAAAGTGAAACCCAATTAAGAACACTTCGTACAAGCACAGAACGGATCATTTATTAACACCTTTGATTAGGTATTTGAAATTGGGTTGAGCTATCAACCCTTTTTTATTTCCAACTTCTAGCTATATATTTGCGTAAATTATACTAAATGAGATTGTTTTATTTAATTACTACTTTGTTATTTTCCTCGATTGTCTTTTGTATAGAAGAGGAAAAAATTCAACCAAATGCGCTTGTTAATGGAGATGGATTTGGTGGTTCCACATGTTTGCTTGGAGATTTAATGATTGTAGGTGCTCCATTCAAAGATATTGGAGGAAATGACAGTGTTGGCTCCGTTCAATATTTCAAGAGAATTTCAGGATCTTGGGTTTATCAGAATGAGATTGATTCACCAGATGGTTTAACGCATGATTTTTTTGGATATTCCATCGATTTTAATGGAACACATTTAGTTATTGGAGCACCATTTAATGATGGAGCAGGCTCGAATGCAGGAGCTGCTTATGTCTATGAATACGATGGTAGTACATTTAATTTTGTGAAAAAAATCACGGCTTCAACTGGAGCGGCTGGAGATGAATTTGGTCGAACAGTAGGAATTGACGATACCACAATTGTCGTAGGTTCTCCACTAGATGATGCCTTAGCCACAAATGCTGGAGCTGCCTATGTGTATCATTTGGATAATAATAATTGGTCGGAACTTCAAAAAGTGACAAGTTCTTTTCCTGAATTTGGGAATGAGTTTTTTGGATATTCTGTTGCAATACACAAAGATCGATTCATAGTTGGAGCTACGTTGGATGACGATGCAGCAACTGATGCAGGAACGGCTTTTGTTTATACATTTGATGGTGCAACTTGGCAATTCGAACAAAAATTATCGCCATCGGATGGGGCCTCATCTCATAGTTTTGGATTTTCTACTGCGATTAATGATTCCATATTAATTGTAGGAGCTTTTGGAGCAAATAATACGGTGCCCTCATCAGGAGCTGCTTACATCTTCAGAAGGAATGGGACTACGTGGACTGAAGAAGAAATTTTGTTTCAGGATGATGTGAACTTGGATGATTGGTTTGGGTTTGATGTTGATGTTGAAGGAAATACAGCAATTGTTACGGCCTTGAATAATGATGAATTTGTTTCTAATGGAGGATCCATTTATGTAATAAGATATGATGAAATCAGGGATGAGTGGATTACGGAAATGAATGAATTTGCAAACGATGGATTACTGAACTGGCGCTATGGATTTTCTTGCTCTCTAGATGGTCTGAAATTTGCCGTTGGAGCCATACAAGCAACGGGGACTACTGTGAAATCTGGAGCAGTTTATTACTACGATATTTGTACTCATACTATAGATCAAACTTTATGTGCAGTTTCTGCCGACAGTACGGATACTGGAAATTATGTGCAATGGGAAGACGTAAAAACGACCTTAATTGATTCCTTTTATATCTACCATGCTTTAACAGGTATTTCAGGGTATGACCGAATTTCAAGTATTGGTTATTACGATATATCCGAATATTACGATCCGGTTGATGTGACATTAAATCAATATTCCTACAAAATTTCTACTCGAAATATATGTGGTGTTGAAAGCGACTCTTCAATTAGACATAATACCATTTTGCTTTCTTCTGATGATGCAACAGGAAATGTCGTTTTAAACTGGACTCATGCCGAAGGTTATAATTTCGATTTTTATCGTGTTTTCAGAGATCCACAAGGGGATGGAACCTATGACCTATTGTTTGCAGTTCTGAATTCTGTAAATACCTATACCGATTTCAATCCTACAGGAAATTCAACAACAAATTATAAAGTTTTGGCCTTAGGCACGAGTCCCTGTGCAAATTTGAATAGATCCAATTTTTCATCCACATATTCCAATGCTTCAAATCCCTTTATGGCTAGCATAGGCGAAAATTCAGGTATTGAGCTATTCATTTATCCAAATCCTGCAAAGAATATACTGCATGTGGAAGGAAATTTACCTTCAAACTCACTACTAACGATTCGAAATCCTTTGGGTCAAGTAATCTACAATGGAGAAATTGGAAATGGAGCGATAGATGTTAGTCAATTGAATAAAGGACTTTACTTTCTTTCAATTCAGATAGGTGAAGAAATAAAGACGTCAAGATTTGTGAAAGATTAGTTCTCTTTCATACATGCATTATACGCATCAATGAATTCTTTCTGAACAGCTTCATCTTCACCATTGTGATCGTATTTGGCATCATCTAGAATATCCTTACATTTCTTCATGTTCCCATTGTGCTCTTTCATGCATTCGCAATAAGCTTTACCATATTCACTAGGGCTTTTTACAGAGCAGCTATAAATTCCACCAAGTAGAATCAGAAAAGATATTGTTCGGATGTTCATATTCAGAATAATTGCTTAATTAATTTACAAAATATCAGAGACAATTTTGCATTTCTTTTGAAAATTCCATTTCAGCCTCTTTGTTTTTTGAACCATAAATATTTTGGAAATCAATCAATAATTGTTCACAGTTAGTCGTTTCTTCGCTTTCTTTCATGCATTTGCAGTAATCAAGAGCAAATTCTTTTATTGATCTTTGTTCTTCAATTTTTTTCTCTGGTTCACTCTTTTCTAATTTTTTCTCCTCTCCAGCACAGCTGCTCAGAAATAGTATTAGAAGAGACCAGGCAAGATTTTTCATAGTAAATGATTTAAATCCTCAATTCCAACGGTTCTTTCTGCCGTAAAGCCTTCACCATATTCAACATTGATGGTTCTTCCAAAACCGGCCCATCTTCCTTTCAAGAATTCAATAAAGTCTTTTCCAGAAATAGGTGTTTCGATTTCGTTGGAATTGGGATCATAAAATTGGGTTTTATACGCCAAGATAGATTCGATTTTTTGATCGACATATTCTGAAATATCTACTATAAAATCCGGCTTCATATACCTGTCCTGAATGTAACGATATACCGCTTTTGGTCTCCATTGGTTTTGCTTTTCACCTTCGTATTGGGTCTCGATTTTAATCAGCCCAGAAAGAAAACAAGCTCTGGAAGCTAGGTCGCCTCCTCTTCCGTGGTCCGGATGCCTATCGGAAAGGGCATTACATAATACAATTTCCGGTTGAAATCTTCTGATTTGTACAATGAGCCTTTTTAAGTTTTCCTCATTTATTTCAAAAAAACCATCTGCCATTTGAAGATTAACGCGATCGGAAAGACCTAAAATTTTCGATGCATCCGCAGCTTCTTGATAGCGCTCTTTAACAGAACCTCTGGACCCTAATTCGCCTTCTGTAAGATCAACAATTGCCACCTTTTTTCCTTGGTCAATGGATTTTAACACAGTACCAGCACAAGACAATTCTATATCATCAGGATGCGCAGAAATACAAAGAATATCAACTTTCATCTTATAAAAATATCAAAATTTAATGGATCTTGGACCGAGTTCAATAGCTTCCATGTTTTCAATTTTACCACCTTTGATTTCAAATCTCAGAAAAGTACTGATTTTGTGAAATCCCTTATTTCCACAAGCACCAGGGTTAAGCCATAGACCATTCAAAAACTTATCAAACTGAACAAGCAAAATATGTGAATGACCACAAATAAAAACATCCGCATTTGAATTTTTAAAAAAATCCCCTCCTTCTCTATAATATTTCCCGGGTTTTCCGGCAATATGCGTCATGGCAAATTTAAGCCCATCAATTTCCCAAATCAATTCTTTCTCAGTCATCAGTTGAATCTCATGATTATCAATATTCCCAAAAACAATTCGAGTAGGTTTGATTGCTTCTAGCTCTTCAACTACTTCCTTCGATCCAATGTCTCCTGCATGCCAAATTTCATCACAATCCTTGAAATACTTGTTAAGCTTAGGATTTAAAAAGCCATGGGTGTCTGAGATCAAAATAATTCGCATGCTACAAATATCATTTAATATTTGATATTTTTGCTAAAAAAGTAAGTCTGAAGGAATCAAATAGAAATAAGAATAATCTCGAACGATTAAAAGCTTCTAGAAAGAAAAGAGCTGATCAGAGAAATCCTGAACTTCTTTCAAAAAAAATATTGGAAGGAGATTTGAATGCATTAAGTCTTGGGATTACTCTTGTGGAGTCAACTAATCCTGAAGATGAGGTTCTGGCTTCTGAACTCATAAAAAAAATCTACAGTCAAACCGGAAATGCTCTTCGAATTGGAATTACCGGTGTACCTGGTGTAGGTAAAAGTACATTTATTGAATCATTCGGTTTATTTCTGATAGAAAAAGGGTTGAAGGTTGCTGTTTTAGCCGTGGATCCAAGTTCTGAAATCACTAAGGGTTCTATTCTTGGAGACAAAACAAGAATGAACGAATTGTCCCAGTCTCCAAATGCATACATTAGACCTACTGCCTCTTCTGGGAGTTTAGGAGGAGTGGCTCGTAAAACAAGAGAAACAATTTACTTGTGCGAAGCCGCAGGATTTGAATATGTTTTGATAGAAACTGTTGGTGTAGGTCAAAGCGAGATTGAAGTGAATTCAATGACAGATTTCTTTTTACTTCTCATGTTAGCTGGAGCAGGGGATGAACTGCAAGGGATTAAAAGAGGAATCATGGAAATGGCCGACTTACTCCTGATCAATAAAGCAGATGGAGATAATATTAAAAAAGCAAACTTAGCTAGAAGCGAGTACGAAAATGCTATCCATTATCTTCCACCAAAAAGAAAGTTTTGGAATCCAAAAGTGGAAACATCAAGTTCTGTTTCAAATGAAAAAATGGAAAAGATTTTTGAGATCATAAAGGAATTTCAGACGAGTTCTATTGAAAACGGACACTTGTTTTCAAATAGAAGAGTTCAAGATGTATTTTGGTTTGAAAGATCCGTCCAGCTAGGGCTAATTCACTTAATTGAACATAATCAAGATTTAGTTATTGAAAAGGAAAATTTACTGAAGAAAATAAAAGAAGGCGACTTAGATTCTTTTCGAGCTTCAGATATTCTAATAAGAAAATTTAAAGAAAAGTACGGTGGAGTTTAAGCTAAAAGGTGAGTATATTGAGTTAATCAAACTTTTGAAAATTTGTGAAGTGGCTCAAACGGGTGGACACGGGAAAATACTAATTACTGAGGGAGAAGTATTACTTAACGGTGAAGTCGAAACCCGAAAAAGAAAGAAGGTATATTTAGGTGATGTCGTAGAAGTTGAAGGCATTGAAATAGTAGTAGTAGAATGAATAAAGGATTATATATCATATTGATATTAGCACTTCTACTTTTTGGTTGTTATCCCTTAACAACTACAAAAAGTGAATGGAGGATTAAAGATGATCCAAACGAGTTATCTAAGAAGGAGATCTATTTGAATTCAATTAAACAAGATCCCTCAAAAAAATACAATGTCATCATTATTATGGCAGACGATTTGGGAAAAAATGAAGTGACTTGTTACAATCCAGACTCTGACGTGAAGACACCAAATATCGATCGAATAAGTTCGAACGGTGTTCATTTCAACAATGCTTATGTGACTGCACCAATTTGTTCGCCATCAAGAGCAGCAATTTTAACAGGCCGATATCAGCAAAGATTTGGTTTTGAGTCTCAGCCCATGGATTTATATCCTACGAATGGATTGGAATACGGTATGGCTAAAAAGAACAAAAAACTCGGTGATTGGAGGGTTTCTACAGAGCCGTCATACCCTGGTCCAGCACAAATCGCGAAACAAGGAATTCCAAATTCAGAAATTACTCTTGCTGAAATATTCAAAGCTGCTGGATACAAAACATCGATCTTTGGAAAGTGGCATTTAGGTAATTTTAAAGATTACATTCCGAGTAATAAAGGATTTACAGAGCAATATGGCTTTTGCGGGGCGTTTTCACTCTATACACCTAAACATAAAACCCCAGACTATGTAAACTACATTCAACCTGATTTTTCTAGCGAGCATCAATGGAATACGGCAAGATTTGGTTCAAGTGCAATTACCCACAATGGGAAAAAGGTTATTGAAAAGGATTATCTCACATTCGCACTAAAAGA
>JAUICI010000093.1 GCA_030427935.1 Bacteroidia bacterium | reverse complement strand
AAGATCAAAGCGAGGATGAAGTAGTTTCGATATGAAGATTGCCAAATAGCTTTCACGTGAGCGAAAATAGTAAAATCTGAACTTCAATTCTCCTGATTTTGTAGAAAGACCTTATAATTGTATTATGATCATTCAGATTGAAAAGAAATATTGGCCTTATTATTTGTGGTCTTTGGGTTTTGTGGCCCTTTTCTTTACTGCGGAGATGGTCAATAATCGCTTTTGGCTGAATGATTTCAAGGTTTATTTTCTGTCTTCTACGGATTTCATAGCTGGAGAAAATATTTATGAACATCCTTATGGTCTGGGTTCGGGCTGGTTTAAGTATTCGCCGTTTTTTGCCATGATTTTCTCGGTCTTTACTTTGTTTTTTTATACAACCGCAGCCATCATCTTTTACTGGATTATCGGCTTGGCGATTGTATTGTTTCTACCCTTGATTGCAAGGGAAGTAGAAGAAAAACCAAAGAAACTCCTCTGGATACTTCCGGTTGTATTTCTTTTTATTGCCGATCATCTCGTTCGAGAATTGCATTTGGGGAATGTCAATTTTATTCTTTTGGTCTTGAGTTTTTTAGTCTACAAGTCCTATGAACAAAAGAAAGTATGGTTAGGGTCCATTCTTTTTGCGGTAGTCATAGTTTTGAAACCCTATTTCATGCTTTTAGGTCTGTTTTTCCTACTAAACAAAGAATGGAAGTGGATTCTTCAGACAGCACTAATTGTACTCATTTGCCTTCTTCTACCTACTGTTTTTGTAGGTTTTGAAGGGAATATGGATTTGTTGAAAGGTTGGAAAGATGCGATGTTGAATCATAATGAAGAGATTACTAGTTACAATTATTTATCCGGAACCATTGAAAAACACTTTGGAATTCACATCTCCATTTTCATTTTCATCTTCTTATTTGTAGGCTTGTATATTGGTCTATTTTACAAAGGACTAAAAGAAAATAAATTTCTCGCTTTTTTCGTGTTAATCGCCATAATACCCAACCTGGTTTTAACAGATACCGAACACTTTTTGTATTCAATTCCCTTAATTATTTATTTGATTCCAAATGTTCAACAAAAAATTCAATTGAATACTGTTATTGGATTGATTGGCTGTGTTTTATATGGTTTAAACTGGGGGTTTGTCTGGGGTGCAAATACAGGGGAGATGGTAACTTCTGGGATTATTGGTTTGGGGAATTTACTACTTATAATTGGTGTCTTGTTTCTTTCATTTTCGAAGCAAAAAAAAGCCCCATAAAATGGAGCTTTTCATCTATATCAAATAACTTTTAAGCTTTGAAAAGCGGGTAAGGACTCATCATTTCGATAACTTCCTTTCTTACTTCGGCTAAAAGGTTTTCATCTTCGTGATTGCTAATGACGCGATCAATGAAATCAACGATCTTCGGAATTTCAGAAGTGGTGATGCCTCTGGTTGTTATCGCGGAAGTTCCAATTCGAATTCCGGAAGTCACAAATGGCGACTGATCATCAAAAGGGACCATGTTTTTATTCACGGTAATATCTGCAGCTACTAAAGCATTTTCAGCATCTTTTCCGGTCACTCCTTTATTTCTAAGATCGATCAACATCGAATGATTGTCAGTTCCACCTGAAATTAAGTGATAACCTCTATCTACAAATTCTTGCGCCATTACTTGAGCATTGTCAATTACGCGCTGACAATAAGCTTTGTATTCTGGTTTTAATGCTTCTCCGAAAGCAACTGCTTTTGCTGCAATTACATGTTCTAGTGGTCCACCTTGACACCCAGGAAATACTGCTGAATCCAAAAGCGAAGATAGTTTTCTTACCGTTCCTTTTGCCGTTGTGATTCCCCAAGGGTTTTCCATGTCGTGTCTCAGCATGATTACGCCACCTCTTGGTCCTCTTAAAGTTTTATGTGTGGTTGTGGTAATGATATGACAATGATCTAAAGGATCGTTTAAGAGTTTTGATGCAATTAATCCAGCTGGGTGAGAAATGTCCGCTAAAACTACAGCTCCAACTTCATCCGCAATTTTTCGAATTCTAGCATAGTCCCAATCTCTTGAGTATGCAGAAGCTCCACAAATGATCATTTTTGGTTTATGCTCTCGTGCTTGGCTTTCCATTTGATCATAATCGATCAAACCAGTTTCTTTCTTAACTCCATAAAACACAGGCTTAAATCGTTTACCTGAGAAGTTTACAGGTGATCCGTGCGTTAAATGTCCACCGTGTGATAGATCAAAACCTAAAATCGTGTCTCCAGGCTGCAAACAAGCCAATGTAACGGCATAATTCGCAGAAGAACCAGAATGAGGCTGCACGTTTGCCCAAGTAGCTCCAAATAGCTCTTTTAAGCGATCGATACAGAGTTGTTCTACTTTATCTACTACTTCACATCCTCCGTAATATCTTTTATTTGGAAGACCTTCCGCGTATTTATTTGTTAGAATGGATCCCATAGCTTCCATCACTTCATCTGAAACAAAGTTTTCCGATGCGATAAGCTCTATTCCTTTGATTTGTCTTTGTTTCTCTTCCTGGATCAGGTCGAAAATTGCTTGATCTTTTGCCATAACCTCAAATAATTAAAATTGGAACCACGAAATTAGTATTATCGATGGATTTCGAATTAAATCTTTTTAATGTTTTTCGATTATTCGCTTTTCTGTGAAATCTTCATTCGATCCAATCCGAAAAGAATCAGCACAAAGATGAGCATGAAAGGGTAGGGCGATTGTAACAAACCCATGAGGCGTCTTGCTACAAGATAAGCTCCTCTATGATTGCCAGTAATGTAACTTGATAAATAGGAAATACCTGCAAGAACAAAGATTACAAGGTAGAACATTAGTAGGTAATAAAGGACTTTTTTCTTTCTGAAAAACAAGAATAAAATAAGTCCAGACAAAAGGAAAAAATAAATAGAAAAACGGACGGTTAACCACCATTTAGCTGTATATAGAGCTTGCTCAGAATAATCGTAATAATCAGCTACAATTTCAGACGCCCAGTTTCCCACACTTGGATTTTGTTTGAACATAATCAGCTTGTTCATTTCCACAAAAGTTGCTTCTCGATGAAATCCAAGCCAAATCAAAAAAGGAATGAGCAAAATTGCCAATACTTTAAGCGCTATGTCGATTTGCTTTTGATTCATTACCAGGACCAGCCAATTGAAGTTTGTAAAACATAATCGATAGGGGAAGCGTCTTGTGTAGGGCGGTTATCATAGTTCATGGTAAAAGAAGCTCCCAAATACATGTCGAATGGAAATTTATAGCGAACATAGGCTTTTAAATCGACACGGACTCTTCCTAAATCTGTGAAACTAGGCATGGTATTTACATAGGTTTCAATATTCAAATCGCCTAGATTAAAAATTTCATAACGAAAACCAATATAGCCCTCAATTGAGTTTCGATTTACAGTATCATTTGTAAATGTCTCATTATTCCACGTAGCACCTAAAGCGAGGTAACCGTTCATTCTATTGGTGTTGACATAGGAATAACCAAATCCGGTAGACATTCCGTTTCTTAATTTGATCAACTGTTCTGTATTGGAAAGTAAAGAGTTCTGGAAAAAATAGAAAAAGTCCAATGGCATGTATACCTGGAGATCCAAAGCACCCTCTGTTCTTTTGATATTATCAACACTATCTTGGATGGTTCTTACAATATTTGTAGACATACCGGCCTTCATTTTTCGACCAAAATAGGTAACTCCAGCTTGAACTGAAATCTGATGTTGGTTATTGGCTCTTGTTAAAGTGTATCCTGCATCAATATTAGCTTTGAGTCGATCCCAAAACTTCTTATCAATCCGCTTTATAAAGATGATTTCTCGAAAAACGATGGGTCTTTTAAGTCCGTTTTCCTGAACGACATAAGCGAATTTCTTGTCATCCGGATCCATTTCAATTCGTCCAAATACTTCCTGACCCGATTCCAAGAATATACTATAGTTTCGATCGGAATATATTTCTTTGACGCGAAGCCATTTAATTTGAAAATCGGATTTGGAATATTTTGTTTTGACTTTTAAAATACTGCGGTCCAATTGCTTAATTTTCCCCACCAAATGATCGCCGGAATCAAAAACAATGGAGTCTTTGTATGTTGTATTGGCTTGTATACTTTCAATGGAATCCTTTTCAGCCTTTGTAAGCTTGTTTTTTTGCCCCAGCACCGGGGTTAAAACACTAAATAATATGACTAAAAGAAACTGTTTCATGTTAACTTAAGCACTAAGGATTTCCCATTCATCAAAATTAAAACCTCTTTTGAAATCTTCCACAGGCATTCTTTTTTTACCTTCAAGTTGTACTTCAGCTAATCTTAAGTAAAAATCAGAACATCCAACACTTACGGTTTCGTTTGATTCTATTTTCCCTGAGCTTGATTTGGAATTCGTTTGTTCAGTTTTGAAGATTTTCATCCCTTTTATTTTCCCGGTCTCCTTATGCTGAATTTGAGTCCAAGCAGCAGGGTAAGGTGATAATCCACGTATTTTATTGAATACTTGTTCTGCAGGCAATTCCCAATCAATTTTACAATCTTCTTTGAAGATTTTCGGAGCTTCTTTTAGTTCGCCTTTGATCAAGTCAGATTGCGCAATCGGATTTACTTCTCCCTTAAATATCTTCTGAATACTAGAAACCAGTAAATCAGCCCCAATGAGCATCAATCGGTCATGAACGGTTCCTGCATTATCTTCCTCTGTGATTTCAGTTTTAGCAAATTCAATGACTTTACCCGTATCAATTTCTTTTTCAATGAAGAATGTGGTGACACCCGTTTCTTTTTCGCCATTGATGACTGCCCAGTTGATCGGTGCAGCTCCTCTGTAATTGGGAAGTAAAGATCCGTGCAGATTGATAGTCCCGAGAGCCGGCATTCCCCAAACAACTTCAGGAAGCATGCGGAAAGCAACTACCACGAATAGGTCAGCATTCAATTCTTTCAAGGATTGTACAAAAGTTTCGTCTTTTAAATTTGTTGGTTGTAATAGGGGTAAATCGAATTCAAGCGCTTTTTCTTTTACCGCAGAAAAACGAACCTTCTGACCTCGACCTGCTGGTCTATCAGGAGCTGTTATTACAGCTTTTACAGAGATTCCGGATTTCATTATTTTCTCTAACGAACAAGCAGCGAAGTCGGGCGTTCCCATGAAAATAATTGACTTGTCTTTAATCATACTACGGTGTTTTTCCAGTTTGCAAATTTGAAATATAAAAAGGAAAAGATTCCCAAACTGCTAAAATAGATATATTCTACCGCCCATACTCCCATCAAGTCAGATTTTAAAACCATTACCAAGATATAAGCGCTTATCAAGTAGATTGCAATCGCCGATACTTCCACTAAAAATGAGATTTTGGTATTCCCAGATCCACTTAAGAAATGGAAATAAGGAGAAACGATTCCTACTAGAATCATGGAGCCAAAAATTAACTGAAACAAATTGGCGATGGTTTGCATTCTTTCTGGGTTATCAAGTAATTCGGGGTTGTGGTTGACCAAATTCACCATTAATTCCGGATAAAGAATTCCATGCAGGATAATCACCAAAGCTGTCACATTCAATAAATTGATTCTAAGCAAGAGTTTGGGTACTTTCTCGGCTTGTTTGGCACCAATCAAAGAACTAACAAGTGTTTTTGTAGTAGAATTCAATCCTTGAAGTGGAATGAAGGCGATGAAATAAAGACTTTTTACAATATGGGATATTTCCAATTCTACTGGCCCCATTTCTTCGATTATGGAAAAGAAAATATACCAAGCTCCCAAAGCGATAAATCCTTGTCCCATCAAAGGAGGAGCTAATCGAATAAATTTCTGAATGATATCATTGTCTAATCGAAAACGATTGAAAAGCTCGTAAATCTGGTTCTTTTTATCTGTAATCAAGTAAATCACCATAAAAAGCATGGCGAGAAACTCGGCAGCAGTGGAAGCGATGGCGGCTCCTTGGATTCCCAATTCAGGAAAGCCAAAATTCCCAAAAATAAGCGCGTAATCAAGTAATATATTGGAAAGAGCTAAGATCAGAGTTGAATAAATGATGATTCTCGTTCTTCCAATTCCAACATAAAAAGACATGATGGCCAATCTAAAGGCCTCAAAAAAGACTCCGTATTTGCGGTAATTTAGATATTCATCCATTAACGCACCTACTTTGGAATCATTTACCGTTGATGCCAGAAAAGATTGGGTAAATAGAGCATAGACTACGAAAATCATCAATGAAAAAAGGAGGAGTATGAAGATGTTGTGTCTAAAAGTTCTTCCTATATCTAAATAATTTCCTTCTCCGTTTCTTCTAGCAATCATGATCTGACCACTGTCGGCAATTCCCATGGATAGCATGATCAAAGAAACATAGAGTAGTCCAGCATTTCCTACCGCACCATAGGCATGTGTACCAAGTTCAGAAATAAATGCGGCGTCAGTCAGCATGACAGCAGACTGAACAAAGGTGCCGATCATCAATGGAAAGGCGATCTTCAGGATATTTGAATAAGAAATCGTCAACGTCTAATCGACTTGTATGATTAAGCCTTTTAAGTATTCACCTTCAGGATGATAAGCGTTCACAGGATGATCTCCTGGTTGATGCAATTGTTCGAGTATTCTAACTGATCTTTTGGCTTCAATACCAGCAGCAATCACAGTTTTGGTAAACATTTGTTTGTCTACTACTTGCGAACAGGAGAAGGTAAAAATGATTCCTCCCGGCTTGATCTGTTTGATGGCGTTGTAATTCAATCTTTTATAGCCTTGGATAGCTTTGTGACGCGATTTTTTGTGTTTCGCGAAAGCAGGAGGGTCTAATATAATGATATCGTATTCTTCTTCCAGGTTTTTCATGAAATCCATGGCGTCGGCTACTATGGATTTATGTTTGTCCGAATGCATTCGACTATTCAAAACCATGTTTTGGTTGACTAAATCAATTGCTTTCTTTGAGCTGTCAAGGGAATGAACCAATTTTGCTCCTGCTTCTAGCGCAAAAATGGAAAACCCTCCAGAGTAACAAAAAGTATTCAGAATCTTCTTTCCTGAGGCGTACTTGGCCAATATTCTTCGGTTTTCTCTTTGATCGATAAAATAACCTGTTTTCTGACCTGTTTCCCAGTCTACACTGAATTTGTGGCCGTATTCAAAAACGATCTTTTCCGGATCTTTTGCATGATGAATATAGCCGTCTTCAACCTCAATTTCACGGGAGATTGTGTCTGAACTTTTATTGTAGATCGCCTTAATTCCTTTACCGTACACGTGGAGGATGGCGTTTTTTATGTAATCCAGATTTTGTAGCATGCCCACACTATGGCATTGCAAAACAGCGCTATCGTTATAAATATCGACGATTAGGCCCGGAAGTCCATCTCCTTCACCATGTATTAAGCGGTAAACATTGTTGTTGACATGAACCAAATTTAAATTTTCTCTTACCTGATAAGCGTTCTCAAATTTTCGATTCCAAAAACCTTGATCGATAGGTTCATCTATAAAACTGATAATGCGCACGGAAATACTACCTAAGTCCTGGTAATGACCAATTCCAAGGAACTTTCCAGAAGCATTTTTAACACAAACCAAGTCACCGTTAGAAAGGTCATCTTGTCCCTTCATCAATGCTCCAGAAAAAATCCATGGGTGAAATCTTTCGATTGATTTTTCCTTTCCCGGTTTTAAGAATATTGATTTTACGCTCACTTGTTGTATTTTTGGCAAAATTACAAATCTCAGGTGATAATGATCAAATTAAATGAAGCATTTCATAAATCAGCGTTCTTTTTATGCTTAGTCTTTGCTTCAGTTAGTTTATTTGGTCAGAACCTAGATTCCTTGAAACAAGAATGGGTAAGTGCAGGATCTGATATTCAGAAGAAACTCCAAATCTCAGGTGAGATTTCAGATTTGTATTTTAACGTGCACCTGGATTCACTTGAAAAATATTCAAAAATTCAAATTGAACTTTCCAAGCAATTGAATGATCAGGCAAAATTGGAATTGGGGTATTCCGCCATGGGATCCATTTATTTCAGAAGAGGGAAGGTTTCAGATGCGTTATATTACTACAATAAAGCTAAAAAAATAGCAAGTGATAGAGGGGATAACGAAAGATTGTTTGCTATCAGTGTGAATCTGGCTTCCATCAATATTGTTCAAGGTAAAAATTACGAAGCTCTGAGAAATTATTTTGTAGCAAGAAGTAATCTGTACAAGATTAAAGAGTTTAAAAAAAGTTCCGATCTAAGAAAATTACAGCAATATGAGGCTCAAATCAATTTGAATATTGGAATTGCTTATTTTAATATGAATGATTACAAGAATGCAACCAGATTTTATTCGGAAGCATTGACGAATTCTCTGAGAATTAAAGATTCCATGACACTAGCCAAGGCTTATACGAACTTGGCTGAAATTGAAATGATTGAGCAGAATTACAATGTTGCTGAAGATTTTTTATATCGAGGTAAACGGATTAAGGAATCCATTCGCGACAGTATTTCTTTGAAAGTGAATTACCTGTTGATTGGTCGGCTATACATGGAGCTAGGTCGTTTCAGAGAAGCTAATCGCTATTTTGATGTGACCGAAGATTTATTAATAAAGTTTCCAAATATCTCCATTGAAAAGAAGTTATATATAAACAGAGGTGTTTCCTACCTGAGGCAAAACAGAGTAGAAAAAGCCATTCAGTTGTTAAACGAAGCTAAGAAGATTAACCGCTCTGAATATTCTCTTTCAGATGAGATTCGCATCAACCAATTGCTTTCTGAGAGTCATTTTCTTATTAAAAACTACGAAAAAGCGAATCTTTATCGTGAAATCTATGAAGGAATAAAGGACAGTATCTACAATTCTGAAACAAATCTAGAAATCGCTAGATTGGAAATGTATTACAATGCGCAATACGAGCAATTAAAGGATTCCGTTGAGTTCGTTCAGGAAAATGAAAGAAAGGGAAAGCAAATCCGAATAAAAGAAGTGCAAAATTTCTACCTGATTTTATGGTTAGTCTTTCTAGCAGTGGCTTTTGGGGCTATTGTTTATGTGCTTGGAATTGTGCGAAAACGAAATAAAGAGCTTCAAAAATCAATCAAAGAAAAAGAAGCTTTGATGAAAGAAGTACACCATAGGGTTAAAAATAATTTCCAGATTATTTCAAGTCTATTGAATATTCAAGCCAATAAAATTAGTTCGAAGAAGTATCAAAATCCTATGATGAACATGCAGAATAGAATTTTGGCTATGTCCCTTGTTCATGAAAAACTCTATGTTTCTGAATTTCAGGAAGCGGTTTATGTAAACGACTATTTTCAAGATTTGGGAGAGTCCATCAAAGATTCGCTTCTATCAAATAAATCTTTCATTACGGTTAAAAATGAAGGTGAGGATTTTCTGATTAGTCTTGAAAAAGCAATTCCACTTGGTTTGATTGTTAATGAGCTGATGACAAACTCAATTAAATATGCCGCTGAAGAAGGTTCTGAGGTTCATATTGAACTTCACATGAGAAAGATTGAGGATGAAATTCAAATAACTCTCAAGGATGATGGGAAAGGATTTCCGGAGAATTTTGATCCGGAGGCTTATTCTGAATCGATTGGTTTGGAGTTGGTACATGTTTTAATTGATCAATTAGATGGGCAGATTAATTTTAAAAATGATGGTGGTGCCTGTGTCGAAATAAAATTTTCTTTGAAATGAGCATGACATGTAGATTTTTAATGCCGAATGAAGAGTATTCTTCTGAGTTTGCTGAAAAACACAACGAAGGAAAGGAGAGTGCTGATAACTATAAGATATTATGGGAAGATGAATTTTCAATCAATGGAAAAGTTGTGTCGGTTGAATTATCAAAAGAAGACACTTTTTTTCTACAAGGACAAAAGGATGGAGAGGATTTTCAACTTCCAATAGCCAATATGAAAATCTGGGAGGTCAATGGTGATAATCAAAATAGAATCGCAGTATCTGAGTCTGTAATTGAAACAGTAGATTTCGATCTCGAAAAGGAAGTTTTCGAATTGGTTTTTAAAGAGAAGTCGGTTCTTACCAATGTAATTCCTGGAGTTTATATCGATGTGGATGATTTCCCTAAAGAATTAGTTCAATGATCCTATCAGTAGAAGGATTATATCTCAAATATTCAGATTTTTCTTTACACGACATCTCCTTTAGTCTTCAAAAAGGGGAGCGTATTTCAATTCTAGGGTTAAGTGGAAGTGGGAAATCGTCTTTATTGCGTTCCATATATGGTTTAAATGATTTAGAGTCAGGTCAAATCCTATTTAAAGACAAGCCCGTGGATGGACCATCAAAAGTACTAATCCCGGGTCATAAGCAAATGAAACTGGTCGATCAAAACTTTGATTTGGACAATTACCATTCGGTTCGCGAAAATATCTCAAACAAAATCTTACATCTTGAAAAGCACGATATTCAGTCCAAAGTAGATGAAATTCTAGCTGTAATTAATTTGCAAGCTTACCAAGACCAAATAGCACAGACTTTATCTGGTGGACAAAAACAAAGACTCGCTCTGGGACGAGCATTGGCGGAGATTCCCGAAATATTGCTCTTGGACGAGCCATTTAGTCAGATCGACTTAATGAATAAATTCGAAATTGAGAATCGATTATATGATTATTTAAATCGACATCAGATTACCACAATCATGGTCACTCATGACTATCAAGACGCATTTGTTATGTCTGATCGCATTTTAATCATGAATGAAGGAGAAATCCTCAGAGATGTCTCAAAAAAGAAATTATACACCGGACCTTTATCGAACTACGAGGCCATGATTACTGGGGGTTATAATGAGATAAAGATCGAAAATAAGATTTTCCACTTTCGTTTTAATGAATTTGCTTTGGAGAAAAAGGGGAGCTATTCCATTGAAATTGAACTGGAAATAGAGGATATTATCTATCTTGGTGCACACATCCGATATAAAGTGAGATCCAATAAGCAAAGTTTGGTATTGGAAAGTTTCGAAGAGAAGACTTTTGATCGGATTTATATTAGAAATAAGAGATATAAGTTTGCCGATTAGAAAACTGTCATACAAAGAGATTTACGAAGTTTTAAGAGATAGTATCTCGGAATTCTTCGATTCTGATTCATTTAGTCATTGTGCTGCCTTTGCCTATTATGCCTTGTTTGCATTGATTCCGATAATTTTCCTGGCTATTAATATTTTTGGATTTTTCCTTGGAAACGAAGATGTGGCTTATGAAGTGAAGAATGTTCTCTTAAATCAACTAGGAGAGAAGCACAGCGATATTATTGACAATTTAGTGGATGGTGCCGCAGGACTTTCCCTGAGCTATGGTTCTCAATTTGTAGGGCTATTTGTCTTCTTATTTTCGAGCTCGGCTTTATTGTATTCTTTGAAAAAAGGGATCAATTATGTTTGGGGAGTAAAGGTTGACACGAAAAAGAAGATGATTAAGACCATTTTTGATCGATTGGCTTCTTTACTTATTCTTTTCTTAATCGGCATAATTTTCATGGCTTTCATGTTTATTGAAACCCTTTCGTTTTCCATCATTGATCTGGTTCAGGATTATTATGATTTTCATTCTGCAATCTTGACTTTTGTACTGAAATATGTTTTGGGATTTGTCATCAGTGTGATTACCATCTTTATTTTGTTCAAAATTCTGCCTGATGCGACTACACACTCCAAGTTAATTTTAGGAGGAGCAGTTCTTACGGCTATTCTCGGATTAATTGGGAAATATTTAATCGGCTGGTATATCGGAAACATCAATTACATTTCACAAGTCGGTTTTGGAGGCTCGATCATGGTCATTTTACTTTGGGTCTTCTTCAATGGGATGATCATTCTTCTCGGGGCCAAATTCACCTCTGTTTATGCCCGGAAAATTGGTTATCCGATTCGGTTTTCAAAGAGTTTTATCGAATTCTTCAAGCTAAAAGTTCCTCAATAAATCAATATCCGAATATACTTTCGATATACTTTTCGTCTCTTCCGTAATGATCTAAATGGAAATAAATATTACCTGTAGAGTCAGCTCCAACTGTAATATATTCCACATAAATAGGGATAGGCTTTCTGAGTGAAATGGATTGCCTCTCAGCTTTTTCCAGTTCTACTTCAAGGCTATCGGCAATAAATCGATTTTTCGGATCGGTTGCAATTAGATAATGAGCCAAACCTTTCGGATCTTCCAATCTCATGCATCCATGCGAATAATAGCGCATTTTAGTTCTAAACAACCATTTTGTCGGAGTGTCGTGGAGATAAACCGAATACTTATTGGGAAATAGAAATTTGATCAAGCCTAGTGAGTTTTTAGGTCCGGGTTCTTGTCTGATTCGAAATGGAAATTTGTTCTTGTCATATTTTCGCCAATTTACCGTTGAAGGATCGATCTCTGTTTTCCCTCGAAATACTTTATAGCCATTCTTGCGCCAATAAGCGGTATCTCTTCTGGCTCCGTAAATAAGTTCTTTTGAAGAAATTGAATGAGGTACATTCCAGTAAGGAAAAAGAACCATCCGTTTTAGTTTAGATTCTAATTCTGGCGTTTGAGTGTCATAATGCCCGACAATGATTCGATGTTCCCGTACAAATCGATTGGAATCTATCAATCGTAGCTTTTGTTCTCCAATATTAACTCGAAAATATTTTTGAGGTAGTTTTTGTTTCCATTTGTATTTCTCTAAACTGATGACGAGTTGTTTAAATTTGTCCCATTCTGATTTCTCAAGCGCTTTTGCCGTATTGCTTCCAATTACATGATCGCCTTTAAGTATGTGATCTTCCTGATATTTTTCTAAAGCTTTTAAAAAGACCTCGTTGTCATCTGACTGAATGCTATCCAAATACTTTTTGTGCACAAGAATGGATCGGGCTATTTCATAAGATTTGGTGGAATCTTTTTTTATTCCTGGAACGAAGAAGGTACTTGTGTCCAAATCCGTTTTAGAGAGATAGATCCTCCAAGCTTTCAATAAATATTGATATTGAAAATTCTGCGGATGAAACTCATCGATTCGATTGATAAAGTTACTGTCTTTATAAGTTTGATGTATCCATTGGACATATGCATCACTTTGATCGTAAGTATTCCAATTAAAAGAGGTTTTAGCTGAATCTAAAATTCCAAACTGAATATGTTTCAACAATCGAAATAAGCTTTCACTGATACCTAATTCTATTTGCAGTGGATCCTTTTCATTTTTGAGTTGATTTATAGGGTAGAGGTTTGGAGGTAGTCCATGGTAATAACTACTATCCAATAGTTGGAGAAGTTTCTTGCCTGAAAGAGTTAAGCTATCATTTTCGATCCAAAGAGATTGAAAACCATTCAATGTGTATAAATCTTTGATTTCTTTTGCGAATTTTAAATCAAATTGGATTTTTTCCTCCTTATTTTCGGCAAATATTCTATTGATTCTCTCGTTTAATGGGAGGTGACTCATCGATTCCGCTTCTTGTTTCTTATTGGAGTTACAAGAAGCTAAAATCAAGCACATGATCAATGAGAAGAAAACAGACTTTTTCATTGTGGGAGAAAGGTAGAGAAATTCAAATCATAAAACTAGATAATAAACTAAAAATATGTCAGTTACAATCGTAATTCTTGCAATAACGATCATCGTTTCCATACAGGCAATGGAGAATTCTGATATGAAATATAAAATGATGTTCAATCCTGTTTATTGTGCAGACGATAAACAATGGTATCGGGTTTTGTCTCACGCCTTAATTCATGCTGATTGGATGCATTTGATTTTCAATATGTATGTATTGTGGATGTTCGGACAAGCAGTCGAAACAGGCACAGGAGTGAATGAACATCTTGGATACTATGGTTTGCATGGTGTAAAAGGTTATTTCTTCTATGTCTTGCTATATGTTGGAGGAGCCGCATTTGCCACTTTACCAAGTTTAACTAGACGACGACATGATAAAACCTATTTCAGTTTAGGTGCTTCTGGAGCGGTTTCCGCAGTAGTGTTTAGTTTCATTTTATTGAATCCAAGTGCTAAAATGGGTCTATTATTCCTTCCCATAATGGCTCCAGCTTATATTTTCGGGATACTTTATTTATTAGCTGAATACTTCTTATCCAAGCAAAACCGAACGGGAATTGCACATGATGCACATTTCGCAGGTGCTATTTACGGCATAATTTTTACATTTGCTCTCAACGCAGAAAAGGTCATCGATCTTTGGCGCAACATTTTTTAACTATGAAGTTGTCTTTTAATAGTCAGATTATTGAAGAATCTGAATTTTCACTTAGTCCCCGAAATAGAGCATATTTATACGCAGATGGATTATTCGAATCGATTCGAGTAATGGACGGAAAAGCTCTAAACGTTCCCGCGCATGTGGAAAGAATTAAGGGCGGAATGAAAGTGATGCGAATGGAACACCAGTAGGTATCACCGCATTTGCTCAAGATCAAGATATTACGGATGATGTAACTTATTCTTTGAGTAATAATGCCGGTGGACGCTTTGAAATAGATGAAAATACAGG